>SFIQ01000008.1 GCA_004555265.1 Ruminococcus sp.
ACTGTGTTCGCCCGCGTAATTTGATATAATTTTACGGAACGGTCAAGACCGTTCCCTACACGCACAAAATACAATTTATAGGGTAGGGCGGGGGCTTGCCCCCGCCGTTAATTTACATCGAACCCCGCGGCGGGAGCAAGCCCCCGCCCTACATGCACACGATTGATTTCGTGCGTAGGGGCGATTCACGAATCGCCCGCCGTTTCCGCCCCCTCTGGGCAACAAATGTGACCGCCGCCGGTGGCGGAAAAAGGGAACATTTGTGGGCGAAACGGTCGATTTTGTTCGGCGCTCCAAGCCGTAAACAAAATCGGGTACCGCGAGAGGGGAAGGCTGTCAAATGCGCAGCATTTGACTGGGGGAGAGAAACAAGCAGATATTTTCTCTCTCCCTCCGGCTTTCAGGAAATGAGAGAAAATCTCTACAATCTCCCTCCGTCACGCGCTTTGCGCGTGCCACCTCCCTCCCAGAGGGAGGAATAACGGGGCGCCGAGTCGTCGCCCCCTACGTACGCATTACAGTTTGCCCGTTTCGGAATTCATATCAAATCCCGCGGCGGGAGCAAGCCCCCGCCCTACATGCACACGATTGATTTTATGCGTAGGGGCGATTCACGAATCGCCCGCCGTTTCCGCCCTCCTCTGGGCAACAAATGTGACCGCCGCCGGTGGCGGAAAAAGGGAACATTTGTGGGCGAAGCGGTCGATTTTGTTCGGCGCTCCAAGCCGTAAACAAAATCGGGGGGGGAGAGATTTTTTATTTCTCTCCCTCCGGCTTTTGCCTGCGGCAAAAGCCACCTCCCTCTAAGAGGGAGGGGATACGGGACGCCGAGTCGTCGCCCCGTTTGTAGGGGCGGGTTTCCACGCCCGCCCGTCGATTTTGATGTAATTTTGCGGAACGCATCTTCGGTTGTTCCCTACTCGTAGGGGCGAACTGTGTTCACACGCGTAATTTGATATAATTTTACGGAACGGTCAAGACCGTTCCCTACGCACGAAATGCATTTTACAGGGTAGGGCGGGGGCTTGCTCCCGCCGTTAATTTACATCGAACCCCGCGGCGGGGGCAAGCCCCCGCCCTACATGCACACGATTGATTTCGTGCGTAGGGGCGATTCACGAATCGCCCGCTTGTCATTCTGAGCCGTTCGGCGAAGAATCTCGTTTCGCGCAGGTTTATTTTGTGCTATTGGAGATCTTTCGCTTCGCGCAGGCATGACAATGGGCGAGCGCAACGCGAAAGCGCCCCTATGAACGGGTGTGCCTGCCCCGCCACATAAAATTTCGACAAATTCTTGAAAAAACTTTGATAAATTATTGACAAACTTATTTTTTTACTCTATAATAAAACGCAGTTGCAAAACATTGTTGCATAACGGCGTTTTGCATTGAGTAAATTTTATGTTTCAAAGGGAAGGAAGCGAAAAAATATGCCGCCGAAACCGAAATTCACAAAAGAAGAAATCGCCGAAACGGCGTTGCGAATTATCAAAGAAGAGGGCGTTGGTGCTTTGACTGCACGGAGCTTGGGCGCCGCGTTGGGCACCTCCGCACGGCCGATTTTTACCGCCTATCAAAATATGGACGAGGTAAAAAATGCGGCTCGCCGGATTGCCCTGCGTGAGTTTGAAGCGTATGCAGGCGATTTTGAAAATTATACTCCCGCCTTTAAGCGTATCGGTATGTTAATGGTTTCCTACGCCGTGAACGAGCCGGAAATGTTCAAACTGCTGTTTATGCAGGAGCATAAGGAAAACCGCAGTTTTGACAACACAATGCAGGACTTGGGCGGTATGGTGGATATTTGCGTCAACCTGATTGAACGAGATTACAAGCTTATGCCCGACGAAGCCAAAACGATGTTTCAACAGATGTGGGTGCACGCTTACGGCTTGGGTGTAATGAGCGCCATGCGTGTGTGCGATTTTTCCGAGGACCAGATTGCCGAAATGCTCGGTCAGGCGTTCGCAGGCTTTTTGATGATGCTCAAATCCGGCAAAAAGGACAGTTGTGCGGTACAGCCGTCAACAGATTTTGCGGGTGCGGTAAACGATATACCGTATCTGAATTTCGACAGAAAAGAAGAGAATGTATGAGTGCGGTTGCAACAATGATTTTATACGACATCGGGATTATGTTTGTCGCCGCGATTGCCTATTTTGTGGTGAAAGAGGCAGTCAAGGACGCGCTGAAAGAATGGCAAAGCGAAAAAAATACGGTTTCAAAGGAGAATTAGCATGCTGAACATTGAACATTTAACAAAAACCTACGGAGAGAAAAAAGCGGTGGACGATTTAAGTTTACATATCGCCCCCGGCGAGATTTACGGCTTTATCGGCCATAACGGTGCAGGCAAAACCACAACCATTAAGGCGTGCTGCGGAATTTTACAATCCGACAGCGGTGAGGTGTATATCGATGGCGTTTCCGTCAAAGAAAACCCCATTGCCGCCAAAGCAAAGCTTGCGTATATTCCCGATAATCCCGATTTGTACGAATTTATGACGGGCATTCAATTTTTGAATTTCATCGGTGATGTGTTCGGCGTAAGTGCAGAGGACAGACAGGCACGAATCCGCAAATATGCCGATTTATTTGAATTGACCAATGATTTGGCACAGCCCATTTCCGCATATTCCCACGGTATGAAGCAAAAATTGGCGGTTATCTCGGCGCTTTTACACGAGCCGAAACTGCTGATTATGGACGAACCCTTTGTGGGGCTTGACCCGAAGGCATCACACATTTTGAAAGAACTGATGCGTGAACTTTGCAAAAACGGCGGGGCGATTTTCTTTTCCACCCATGTTTTGGAGGTGGCGGAAAAGCTTTGCGACAAGGTCGCCATTATCAAAGGCGGCAAGCTGATTAAATCCGGTACGATGGAGGAAGTTAAGGGCGACGCGTCGCTGGAAAATGTCTTTTTGGAATTGGAGGGAGAGCAATGACCAAAGCGCTGTTCAGAAAACAGATGATGGAGGTGTTCTCCTGGCTGTACAAAGACAAAAAGAGCGGCAAAAACCGCACCAAAGGCGGTATCATCAGCTTTGCGGTTCTGTATTTGCTGTTGTTTGGCTTTCTCGGCAGTATTTTTTATGTCACGGCCAATATGCTTTGCGCACCGCTTTACGAAATCGGCTTCGGCTGGCTGTATTTTGCCTTAATGGGGCTGATTGCCGTAGCACTCGGCGTGTTCGGCAGCGTGTTTAACACCTATTCCACGCTCTATCAGGCAAAGGACAACGATTTGTTGTTGTCCCTGCCCGTGCCGCCTGCAAAAATACTGTCAGCAAGGCTTTCGGGCGTTTTTGCAATCGGGTTGATGTATGAATTGATTGTGATGATTCCCACCTTGATTGTGTTCTTCTTGAAAGCAAAGGTAACTGTGGCGGGCGGTGTGTTCGCATTGCTTTCGCCGTTTATACTGTCGGTGTTCGTTTTGGCGCTTTCGTGCATTTTGGGCTTTGCTGTGGCGGCAGTCAGCAGTAAATTAAAGCGGAAAAATATCATCACGGTGATTTTGTCCCTTGTCTTTTTGGCGGCGTACTATTATGTGTATTCACAGGCATATACCGCGCTACAAAGCATTCTTGCCAATCCCCAAAAAGTGGCGAACGGCGTGAAAAACGCCTTGTATCCGTTTTACTGTATGGGAAGGGGTGCAGACGGCGATTTACTGTCCATGCTGATTTTCACGGGAATTATGGTGGTGCTGTTTGTGCTCGTATATCTTGTGCTTGCCCGCAGTTTTCTGCATTTGGCAACCGCGAACCGCGGCACGGCGAAGAAAAAATATAAAGAGAAAACGGCAAAACGGGGCACAGCAGACAGTGCATTACTGCAAAAAGAACTTCGCCGTTTCCTCGGCAGTCCCACCTATATGCTCAACTGCGGGCTGGGGATTGTGTTTATGCTGATTGCCACGGCGGCATTATTGATAAAGGGCGCGGCGCTTCGAGAAATGATTTACGGCATGTTTGAAGGCTATCTGCACCTGATTCCCTTGTTCTGTGCGGCGGCGGTTTGTACGATAACCTCTATGTGCGATATGACCGCGCCGTCCGTTTCGTTGGAAGGCAAAAATCTTTGGCTTGTGCAGGTTCTGCCCATAAATCCTTTTCAGCCTTTAAAAGCAAAGCTGAAACTGCATTTGTACCTGACACTCCCGCCCACGGTTTTGCTGACGCTGGCGGTGGAATGGGTATTCAGATTGCAGTGGGGCGAATGTCTTTTACTGCTTGTAACGGTTACGGCATTTGTTTGGTTTATGGCGCTTTCAGGGCTGTTTTTCAACCTCAAAATGCCCAACCTTACCTGGACCAACGAAATTGTGCCAATTAAGCAAAGTATGAGCGTAATGCTCGCTTTGTTCGGCGGCTGGGTAGTTGTAATTGCGTTCGGCGTACTGTATTACGCCCTGCGAAATCTTTTAACGCCTGTGGTGTTCCTTGCGGCGTCGGCGGTGTTGCTCATTGTACTTTCCGCCGTGCTTTACCGCTATATTCAAGCCAAAGGCGCAAAAATATTTGAAACATTATAAGGAGAACGGTTATGCGTAAAGTAAACAGTATTTTGTGGGGTGTTGTTTTGGTGGCTGTCGGCGTAGTGTTCGCGCTGAACGCCCTTGATGTTGTGGATATTAACATCTTTTTTGACGGTTGGTGGACGCTGTTCATCATAATTCCCTGCACCGTCGGACTTATCACCGAGCGTGAAAAAACAGGAAATCTTATAGGACTTTTAATCGGCGTATTTCTGCTTTTGTGCTGTCAGGATGTTCTCGATTTCTCTATGCTGTGGAAATTGGCAATCCCCGCTGTGATTATCATCATCGGCATAAAATGTATCTTCGGCGGCGTGTTCGGCGGCAAATCCGATAAAATAATGGCAGAAATGAAAGCAGACGGCACAGGCGTTGCCAACGGCTTTGCCGCTTTTTCGGGGCAAACCTTAAACTTTGACAACGAGGTATTCAACGGCGCGGAGCTGAACGCAGTATTCGGCGGCGTAAAATGCGATTTGCGCGGCGCGATTATTGAAAAAGACTGCGTGATTAACGCAAGCGCGGTGTTCGGTGGCGTGGATATATTCTTGCCCGCTAATGTCAATGTAAAAGTGCGTTCCAATTCGATTTTCGGCGGCGTGTCCGATAAAAAACACCGCAACAGCCCGCAAAATTCCGTAACGGTATATGTAAACGGCAGCGGTATGTTCGGAGGAGTGGAAATTCAATGACAGGTTTTCAAAAGGCAATAAAATATTTGGCAATGGCGTTTGCGCTGTTTTTGATTGTGAGTATTTTAAGCGGTATTTTCAGCGCGCTCGGGTTGGTTTCCAATGTGTTTGATAACAAAGACGCGGTGGGCGAAATGCAAACCTATACCGTTTCGGGCGATATACAGGAACTGAAATTGGACATCAATGCGGCAAAATTGCGGATTTCGGAAAGTGATACCTTCCGCGTGGAAAGCAACAACAAATACTTAAAAGTGACCGAAGAAAACGGCTGTCTTGTCATTACGGATACCGAACGGAATTACTCTAACGCAAACGGTAAAATACAGGTAAATCTGTATTTGCCCGCGGATTGCACTTTCAAAAAAGCGAATATCACAACAGGCGCGGGGCAGGTAACCGTTGACCGCCTTGCGGCAGAGGACCTTTATTTGGAGTTGGGCGCAGGTCAGGTGCAAATCGACACCCTTGAAGCCACCCGCTCGTCCAAAATCAGCGGCGGCGCAGGGCAGGTGACCGTGAAAAACGGCACGCTGCACAATTTGGATTTGGATATGGGTGTGGGCGAACTGCGTTTCACAAGCGCCTTAACGGGCGACTGTGACTTGGATATGGGCGTTGGCGCAACATATCTCAATCTTGTCGGAAGTTTAGACGATTACCGCATTGAACTTGATAAGGGCGTGGGTGCGGCAATCTTGGAGGGCGAGAATTTGCCCGACGGCGCGGTGCGCGGCAACGGCATAAATACAATCGACATCGACGGCGGCGTCGGCGAAATCCGTATTTCGTTTGCGGAAAAGGCTGCGGCGTAAATAAATTTTTATTTAGATTTGTATTTATACGGTAGGGCGGGGGCTTGCTCCCGCCGCAAAGTGCCCGAATTCGGAGAATTTTGCCCCCGCCGTCAATTCACATCAAACCCCGCGGCGGGAGCAAGCCCCCGCCCTACATGCACACGATTGATTTCATGCGTAGGGGCGATTCGTGAATCGCCCCTACACTTGTGTTGTGTTTCGTGCGTAGGGAACGGTCTTGACCGTTCCGTAAACCTCCCCATTCCTTGGGGTCGACTCCCTCACAGTGTGAGGGAGATGTCGCGAAGCGACAGAGGGAGACCGCCGCCGTCAGCGGGTGGCGCGCGCAAAGCGCGTGACGGAGGGTAGGGGGCGTCGACTCGGCGCCCCGTGGATTTTTCTGTAATTTTGCGGAACGACACTTAGGTCGTTCCCTACAATTCGTAGGGGCGAACTGTGTTCGCCCGACAAAATGCGATGTCATTTCGCGGAACGGTCTTGACCGTTCCGATTGAAAAATCAAATGAAATGCGTGCGTAGGGGGCGACGACTCGGCGCCCCTACAAACACAACCCCAAATGCACAACAAAACAAACAGCAGGGATTTCCTGAAAAGGAAATCCCTGCTGTGTTTTTATCGTTGGTGAGAAACGGACGAAAGCGCTTTTTCCAAATCCTGTACGGAAGGATATCGCTTGGAAATTTGTGTCGTCACGCAGCGGTTGATAATTCTGCCCAACCGTCGTTTTGGCATATCAATGGTTGGGTGTACGCCCAACAGCATTTCATTCAAAACAACGCCCAACGCATAAATATCGGTTGTGGGCCCCGACTGTGAAATGCCGAATTGTTCGGGCGCGGCATAGCCGATGGTGCCGAGATTCATGGTATCCCCGCGTTTTTTGTCGCTGGTCAACCGCGCCACACCGAAATCAATCAAAACCGCGTGCCCGTCGGGGCGAATGATGATGTTGTCCGGCTTCAAGTCGCGATGAATGATATTCCGTGTATGCAGTTCTTTCAGCGCCGCACATAAATCCAAGGCAATCGAAACGGCGCGCCCCGTAGGCAATGTGCCGTTTTCCAACACCTCTGCAAGGGTATTGCCGTCCACATATTCTTCCAACACCGTTAAGGCGTCCTGCGCGGAGGCAACTTCATAAATTTTGGGCAGCGATTGGAGCGCTTTTCCCCGTAACAGCCGAAAAACATGGTCGTTTCGGTGGTAAGAAGTGATTTTTACCAAAAACTCGCCTGTGTTTTTGCGGTAGAGTTCGGTTTTGCCGATGGCGCGGTCGGAGAGTGTGCGGACAAAGGCATATTCTGTGCGCAGCGTGTTTTCAATGTACTCGGTCAACGAGGAAGTGTCGGTTTCGCACATTACAAATCCGCCTCGCCGTTTGCCGCGAGCATTTCGGACACCTCAAATACGGAAAGGCGGTGCACAAGCCCGTAAATCAAAATACTGTCGCGCTTCACGCGGGGGTACAGAACCGACCGCCCGCTGTATTTAAGCGCTGTTTGGCAATCCTCTAAGGTTAGGTGCATTGCCAAAACCAGTTTCACGATTTTGTCCCGCGAGGGAATTTTTCGACCGTTGATTACATCATAAAAATAGACATAACCGAAGTCGGATTTATTGATAATATCCGATTTCGTCATGCCGGAACGCTTCACCAAATCCGCCCAAAAATTTTTCAGATTGACTTCAATCATCGAAACGGCATTGTCTTCCCAATACACTTCAACGGGCTGTTCTCGATATTGCAATTCTTCCATCAATTCTTGTGTAGTCTTTTCCATTCTCTATAATCCCCTCTGCCGAGTGTGTACTGTCGGTTATCTCAAAAATAAAGAAAAGCGACCGCAAACAGCATAAAAGAGTTGCTTTCTTTATGTTATTTTAAAGCAATCTTATATTAAAAATACTCAAAAAACCGATAATTGTCAATATGCGTTTCGGAAATTCTCACAAAAAATGTAAAAAAATGTCAAAAAATTGAAAAGTTACAAATTTTTTAAGATTTTTTGCAAATTGTACCCTAATAGAGAATAGCATGAACTTTGAAAATCAGTATAATTAAGAATAGTATTTTCGCGTTTTTAGATTTTGAGATAGGGAAACGAAACGCAGATCCGAAAGGGAATACGCGAATGCTTCCGGAGGATAGAAATGAATTATATGATTTCCTTTGTCTGCGGGGATCATCATACGCAGCGTAAACTGACGGAGAACGGTGAAATTACAGTCGGTTCTTCTAAGAAAGATACGATTTTTTGCCAACAGTATAAGGCTGAACAAATTTCAGTGAAGAGCAGAAACGGTGCAGTGAATATTGAGTGTAAAAAACCGCTGACATTTTCGCAACGGGGCATTTCCGCTGCCGGAATTTATATGGTGGATTCCGCTGAAAATGCCCAAATTATTGTGGATGCGGAAAAAGGCGATTGGACAAAAGCCATTACACTGCCGCACAATGGCACCATTACTGTGGGCAGAAACCAAAAAAACAATCTTATCTTACGCAATCCAATGGTGTCCGGTACACATTTTGCCATCAGCCGCGAGGCAGGTGTCTACTATATTGAGGATCGAAACAGTACCAATGGGACCTTTTTGAACGGGTTGCGCGTAACGCGCAGCAAACTGGAATCCGGCGACACGGTGTCCGTTTTAAATTATACCGTCACCTTGAAAAGCGGCAGTTTATATTTCGGCAATGTTGGCGGCGATTTGCAGGTGGTTTCCCTGCCGGAAAATGACGCCAATATAAAAGGGCCGAGTTACCGTCAAGGGGATAAGCCGATATACAGGCGTTCGCCCCGTACGCAAGAGGAAATGCCGCATGACGATATTGTTTTGGCGGCGCCGCCCTCCAAAGGCCAGCGGTATAAAGCACCGCGCGGGATGGCAAGTTCGTTAATCGGCTCTGCCGCAATGTTCGGCAGCAGTATGATGATGGGGGCAATGTCTCCGGCAATGTTGGCGGCGCGTTCCGCGATGCTGGTGATGCCCGCGACCAATATTATTTCACAGCGCTCCGGTAACAAGCGAAATAAAAAAGAAGCAGAAGAGTATGAACGCGAGCGCGCAGAACGCTTTGGAAATTATTTGGCAGAACAGCGCTCACGGATTCAATCCGTTGCGCAGCAACAGAAAAAAATTATTACCGATGAAAATCCGGCACCGTCCGATTGTGTGGATATTGCACGAACTTTGCGCCGTAATTTGTGGGAAAGAATGCCCGCAGACCGTGACTTTTTAGATGTGCGGTTGGGGATGGGCTATGAGCCGCTTTGCGTTTCTGTAAAAGACCGCGGCGAGGCATACGGTGTGGAAATGGAAGACGATGACGAGAAAGAATTTGCCGCAATGCTTGTGGAGGAGTCTAAACTCGTTGACAATATTCCCGTCCGTGTGTCCCTCGGCAAAGACACAACCGTCGGGGTTATCGGTGCGCGCCAACGCGTAATTCGGCAGGTCAAAAATATGCTGATGGAATTGACAACCATGCATTGTAGTGATGAGGTGCGGATTGTCGGCATTTTTGATGAAGAAGAAAAAGCGGAATGGGAAAGTCTGCGGTGGCTTCCGCATATTTGGGACGATAACCGACAAACTCGTTTTTTGGCGTTTGACAAGGAATCGGCGCACGCGCTTTGCGAAAGCTTTAACGATATGCTGAAAAGCCGCAAGCGGGATTTGAAGGATTCCATCAGCCGAAAGGCTTCGTTGCCGATTCCGTATTATATTTTCGTTCTCGGCTCCAAGGCATATATGGAAGACGAGGAAATTATGCAGAATCTTCTGCTCAACCGCCCGGAAATGGGCGTGACCTCGCTGTTTTTGTTTGACGATATTTACAGCCTGCCGAACAACTGCAACTATATCATCGAAATGCAGGATAATCCCGTGGCCTATTGGCGCGATAAGGTGAACAGCAAGTTTATTTTTACGGCAGACAGTTTAGACACCGGTGCCTTCGACTATTTTGCAAGGCGTTTGGCGTCGATTGAACTGATTGGGTTTTCCACGCAGGCAGATATTCCCGAAAGTGTGACCTTTTTGCAAGGGTATGGCGTACATACCTTGGAACAGTTGCAGGTTTTACAGCGTTGGGAACAGGGAAAACCGTATGAGTCTTTGGCGGCGCCGATCGGGGTGCTCGCAGGAGAAAAGACCTTTTGTTTGGATATTCACGAACGCGCACACGGCCCGCACGGCTTAGTGGCGGGGACAACGGGTTCGGGCAAAAGTGAACTGTTGCAGACTTGGATTTTATCGATGTGCGTTTGCTTTCACCCGTATGATGTTGCGTTTGTTTTGATTGACTACAAAGGCGGCGGTATGGCGAACTTGTTGGAGGGCTTGCCGCATGTTGTCGGAAAAATTACCAATATCGGGTCGAATATTAAGCGTTCGCTGGTGTCGTTGGAAAGCGAAATCAAACGGCGCCTCAGTATTTTTGCACAGTACGATGTGAGCCACATTAACAAATATCAAAAACTGTTTAATGAGGGAAAAGCCTCTCAACCGCTGCCGCACTTGATTATTGTGGCGGATGAATTTGCCGAATTGAAAAAGGAAGAACCCGACTTTATGGCGGGGCTTATCAGTGCGTCGCGCGTCGGTCGAAGCCTCGGTATACATTTGGTGCTTGCGACGCAAAAACCCAGCGGCGTGGTCGATGACCAAATTTGGAGTAACTCCCGCTTTAAACTTTGCTTGAAAGTGCAGGATGCGGGCGACAGCCGTGAAATGATTAAAAAACCTGATGCGGCGATGATTACACAGCCCGGGCGTTGCTATGTGCAGGTCGGTATGGACGAAGTGTTTGAGTTGTTCCAATCCTATTGGAGCGGCGCGGCATACGACCCGACCAATACGGGCGCGGCAAAGCAAGGCAATCAGGTGCGCATTGTGGAATGGAGCGGGCGGCGTATTAACACCGTCAAAGAGAATAAAAAGAAACAGGCGCAAGAGGAAGAGATTACCGCGCTTGTAAAATACATCAAGCAGGTAGCCGATGCAAACGGCATTGACGAAGTGCCCGGCCCGTGGTTGCCCGATTTGGAGGAACTTTTGCCGTTACAGACCGTTACCGAGGGCTTTGGCTTTGACGGTGCGCAATGGGGCGCGTCACCGGAATGGCTGAAAGTGCCTGTAGGTATGTACGATGCGCCCGCGCGGCAGGAACAGGGCGTTATGTATATGGATTTTTCCACGGAGGGGCATTACGGCATTTACGGCGCGCCCGGCACGGGAAAAACCACATTTTTGAAAACCATGATTTGCTCGATTGCACGCTGCTACACCCCGGAGGATGTCAATATTTATATTTTGGACTGCGGCGGTTGGAGCCTGAGCGTTTTTGCGGATTTGCCGCATGTCGGCGGCATTGCCTTGGATACGGAAGAGGAAAAATTCAGTAAATTTGCCCAACTGATGGCAGGGGAAATCGAAGCACGCAAGCGCGCCTTTTTGAAATATGCGGTCGGTTCGCTCGGTGCATACCGTCAGGTGGCAAAAGAGGATAAAATACCCGCGATTGTGGTTGCCGTGGACGGGATTGTCTCTATGTTTGAACTGTACCCCGATATGGAGGACATTTTCATTCGTTTGGCAAGCCAAGGCGCAACCTACGGTATCTATTTGGTTTATACAGCCAACAGCACCTCCGGCGTAAAATTTAAGGTGTTGTCAAATATCAAAGGTGCCGTTGCCTATGAATTGACGGATAAAGGCGATTATCCGAGCATTGTCGGTCGGTTGGAGGGGATGTCGTTACCGAAAATTGCGGGGCGTGCCTTCTTCAAGAGCGCACCGCCGTTGGAATTCCAAACCGCAATGTATGCCGACGGTGAAAATGATATGGAACGCGCAGAGAATGTGAAGCAATTCTGCACGGAATTGGCACAACATTGGGACGGCGCGTTGCCGAAACCCATCCCCGTCATGGGCGAAAGTGTTTCGGTCGTCTCTATGGAAAAAGCATACAAACGGCGAAATGCGGTGCCGCTCGGCAGCAAATTCTCCGATATTTCCCCGGCCTATGCGGATTTGCAAAAATTCTATACCTATATGATTACCGGCGGCGTCGGCGTCGGAAAAAGTCGATTGCTCTATAATATCTACACCGTTTTACGGCAAAAAGACGAAAATCAGATTTTCATTTTTGACAGCGAAAAGGCGACTTTTTCCGGCGTGCGCGAAACGGTCTATGCCTATGCAGAACCGCATGACGGCGAAGCGGTCAAAGCGGCGTTGGATGAAATCGTGGAAATGCTTAACGCGCGTAAACGCGCACAAAAAGCCGCACGCGCTGAGGAAGAAGGCGCTTTTGACGAGGTACAATTCATCACGCGTGAAAAGCAAATTTGCATATTGATTGACGACCTGAACGAATTTATTGAAACCGTGGAAAATGAGCAGAAAAATACAATGGAACGCATTGCGCGTTTGGCGGACAATCTCGGTGTGATTTTATTTGCCGCTGTGCGAAGCAGCGATTTGGCGCGCTTAAACGAAATCGAAAGTCTGACGCGTGTTTTGGTCGGACGGCAGAATGCCTTGGCAATCGGCGGCACCGTCGGGCAGTATCCGATGTTCCAGAACAATATGAAATACAGCGAACGCGATACCGATTGCGGCGAGGGCAACGGCTGGGCATATTTTAACGGTGCGTGTGAACGCATAAAGATTATGAGTTGACGGAGTGTCCGATATGGCGAAGTTTGTTTTAGACCCCGAACGAATGGAAGCGGCAACAGACATTCTCTACCGCACCAAAAACAATGCGGAAGAGATGCTGTACCGTGCAAAAAAATTGCAGAATGAAATTGCAGAGGATTTAGAACTGCAAGCGGCTTTGGAATATCCGCAAATTGCCGAGGGCTTGGAAAATGCGCTGCATACCGCGACACATGCCTTTGCATTGTTAGAGGAGTTGTCTTACCGTACCAATACAGTTGTGTCGCGGTTTGCGGAAATCGAAAATGAAAACAAAAACCGTATTGCCGCCTTGGCCCTTGTGCAAAAGTATCTTGCAGATTCCACCGGCAGTACGGTTGCCGCGGTGGCTGCGGCCGGTGCGGAAATCAGTGATACCGTTACACAGTCTAAGGCGGTCGAACAGTTGGTGCAGGGCGCCTACGAGAATTTAGAGGTTGCAAATCTTGCCGCATATTTAAAAGTCCTGTCCGAGGATTATCAGGTTGAAACCGTACAAATTGCAGATTTACAGCAAGGGGAATAATCCGATGGCACGAAAAAAGACTGCACACATTCCGTATCAACAGTTTGTTCCATGTATTGACCGTAAGGAGAAGAACGCATATATGCTGCACGCAGATACTTGTAAATATTGCGGGAAACGCATTGCGCAGACCGAGTATGCCTTACGGCTGCAAACGGAAGTTCTTGCACAGTTTGCGCCGGTCGGCGAGGCAATGCGTCTGTTTCCCCTGACGGAAAAGGAACTCTGTGTTGCAGCCGCTTTGTGCGGGTATCAAAGCCTTTACGGCGTCAAGCAATCCCGAAACGCCAAAAAAAATATTACAGAGTCGGTCAAAAAAGCATTACAGAATTTAGAAAAAATGCGCGCGGCGGAGATTTCCGTCAGCGGTGAAGCGAAAATTGACGCACAATTAGCCGCTTGTCTGCGCACCTATTGCGAGACACCGCAACTGACGGTTTACAAAATCCATTCTCCTTCCTACGGAAAGCATACCTTTTACTGCACGGCGGATTCCGAACAAGCGGTAGTGCTTGTGAAAACCCAACATACGCAATATGCTTTATTTCAATTGAACAGCGCGGAGCGAATTCAGGCAAAGAACCCGCAAAACGAAATTCGGCTGTCGAAAGCTGTCTTTTTGCAAGCGCGTGCACAAATCGAAGCGTTTGATACCGAAAAAGCACAGTCGGTTTTGTCCGAATACGGGCTGACATCGGCAGAAAGTGCAGTTGTTCTTGCGGTGCTCTTGCAGAATGCATCTGTATGTATGTGTAATACATACGATACAAAATCAGGGCAGTTGCAACTAAGGGACAGCCGCGTGCTCGCAGAAACCGATGCGGGCACGGCAGAAATTCAATTTACAGATATGTGAGGCGCAGTATGGCAAAGATTATTGTGACGGTTTCAGATAAATTCGGACGGTTTTCTTACGATTTGGAAATGCCCGACGATGTGCCGTGTCAAAAACTGCTCGGCGATATTATTCAAACCGTCAGCCACTATAACAACGGGATTTTTTTTCATCCCAACCGTACAAAACTGACATCGGAGAAACTCGGCAGGGCATTGCGGCCGGAGGAAAACTTGGAAACGGCCGGCATTTGGTCGGGTGATAAACTGACTATCGGGTGAGGGAAAGCATATGACCAATGAATTACTGCTGTCGGATATGTTAAATCACTATTCGTTAAAGTTGACAGAGATTACGGATTTGCTGACCGAGGTGATGCAGGGCTTGAAAAATACAGGCCTTGTATTGGAGGACAGCTGGCGCGGGTTTTCGGCAAATGCGTTTGCCGAAAAAATGGTGGAAATTCAACGCGGCTTTCAAAAAAGCGCAGAGGATTTTTCCAAATTGACTGTATTGTTCAATACGGTCAAAAATGCCGCATTAGAGGCAGAAGCCGAGGCGGCGCAGGCGGTGTTGGAAGGCAATCTTGTCACCGCCGCAGAGGATTGATGTTTCGCCGTAAGGCTGAACATAAATATATTTTTATAGGAGGACAAACACTATGGCACTCATTCAAGTAACCCCGGAATTGCTGAGAGGGAAATCCACCGAACTCAGAGGTCTCAAACAGCAGCATGATGACGCAATGACCAGAATGCGTACTTTGATGCAAGGGCTCAACGAGATTTGGAAAGGTACTGCACAGGATGCGTTGCTTGCAAAGTATGAAAGCATGCAGGGCACTTTTGCAAACTTCTCCGAAATGTTGGATGACTATGCAAAACTGATGGATACCGCTGCAACGCAGTTGGAAACCACCGACAGCCAGTTGGCAACCACGATGAACAACTTTGGTTGATTCCATCGAAATATCCCGGCGGAGTTTTCCGCCGGGATATGGGAATAAATTTCGGAAAAAGCAGTACACAGCGTACTTCTTTTTCGGCAATTTATTGGTTGAGGTGATTGTATGACAATGGAGTCCGATTATGATGCGATGTTGGCTTCTGTCCATGAAATGCAAAGTTATATCTCTGTTATGCAGAAAACCATGGCGGAAACGGAACAGTTGGTATATGCTATGGCAGGCGATTGGCAAGGCGAGGCCGGTATAGCCTGTGCGGCACAAATTGTTGGGTTAAAACGGCAATTTTCGGAAATTTTGAATTTTACGAAGGATTTGTCGGATGCAATGTATGATTTCGCGCAGAAATATCGAGATTTGGACTTATCTATAAAGCATGAGCTTGAAAATATATAAAGCAGAGACGGAGGAATCTTATGCAAAACACAGTAGAAATATCCTATGACGCATTGTATTATTTGGCACAACTGATGCAAGCGGAATATATGGATTATGATTACTTTAAATTGGTTGGAGATATTGAGACAAACTACGATTTATTTGCCAAGCAAGCGGCGGAATCTTTACAAAACAGCGGTCTTTTAACGGAGGATTTCAGCGGAGAATTAGAATTGGACGAAACTTTAAGACAAATTGCAACGCCCTTGTTTTTCGGCAATGCGGAGTCAAGTTTAGACTTGATTTTACAAGGCGAAACCGTATCACACAGTTTGTATAAATTCCATTTTTATCAAAATCAAGTGACAAGAGCTACCTTTTTAGACGGAAAGGTTCGATTAGAAGCTTGGGATTCCTTTGAAGAACTGTATGCGGATATTCTTCGCAATACAGTTGCGGGAAGTGAAGAATCTCTTGCCGCACCGATTGAACCGGAGAAAATGGATAAAATTATGATTTTAAAATGCACAAATGCAGGTGCGCCGCTTCCGATTGTCGCTTTTTGCGTGTATAACGGCGGAGTATACAAAATGGAGGGGGAATCCTTACTCGCTGTTGCACCGGAGACTTTCCGAGATGAGGCTATCCGTATTTTAGAGATGAAGGGAGTTTAAATCTATGGCATATCGTGATGCAAACGGAAATATTACGATTGACGAAAATGAAGCGAAACGGGATATTTCCCGCTTACAAAATGTTTCCGAAGTTTTGAAAGACGCCGATTATCGCCTGCAACATATTTTAATCACGGCAACAGAAAGCAGTGGATTAATCGCACACAGTATTGAGGGGACAGCGGCAAGCTTACGCAGAGAAATTCAAGGCTTACAAAACGGGATTCAAGACCAAATTCGCCGGATTAGAGTAACGGTAAGAAAATATCAGGAAGTAGATGCAAAATTGAAAGAAACAATTGCTTCCGGCGGCGGGTTTCGTTAAGACGAAATAATTTGGATAGGAGGAAGTTTATATGGCATTGATTTCTATAGATTTTACGGGATTAGAAGCAAATGCACGGGAATTACGGTCTTTGATTACACAATTAGAGACGCAGCAACATGCAACGGAAGCGTTAATCGAACAGATTATACCGTCTTGGACAGGCGCTGCCAGTGAGGTTTTTATCAAACGACTGCAAGAGCAAATGGAAAAATCGCAAAAATTGATTGATGTGTTGTACGAGTATTTATCCTATATCAATTCGGCAAAAGATAAATTCTCAAATTTAGAAAGAACAATTTCATCAATTATCCGAGCGGTTATCAATTAAAAGGGAGGCGTTATTATGGCAGACAAGCTGGTGTTGGATACGAACAAGATCAAGAATGTAGCCTATCAAGCCGGGCAAGCCAACGCGCGTATTACCGATGCGGAAGCACAGTTAAATCAAATCCGCAACCATACGAATTGGAAATGCCGTGAAAAATATATGTTAAACAGCAACGCCGAAGCGTTGAAAAGCAAAATCCATAGATTACAGGATAAATCCGAGGCGTTTTATCACGCAATGAATAATGCAGCAAATGCTTTGGAAAGCGCCGAGAACGAAATATCAGGATTATTTAAAGAGGTTGAAGACCTTATCGGCAATGTGTTGAGTGGAACTGTCGTGCCGGCAGCATCTGTAGTGGGGCAATTAAAAGATGTGGTAACAAAAATTACCTCTAAAATTATACAGCCGGCACCATGGCAGCAGATTAACGATATTTGGAATCACATTCAAATTGTCGGGATGGACAGTCTTACCAACAATGCGGAAGGCAATTTTTCTGCCGGCGGCGGAAGCGGCGCATTCGGCAGCGGCGGCGGTGGCGGCGGTAGCCGATGAAAACTATGAATAAACGGAAGTGAGCATGATGAGCGGAAATCAAACCATAAAACTCACCCCGCAAGAACTGCGCGCTCAAAGCCAAGCGTTAGAACAAATCAGCGAACAGTATCGTTCCGTCTTGCGCAATACCGATCGTGTTCTAAAACGAGTGAACAGCAATTGGAGTTATCGTCTGGCAAACAATTTTGCAACAAAAATTCATTCTGTTTCCAAGGCGTCCGAGAATTTGGTGACTATGCTGGCGCAATCAGCGGAGGCAGCGCGGTCGGCCGGCGAATCGTTTACTACGGTGGATGCACAGTTGGCGAAATATGTCGGTGGAGGCAGTTCGACGTCCGGCGAAGGGCAAACGAATGTTGTAAATCCGGAAAAGCAAAAAGATTCTACACAAAAAGACAAATGGTACACCAAACTTTTTGAATTTTTTGGCGTTTTTGGCATCGCCGGGGCAACGACTGAATTTATTTTGAACGGTGCTTTCGGGGGCGACGAATTTGCAACCGGTAAATCTTTATTAGATTTAATCGGAAATGTTGCAAAAACCGGGGCAAAAATCTTTGACGGGAAAGAATTTCACCTATTAGGATTGAACTCAACTGTGGACGCAATCGGGTTTCGAAAAAATCTGGCGATGCAGCTTGAAAAATTTAAAATTAACAGCTCTAACAATTCTGTGAATCTTACGGGTGCGGAAAAAGTTGGAAATAACATTGCGGCAGTAGCAAAATGGGGCGGCGTTGCCTTAACCGGCGTAAGCAAATTTATTGGAAATTATGACGAATACAACGGCGATTTTAAAAACTGGAGAATGTATTTGGAGACGATCGGTGAAACGGCAGTCAGTGTTGGTACCGGCGTTTTGGCGACAGCAGCCGTCGGGGCGGTATTGGGCCCCGGCGCACCGGTTGTTTTGGTAGGCGCTATTGGGACCGGCGTTGTAATGGCAGCGAATTGGGCGGTTAAAGAAATCAGCGGAAAGGATCTTTCCGAACTGGTGTCCGATACGGTGATTGATGCGGTGCAAGGTGGAGTGAAAGCAATCGGTAACGGAATAAAAAGTGCAGGCAAAGCGATTGCCTCATGGTTTAAATAAGTGTTTGGAGGAAAACTTATGAATATCTCAGCATTACTTCCTATTGGGTCGGTAGTCTTATTAAAAAACGGTAAAAAACGTTTGATGATTATCGGTGTGAAACAAACGGATTTGCAAACAAATACGGAGTATGATTATCTGTCTGTACTATACCCCGAAGGATTTATCAATCCTGAAACAACCTTTTTCTTTAATCATGATGCGATAGATCATATATTCTTTTTGGGTATGAACGATGATGAAAGAACAGTGTTTTTAGAAAAGCTGACCACATATTACGACTCTGAACAAAAAGAATAGTTTTTGTGGAGGAAATGAAATATGGCAATGGATAAGACAATCAAACTTACCCCCGAATTGTTGAAAACGCAGGGGGAAAAGTTAGGCGCAATCAGTGATTCATACAGAACAACACTAAAACAGGTGGATCGCGTGCTGAAACGGGTTAACACGAATTGGAGCTATCGGCTGGCAAACAATTTCGGCACAAAAATTCATTCCGTTGCAAAATCGTCCGAAACATTGGTCACGCTTTTGGAGCAATCTTCGGCAGCAGCGATTAACGCAGGGGAATCCTTTTCGTCTATCGATTCGCAGTTGGCGAAATTTATCGGCGGAAACGCTGCAAATTCAAATGAAAGCAGCATAAAAACCGTTCCTACACAAAAGAATCCTTCCGCGCCGAAAATCAATTCGATAGCAGATTTATTGAATTATTTAGATAATATTTATGACAAAAATTTGACCGAAGAACAGCAAAAGCTTCTGGAAGCAACACTGAAAGAAGTATTTGGAGAAGATTTTGTAGATGTTATCAAAATATTGAAAAGAATTGTCCAAGGGAAATTTGATTGGAAAACAGGTATCGACACACTTTCCTTTGTATTTGGGCTGTTTGTTGAGAGCAATATATATTTAAACGCTGTTTGGACTACTTTAAAAACTATACCGAAGTATATAGAGTTAGGGGAAAAATACGAACGCGAACTCTTCGAAAACTTAGAAAAAGGAAATATTGTCGGTGCGATTGCGTCATTGGGAAAAGACTTTTTTACCTTAGGAAAAGCCGTTGTAGATGTCGCGTGTCAAATGGTAGATTCTTTCTTCAACATCAGCCTGATTACATCTGCACTTGAAGTTATATATGGATGGGATATTAACGGTGCTTTTTCAGATGCAAGCAGTGCGATAAACGGATATTTTGACAGCGCTTTTGATCTTTAAGGAGAATGCTATATGAAACAAATTGAACTTCCGATTGGTGCGGTTGTCGAAGTGAAAGGGCATCAACTGCTGGTTGTCGGGTACAGCGCACAGCCTGTCGGCGGGCAACAGGTACAAGGGTATATTTGTGTAGAATTGCCGCTTGGTTTTATGAATAGTGAAAGCATGGGCTTTGTAGCTTGCCGGGATATTGAAAAGGTACTGTTTGCGGGTTATAAAACCGATGTCAGTACTGCATTTACGGAGAATTTGGCAAGATTTTATAAAACTTATGATGAACTCGGTGAAACAGCGGCAACGGCTGTTCTGCAAGATTTTATCAATTTTGCGCAAAGGGAAATGGAGGAGCAGGCAGAATGAGTTTCACACTTTTACCGCTTGGCAGTATTGTTAAACTGAAAGCGGAGCAGAAGACAGAAGTCATGTTAATGGGGTATTTTCCACGCAAAGAGAATAAGACGCATTTATATCTTGCGGTTCCTTACCCAATGGGGGCTATGTTTGACAATGCCGCTGTTTTTGTGGATGAGGATTTGATAGATACGGTTGTTTTTGAAGGGTATAGAACGGAGGAGACAGAAACAGTCATTCGCAAATTACCGAAAATGCTAATGGAGATAGCAAATATAGATTTAAGTCAAGCGGAGCAGGAAAATGCAACAAACTGAACTGAACCAGCCCATTTTCGGGAACTGGTACATAGAGGAAAAAATCGGTGCCGGGTCCTTCGGCAGCGTATATAAAATTCGGCGCGAGGAGTTTGGCGTTACATACCATTCCGCGTTAAAGGTGATCGAAATTCCGCAAACGGGCAACGATGTTTCAAGCTTGCAAAGCGAGGGAATGGATCAAAACAGTATCAGCGAATACTATACCGACCTCGCGCAGAATTTCGTGAAGGAAATTGAACTTTTGGCGTCTTTGCGCGGCAACAGTAATGTGGTCAGCTATGAAGACCATTCGATTGTACCGCACGAGGACGGTGTAGGCTATACGATTTTTATTCGTATGGAACTTTTAACGCCGCTGACGGCATATTTGAGCGAACACCAATTCACCCAAGAGGATGTGATTCGGCTCGGAATAGATATGTGCCGCGCATTAGAACTTTGCGAAGCCAAAAATATTATTCATCGCGACATTAAGCCGGACAATATTTTTATTGCCGATACAGGTGCATTCAAACTTGGGGATTTCGGCGTGGCGCGGCAAATGGAAAAAACGATGTCCTCACTTTCGCAAAAGGGTACATATACCTATATGGCGCCGGAGGTATACCAAGGCAATAAATATGACAAAACCGTGGATATTTATTCTCTCGGGATCGTGTTGTATCGTTTATTGAATCATAATCGTACGCCGTTTTTACCGTTGCCGCCGCAGAATGTAAAATACAGCGACCGTGAAACGGCGCAAATCCGACGTATGCGCGGCGATGCCATTCCGCCGATTCCCGATATTTCCCCCGTGCTGAATAAAATTGTATTAAAAGCGTGCGCATTTCAGGCGCAGGCGCGGTATCAAAGCGCAAAGGAAATGCGAGAGGCTTTGGAATCGGTTTTGAAAAACGGATTGGGGAATCAGAAAACCGTCGTCAGCCCGAGTGAAACAGAACGACCTTTGCCGACGGCAGACCGGCCGAAGCACGGCTCGATTCGTTTTTCAAAAGGTACAGAAATTGATGTTGAACAACGCATGCGGGAAAAATCCTTTGTACCGAATACGCCGTCTGTGCGCAGCCAAGCGCAAAATCCGCTGCCTGCACCAAAACAACCGCAGACGATTGCAAATCAGGGCGGTACGCCCGTGCCTGCGCCTTTGCCTGCACAAATGCAGATGGTTGCACCGAAGAAAAACAACGGGGTTGCTTTGCTTGTAATCAGTATCGTGTTGATTTTGCTCAGCGCTTTGCTTTGTTACTATGTCAGTATCATAGGCGGTTTTATTTTGTTTGTGGCTTCTATTGTGCTGATGGTATACAGCATCAATAAAATTCGACATTCGTCGTCATAACAGAGAGGGCGAAAATGAGCACAAATCAAATACGCGCAGTTGCCGTCAGCGATGTCGGTAAGCGTCGGAAAAACAATGAGGATAATTACTATATCAACGGGAAAACCGTGCATTCGGCAATGCAGGCTTCTGCAAGTGCCGAACTGTCCGTGCAAAATGTTTTTGCGGTCTTTGACGGTATGGGCGGTGAGCAGGCGGGCGAATTGGCTTCGCAGGCGGCGGCAGATGTGTTCTGTGCCGATGCGTCGGCGTTGTTGCAGTCCGGATTTTCCTATCCTGCCGTCAATGCATTGGTGCAAAAAGCGAATTACAGCGTTTGTGCATTGGCGCGGCAAAAACAGGCGCGCGTTGGAACAACGCTCGCCTTGCTTGCTTTTCGGGAAAACAATCTTTTGATTGCCAATGTCGGGGATAGCCGTGTGTATCGGCTGTCTAACGGTATATTGACACAACTTTCCAAAGACCATACGCAGGCACAATCCTTAGTGGACAGCGGTGTTTTACCGAAGGAGGAAGCCGAAAAACGACCCGAAAAGCATAAGTTGACACAGCATTTGGGCATCTTCCCGGAGGAAATGGAAATTGAACCGTACGCAGTAACCGTACCGGCTGTACAGGGAGACCGTTTTTTATTGTGCAGCGACGGTTTGACGGATATGTTGCAAGACAAGACCGTGAAATTCAGCAAATTTTGTGTGAAAATTTGCCGATGGAAACGGTATGCCGCCGTTTGGTGCAAACAGCACTGGATCGCGGCGGTAAGGACAATACGACGGTTGTTCTTTGTGAAATCATTTCTACCGATTCCAAAAGGGGGACAACACAGCGTCTGGATGCGGAAACAACACAAAATGAAAATGTTGCCCGAAATGCCGCGCCCGTTGCCAACAAAGGCAATCGGCAAAAAAAGCGTCGGCTTTGGGGCATTATCGGCATTATGGTTTTGATAACGCTTGTATTCGCAGCGGTGTTCGGTTTGCACCTGAATGACGGCGGATTGTCGGAACGGTTGCATCGAGAGTCAACAACAACCGTCACAGAGACGGTTAAGGAACTATAAAAAGAGGTAGTTTATGAAAATTTGTCCGAAATGCGGAAGCAGTATGCAAGACACAGTACCGCAATGCCCAAATTGCGGGTATACTTTTTTTGCGCAACCGCAGAACGGTGCGCAAGGTGATGCCAAGTGCGGCGACAGGCGCATTTGCCGGAAAACAGGAACTCAGTATTTACGATTATCAAACGATGGATTTTGTCGGGAGCGTTCGTCGTCTTACGCGGGGCGAAAACGGCGCACTTTTGGATTTTTATTCCTGGGAGGATACGGGAACAGGTGCGGGAACAAGTATGCGTTTGGATACAGGTTATTTACAACTGCATGAAATTCCCGATGCGCAAAACTATTTTTGCCAATTTATCGTTACGGATATTTATGGAAATAAATCTGCGTCGGAATTGATTCCGATGCAGGGGTAGAGTAAAAAGTAAATCTGTAAAGCCGCCCGAAATCGGGCGGTTTTTTTAAAAAATGCAAAAAATGTAAAAAAATGTGAAAAAAAGGTGAATTTGTACCCTAATAGAGAATAGTCTAAGCGATTTTTTTTCGATATAATTTATTTAATTATCATATCGTGAGAAATTATGTAGAAAGGTTTATGATTTTGTCGAAAGTGGGTAAGAGATATGGCACAAATTACAACAGCCGTAAGCGGCAGAAAGTACATTATCAAAAACCGTCTGGATTATCCGGAAGCGCTGAATGAACGGGAAATGAATGCGATTGAGAGCGGTATGTTTCCGCATTTGATGCCGGTTCGATTAGACAAGAGCAAAAAAGAAGTCGCGCTCAAATGTACATTTGAGAATATGATAACCTTGCAGGAGTACTATTCGGGCGTAGTTACAAAAACGATGTTTTTGAATTTGCTTCGTTGCTTGCTGCCGGCGATTCGTGACTGCGAAAAAAGTTATATGGACGCAAATAATATCTATTTAGATATGAATTGCATTATGGTCGAGCCGCAAAGCGGGATGATGTCTTTTGTGTATTGGCCGGTGATGAACAGCGTTACCGCTGTAAATCCTGCTGTGTTTTTAAGCGATTTACCCTATCGCGTTGTCTTTGATGAAGACGAAGACAAGCAATATATTATGGACTATATTGACTTTTTCCAAAGCGGCGAACCGTTTTCGGCGGTTGCATTACAAAAGGTAATGCTGTCCGGAGACCCTTGGATTTACACTCCGCCAATTCCACCGCAAATGATACCCTGCCCATCTTGCGGGCAACCCAATCCCGACAGCACAGAGTATTGTATGTATTGCGGGGCACCTATGGAAGGAACGGTCAGCGGCGGACAACCGTGTCCGTTCTGCGGGCAGAACAATGCCGCAGGCTCGGATTTCTGTCAATTCTGCGGACAGCCGATGCAACCGCAGCCGCAACCGGAGCCGCAACCGGAGGATTTATGCCCGAATTGCGGTCGCGGAAATCCGCAGGGGTCTAAATTCTGCTTGTATTGCGGCGCGCCGATGCAAGAACAACCTGTTGCGCCGCAGGATTTTTGTCCGCATTGCGGGCAGGGAAATCCGCAGGGCTCGCAGTTCTGTCTTTCCTGTGGGCAACCGATGCAGCAAATGCAACACCAGCCGATGTTCCCGTATCTGATTCGAGAAAAAACAGGCGAGCGTGTAGCAGTGGATAAGCCCTCTTTCCGCATCGGAAAAGAGCGGCAGTATTGTGACTATTTTGTGTCGGACAACAGCGCAGTCAGCCGCAGCCATGCGGACATTTTGACAAAGGGCAATCGCTATTTTATTGTGGATAACAATTCTACCAACAAGACATATGTAAATTTCCGTGCCATCCCGATTTTGACCGAGGTCGAAATTTTTGACGGAACAAAATTACGTTTGGCGAACGAAGACTTCACTTTCCATATCAATTAGGAGGAAACAGCCGTGAATGTTTTGACTGCGGTTTGTACAGATATCGGTACGAAAAAAGATACAAACCAAGACAGCTTGTGCGTCAAAGTTGCCGAAACAGACCTCGGAAAAGTGGTTATGGCGGTAATTTGCGACGGTATGGGCGGTCTTGCCAAAGGGGAGATAGCCAGCGCCAGCGTTGTGGAAGCGTTTTCCCGATGGTATGACAACGAACTGCCTTTACAACTGCAAAACTACAAGCCGGACGAGATTCGTGCGCGTTGGGAAGAAATCATACAGGATATGAATTTGCGCATTGCCGAGTATGGGAAAAGCATCGGGGTGCAGTTGGGCACGACTTTAAGCGTTTTGCTGTTGATTGATAATAAAGCTTTGTTTATCGGCCATGTCGGAGATTCCCGCGTGTATGAAATTGATGACCGGGAATCAAAGGTTCTGACAACCGACCAAACGGTCGTTGCGAATGAGGTGCGCTTAGGCAGAATGACGCCGGAGCAGGCGGCGGTTGACCCGCGCCGCAGTGTTTTGCTGCAATGCATCGGTGCATCCAAGGTGGTAAATCCGGATTATCTGATGGGTACGCCTGCCGAAGGCAAGGTGTATATGCTTTGCTCGGACGGTTTTCGTCATTTGGTTACGCCTGAGGAAATTGCAAGTATGTTTGCACCGCGCAATTTGGTAGATGAGGCGGATATGGAAGAACGGATTACTGCGTTAATTGAGGAAAACAAAAAACGCGGTGAAACGGATAATATTACCGCGTTGTTGTTGAAATTAGAGTAAGGGGAGGCACTTCTTTTGGCAGATATTGGGTCAGTATTAGAGGGCAAATATGAAATACTGAAATTGATTGGCAAGGGCGGTATGTCTCGTGTGTACCTTGCAATGGACAAGCGCCTGAATAAAACTTGGGCAGTCAAGGAAATCGAAAAAAACGCCCGCGATGAAAACAACGAAATCGTTGTGCAAAGTGCGATGGCGGAGGCACATCTTATTGAACGGCTTGACCACCCTGCGTTGCCGCGAATTGTGGATATTTTGGAATATGACAAGGTTATTTATGTTGTCATGGACTACATCGACGGCGAGCCGCTGAGCAAGGTGCTGGAAGAGCACGGCGCCCAGCCGCAGGACCTTGTCATTGAATGGGCAAAGCAAATTTGCGATGTGTTGGATTATTTGCATACGCAAACGCCGCCGATTATTTATCGAGATATGAAACCCGGCAACCTGATGCTGAAATTGGACGGAAATATTAAGGTGATTGACTTCGGCATTGCGCGGGAATATAAGCAGAAAAATTTAGCGGATACCGTTTGTTTGGGAACAAAAGGGTATGCAGCGCCGGAGCAATTCGGCGGCAGAGGGCAAACAGATGCGCGCACGGATATTTATTGCCTCGGCGCAACGCTGTATCATTTGATTACCGGGCACAATCCGTGTGACCCGCCGTTCCAAATGTATCCGATTCGGCATTGGAATCCGGCGCTTTCCGGAGGATTAGAGCGTATCATTTTAAAATGCACGCAGCTCAATCCGGAGGACCGTTACCAATCCTGTGCAGAACTGCTGTATGCCTTAGACCATTATGAGGAAGAGGACGAGGTATATCGCGCAGAGGAAAAGAAACAGCTGAAAACCTTTATCGGTATGGCGTCTGCAACAGTCGCGTGTATGCTGGTCGGTGTACTCGGCCTTGTGATGAACACCGTGACAATTAACGGGAATTATGACACCATGGTCAAGGACAACACCGTTCCGCAGTATCAAGCGGCGATTGCGTTAAAGCCCAGCGAATTGGCGGAGTACGACCGAAACACCCTTTCCGCTACCGCGGAGGATGCGTACAACGGGTTGATAACCTATTATGAGCGCAACGGATTTGGACCGGAAGAGTCTAAAATTTTGCAATCTTGTTTTTCACAGAGCAATTTGGCGAAAATTGAAAATAATCCGAATTTCGGCGCTTTGATGTATCGCGTCGGTATGCTGTATATGTTCAATTATAAAGAGGGGAACGGAACAGACAGTGCCGCCTATAACGCGACTTTGGCGACAAATTGGTTCCGGCGGGCGATTGACGCCGCAGAGGGCGCGCCCGAGAATGCGGACTATTACAATATGGCGCAAGTGTATTGGCAAATCGGTACATTTTATCAAACCTTGGAATCCTCTATCAATAAAGGCGAGGATGCCGGCAAATATGTCGCACATTGGAACGATATTCAAAATATGTTGACTTTATTGGAACAAGATACAAGTAAAACGGAATTTATGGAACTGAGTGTTTACAAGGTTGCCGTTTATTCCATGGAAAAATACGCGCGGAAATTTGCATCGGATAAAGGGGAAGACGGAACAAGCGTTTCTTATGCGGAAATGGCGGATACATTAGCGAATATCGAAAATCGCGTCGCAGCGGTGGATGCAACCTCGGAAGAAACAACCATCCCGATGAAAAAAGCCATCGAAGAACGCTTCGATGATGTACAGCGCAACATCAATTTAGCATACGGCAAGGACGGAGGTGAGCGCTGATGGATGCGGCAACAATTTGGCTGATAATCGGCATAGCGGGTTTTGTTCTTGCGGCGGTGTTCCTCGTGATTTCCGTGGTTTTGTTCGTACGGCGGAAAATCCCGATGATTATCGGAGATTTATCCGGTAAGACGCGCGCGCGTGCGATTGCACAGCTCCGTGAGGAGAACGAAAAAAGCGGCGCGAAATTGCACCGTTCCAGCACATACAATATCAATCGCGGTCCGTTGACCGCGCCGGTAGATTCCGAACCGACGGCAAAAAAAGAACCGGAACGCCCCGCGTTTATCGTTGCACACCCCTCAAAGCGTTTGGATACGGGCGAGATTGCTTCGACCAAAGCCACCGATGTGTTAACGCCGGGCACAAGCGTTTTGCCGCAATCGAAGGAAACTGCGGTGTTACAGCCGGGTACAACGGTTTTGGATAATCCCGATGGCAGTAAGCCGACCGCTGTGTTGGAAACACAGAATGTTGAAGCGACAGCGGTGCTCAACCAAGGCGAAAAGACTACGGCACTTGCCGACAGCGGCGAAACCGCGGTGCTCAACCAAGGCGAAAAGACCACGGTGCTTGCCGACAGCGGGGAAACTGCGGTGCTCAACCAAGGCGAAAAGACCACGGTGCTTGCCGACAGCGGTGAAAAGACCACGGTACTTGCCGACA
Organism: Ruminococcus sp.; assembly: GCA_004555265.1. Taxonomy (GTDB): domain Bacteria; phylum Bacillota; class Clostridia; order Oscillospirales; family Acutalibacteraceae; genus Fimenecus. Next base: position 27,839 of record SFIQ01000008.1, read on the forward strand.
GCGGTGCAACGGAAGTATTAGATGCAGAGCGCGAGCCGACAGTATCTTTGCCGTCTGCAAAAAAAGCGGATTTGCTGTTTGCAAGTGCGGCGGATTCGGCGGTGCCCCCGCAACCGGCCGCTGCCCCGACCACGGTTTTGGATGATAGTGTTGCCGCATCGGCAGCACCCCCAAAAGCTATACGGTTTGAAAAAATCAAGGACATTAAAATAATTCACGCAGACGAAATTATTGTGTAACGGCTGTAAATGATTTTTGCGCAAGCAAAAAGATGCAGATAGATACTGAATTGCGAGGAGAATGATTATGACGACACAAACGAAGAAAAAAGTTTCGTCAAAAGTTGTGGCGTTGTTGTTGACGGCTTTATTGCTGTTGACGATGGTGCCTGTCGGACTTTTGACCACGGTTTTCGCGGCAGGGACTGCCTATACCGTAACGGTTACGGATGCCGCAGACGGTAAGTTGGAAGGGGCAACGGTAACCTTAACGCCGACAGATGCCGCACAGGCGGAAACCTATACCTATACGGCTACAACAGATGTAAACGGCGAGGCGGTTTTTGCGGATTTGACCAATGCCGTAAACGCAGACGATACGCTTTCGATAGCCTATACGGTGACTGTGAAAAAAGCGGGGTATCAATATTACGGTGACCCGATTGGTGTCACGGTCAGCCAAGAAAACGCAACCGGCGGCGAAACCGTCAAACTGACAAAAGTTTATGCATTTTCCATTGCATATGACACCAATGTCGCAGAGATTACTGTGGACGGGCAAGCCTATAACAGCGCGACCATGGCGGTTTTGCCGGCAGGAACGCATACTGTGAACATTGCGCCGAAAGATGGCTATGTGTATGATAAAGCTACGAAAAACAGCGTGGATGCGACCGCAGATTTCGCGGCAAATACCGATATTGCTTTGGATTTGACAGAGGATACGGCACTCGGTTTTTCGTTTGTGCAACAATTTGTAATTACCGTCAATTACGGCGCGGACGGCACCGTGACTTATGGCGACGGTGTTTCCGTAACAGACGGCGGCACAGTATATGCTATGCCCGGTACGGATAATACCTTCTGCTTTGCTCCGGCAGCGAATTATAAATTGGCAAGCGTTACGGTAGATGCGGTCGATGTGACTGCTGATGTTACAGACGGTAAATATACGCTGACCAACATTGGCGCAGATCATACGATGACGGTCGTTTTTGAAAAAGTGACCTATACAGTTAAGGCGTATGCGCATATTATCAACGAGAAGAACGAGAGCAGCAACCAACCCAATCCGGCATACGGTATGATAAAACTGTCGGCACCCGGTATCGCTTCAACGCCGGAAACCGACAAAAACGGGACACAAATCGGGGAAAGCATTGAAATCCCGTTTGACGAGGCGGTAACCGTTACATTTGTTCCGACGGCAAAATCGGTTTCCAATGTGTATCAACTCAGCAAGGTCACCGTGGATGGCTCGGAACGACAGGTAAACGGGTTGACCTATGAAATTAACAAAATTCCCCGTGATTTGACCGTACGCGCATATTTTGAAAATGTAAAGCCGGACGAAAAGAATGCGGCAGAGTTGATTTCCGTGACCGGCGATAAAGATGTTTTGCTTTCCACCTATGAGAAAACGGTTGATGAAATCCAATCTAACGGCAGCGTTATTCAAAAGGTTACCGATGTCTATTATGTTTACAGTTCCGTCGAGGGCGGTTCTGTTTGGGTGCGTCCGGTGAACTCGCAAACGGTGATTGACCTTTGCGGCACAACGCTGTCCGATAAGACACCCCACTATTTCGGGGAAACCAAGAATTATAAAACTTCGGAAGAGATTTCTTTTAACAAAATTCATGCAATAGAAAATGTACAGACTGAAGATCCCTCAAAAGATCCCCCAAAACCCATACAGACTGTATACAAATTGGATAAAACCGTACATATTGTGTTCGATAAGACTGCGCCAGTTTTGACAGACGGGGATGTTGCGTTTGCGACGACGCCTGCTTCTTATACGGATAAAACCGGTACGCAATACAAAAACGGTAAATTTGAATTTACGGTGACGGCAAAAGACGCCAAAACCTATGACGCTTTAACCAATCGTGAAATTGACGATTGCAAGGTCACGGGAGAAGGCGCATATAATGGGATTCAATCTGTATCCTATCAAGTAACCCAATGTCAAGTGACCGAACAGGGCGATACAAAGGTAACGCTATTGGAAGAAAAATCGGTAGATGTCAGCAAGGCAAACAGCACAAGCGGCACCGCGTCCGTATTTACCTGCCCGTTAGATATGACAAACTATAAAACCGGCACATATACGGTTTCGTTCACGGTGACGGATAAGGCGGGGAACACCTCCGCACCGATAACGAAGACCGTTGTGATTGATAATACCGCACCGGCCTTAGGCGAAGGACAAGCCATTACATTTACCTCAACCAACGAAGGGTTCTTTGCAAAAACGGTGAATATGCTGACCTTCGGTGCGTTCTGCAAGCCCGGTTTGAAAGCCGAAGTAAAAGTTGCAGATGCACAAAGCGGCTTAGCAGGAAAAGACGCCGGCAAAGCCAAAATGATTTTGAAAATCGGCAATAATCGGTACGATAACGGCTATACCGGAACATACAAGGACGGCGTTTATACCTTTACCTATGACAAAGCGGCTTTGGCAGCGGCTTTGGGCAACGGCGCAACTGCCGAAACAGTTTTGCCGCTTACCTGTGCCGTAGAATTTGAAATTATCGACAATGTCGGAAATACGGCGAAATTTGTTGCAGGCAAAGAGAATTCCAATCTGAAAAATGACAGCGGGCTGATTATGATTGAGGAAACTGCTCCTGTTGTGACAGGCGGCTTCGATGAAAGCGCCAAATCCGAGTTCCGTTCTGCGGAGGATATTTCCTTTACCGTTCAAGATGTGTACTCCGGTCTGTTCAAGGTTGAAATGTCCTATCAGTATAACGGCGCCGAGGAGGCGACTGCTTTCGAGTTGGATAATACCGGTCTCGGTTCGGATGTTGATGCGAATGAAAAAACCACCGAGCGCAAGTACACGCTGAACCTGATGACAACAGACGGTTTGGCGCAGGGTGACGGTCGGTATGATATTACCGTTATCGTAACAGACAATGCGGGCAATCAAACTACGGTTGCAAAGACATTCTATTTGGATTCTACCGCGCCTGCGGTTACCGGCTTTAAACTGGTTACCGATGGCAGTGAGGTGACCAACGAAGCCGTTGAAATTACAGATTACGGCTATTATTTCAAACAAGCTGCGACCTTAGAGGTCTATTTGACCGACGCGGCGACAACTGCCGCAACAGAAGAATCGCGTGTTCCGGTGCAATGGACAAGCGGTGTTGCCAAGGTGCAATATTATACGGTGGACAGCGACGGCAACATTTCTCCCGTGTCAGAAGCCGCATTAAACGCTGAAAAAACAACGGCAAAAATCCAAATCCAAGAAAACTTCAAAGGGCAGATTTTTGTTATGCCGACCGATGTTTTGGGCAATACCCCTGCGGATACCGTGCATATGAATGATGTTTACACAAATGATGATTTTATGGCATCGAACGGGTACGCAGACGGCTATATCCATCCGAACGGCACCATCTTGGAAACACAGGACAAACACAATACCGAAACGCACATCGTGCTTGAAAAAGCAGATTCCGATATGACGGATAACAAAGGGCAGATGCTTTACAACGGTGATGTTGCGGTGAAAGTGACTGTTACGGACACGATTTCGGGTATTCGTACAGTGAATTGGGCGCAGACCTCGCAGGTCGGTGCAGGGCTTTCGGGCACATTGACCGTGCCGAACCAAAAAGACAATACCGGCGCAAATTATGCAGTCGGGGATACGCTTTCGGCAGGCAATGTTGTATGGACGGTTGAGGCGGTTGATAACAATTTGGTTACACAACTTTCTGCAACCGTTACCGTAACCGACAACAGCAACGATATCGATTTTTCTGTGGATATGGTTGACCGCGCCGAAAATACGACGACAGATGCTTTGGAAACATTTAGCATTGACACAACCGCACCTGTTATCAATGTGACATACAGCAACAACAAGTCCGACACGCAATACACCGATTATTTCAACGCCGACCGTATTGCGACCGTCACCATTCAGGAGCGCAACCTTGACCTTGTTTCCGTGCAAGAGGACATTGCACGCGTGCTGTATGAAATCACCAATACCGACGGTGTGATTCCGCAACTCGTGGGCTTTGAAGCGGTCAATATTGACGAAAACAATCCCGATAACAATTTGTATCAAGCGACAATCGCCTACACGGCAGACGGGGACTATACCTTTAAGATTTCCTGTACCGACCGTGCGGAAAATGCAAATATCGGCGTAAATTACGGCGACTCGGTTGCGCCGGAAACCTTTACGATCGACAAAACTTTGCCGGTGGTTACGGTTGTGTATGATAACAATACCTCGAAAACCGGCACAAATTTCTATGATGCACAGCGTGTTGCTACAATCACCGTGCAGGAACACAATTTTGATGTTGCGCGCGTGCTTGTAACCGGTACGGCAAATGACGACGGTGTGCCGTTTGCATTCCCGGCAACCTCTGTGTGGACGCACAACGGGGATACGCATACCGCGACCATCACCTATGCCGCAGACGGCAAATATGCCTTTGACATCGCGTTTGCCGATATGGCAAGCAACAACGCGGCGGATTATGCAGGCGATGAATTCTATATCGACAATACCGACCCCGTGCCGACCATTACCGATACAGATAACGGTCCGAACGGCTCTGCCTTTAACGGCGATGTTGTCCCGAAGATTACCTGCTTTGACAAGAACATCGATGTCAACCGTATTACCGTGACGCTGCGCGGCACAGACAAATACGGCAACGCCATTAACATTTCTTGGAATGCCGATGTACAAGAAGGTATGGCCGATGAAAACACCAAGAATTATGCGTTGAATTGCTTGAATGCAAAGGTGGAAAATGCCTATAACAAGTTGCTGGACGGCGACTATACCTTGCGCGTGGAAATGACAGACCTTGCCGGCAGAACGGCTTTTGACGAAAAGCATTTCTCCGTCAACCGTTTCGGTTCGGATTATGTCTTAACAGCGCCGCAGGATGTCAACGGGCGGTATGTCACCTCTACGGGGGATTTGGTCATTGAGGAAATCAATGTAAACGCTTTGGACAGAACGCAAATCATTGTCACCCTGTATACGGCAGACCAGGCAGGCAAAACCCTTGTAGAGGGTGTGGATTATACCTTAGAGCAAATCGGTAAAATTAACCGGTATACCATTTTTGCCAAGAATTTTGAAAGTGACAGTGTGTACACACTGACCATTTATTCGGTGGATGCCGCCGGCAACAAAAACGACAGCACAGATGAAAGCAAAGACCTGAAAATTGAATTTGTTATCGATAAAGTGCCGCCGGTTATCACTTCGGAAACCTTGGACACGACAGAACGCAAAAACAATCGTCCGAAGGCAGAAAGTTTAGATGCTGTTTTTGCAGTGACGGACAACCATGAGGTGAATGTGGACTCTTTGACCTTCACCGTAGACGGAAACCCCGTTCAGTATACCGTGGATGATGCAGGGAAATACCATATCGTTTTAACAGAAAGCAAGAACTGGCAAACCGTTTCGGTTTCCGTACAGGATACCGCAGGGCAGGCGGCAGAAGCCGTAGAGGCACAGGTGCTGGTTACCACCAATCTCTTTATTCGTTGGTATAGTAATACACCGCTGTTTGTCGGTTCCTTGGCGGGCGGCGCGGCTGTGGTTGCAGTTGCCGTTGCTTTGGTTGTAAAACGCAAAAAAAAGATTGATGCATAACTATATGTAGAGAAAACATACGAAATTGCCGATTGAAGCGTGGCTTTTGGTCGGCAATTTCCGAATAAAAGGTAGTGAAACCCGTATGAAATGTCCGAAATGCAATGCAGAAATTGCAGCAGATATAAAGTTTTGCGCGAAGTGCGGGGCACGCATACAGCCGAAACAATCGATTCCCTCTGTTATGATGCCCGCGGACTCGAACGCAACGACAGTTTTGTCCGACACGGCACCGCAGTATACGAAACCCGCGGACCCGAACGCAACGACAGTTTTGTCCGACGCGGCACCGCAGTATACAAAACCTGCGGACCCGAACGCGACGACAGTATTGTCCGACGCGGCACCGCAGTATACGAAATCTGCGGACCCGAACGCGACGACAGTATTGTCCGACGCGGCACCGCAGTATACGAAACCCGCGGACCCGAACGCGACGACAGTATTGTCCGACGCGGCACCGCAGTACACGAAACCCGCGGACCCGAACGCAACGACAGTATTGTCCGATGCGGCACCACAGTATACGAAACCCGCGGACCCGAACGCGACGACAGTATTGTCCGACGCGGCACCGCAGTATACGAAACCCGCGGACCCGAACGCGACGACAGTATTGTCCGATGATATGCACGGTACTCCTGTTCCGCAACAGGCAAGCCCGAAACAAACACCGCAACGGCAAGTCGCATTTGCGTCACGCAACGCATCGATTGCCCCGCCGGTTGCTTCGGCACAGTCGCCGACGCACGCAAAGGACAATAAAAAGACGTTGCTGATTGTTTTGATTGTAATCGGTGTCATGCTGCTCTTGGCGGCAATCGCCGGTGTATTATTGCTTTGTGTGCATCGCTGTGAAATCTGTGAGGAGTGGTTTTTCGGGAAAGCATATGATGTATTTGGATATGTGGCGGACAAAGACTGCTACCGAGAATTCTTTGGACTGAATTTTTAACAGGAGGAATAGCGTTGATTTGTAGAAAATGCGGTTCCCATATCCCCGAGGGGCAGTCGGTTTGCCAAAATTGCGGGATGGAAGTCGAGAAAACGGTTTCTGCTGTTGTGCCGTCCGGCGCGCAGGGAAAACAGGCGCAGATTTTCACTCCTGACCCAAGACTTTCACAGTCGCAACCGATATCGCCTGCTGGCCGCGCAACCAATGTCGGCGTGCAGACCAAAAAAGGCGTCAATTTGAAAATATTGATTCCCTGCCTGTGCAGTGCTGTTGCTTTGGCATTGATTATTGTGGTTGTGGTACTGTTAGCGGGGCGTGATGTGCGCCGTTTTGAGCGCGCGTTGCAAACCGGCAACCAAAGCGAAGTGCGGATGATGTATACGAAAGTGAGTATGCAGTCATCAAAAGCAAAGAAAAAGCGCAAATATGACACCTGCATATATGACTATTTACAGGCGCATTATGACGAAGTGCGTGAATTAACTTTTGCCGAAAACACAAATGCCGAAAACATGGAAAGTGAATTGACGGATTTTCAAAATGAAAACGGCTATGAAATGGTGTCGGGCATTGCAGATTTACAAAATCTCGCTTCAAAATCCAGCACGCTGTTGACGCGTATTGAGGAAATGTATACCTCGAAAAACAGTTATATCAGCGCGGTAAGGCTTTCGGAACAAGCGAATGAAAACGAAGAACTGTATTTGCAAGCGGTAAATGCGCTTTCACAGATGGACCCGGAAGACGCGATGTACGAAAGCGGACAGGCGTTGATTGAAACGGAAACGCAAAACTATTTGAATGCAGTTTGCGGACGGGTGGATACATATTTGGCGCAGGAGGATTTTACCTCTGCCAAAGAATTGCTTTTAAAAGCACAGGAAAAGTTGCCGAATAATGCAGTTGTTTCTGAAAAAATCAATCAGGTGATGAACAGCGCAGCAGAAAAATATGCGAAACAGGCGGATACATATTTCCATGAAGGAGATATTGACGCTGCGATTGGTAATATTCAGGTCGCTTTGCAGTTCGCGCCCGAAAACGGTGATTATCAGTCTCGGCTTGAAAACTATCAGTTGTATATTCCGCGCCCGTTGTATATTTCGGAAAATATGTTGAGCGTGCAAAGACATATTTCCGGCTCTGCTTATTTGGATACGGAAGAATATATGACGGCCAACACGGGGGATACACTGCCGAATTGTATACGATTCCATCAGGGCTCCAGGGGGACTGTCAACTCTTGTTCAGTGACCTACAATCTCGGTGGAAAGTATGATGCAATCAGCGGCGTGTGGGCGCGTAGCCAAGAATGTAAGAGTCAGGACGGCTATGAGTATTTCGAGGTTTACGGTGACGGAAAGCTTTTATATACTTCACCGCGCATCGGAAGAGATGTTTTGCCGCAAAGTGTATCCTGCACGGTTTCCGGCGTGCAAACCTTAACGGTCGTCTTTAAAGGCGAAACGAATGAATGGGACTGTGACTCGATTCTCTCTGATTTTGTTGCGAGAAAAACCGTTTCCTGACATTGAAAACGATATCCACCTGAAAGGGGAAAATAAATATGTATTGTCCAAAATGCGGAACCAATAATGCACCGCAGGCATCCGCTTGCCAAGTGTGCGGCACACCGTTGACCCATGCAAACAGCGCCGTAAAACAGGTGTCCATGCCGGACGGCAATCGACTCCGTTTTGCGAATTCCGATGCCTATCAAGCGCCGCCTTCGAGAAACAGCGGTGCGAGCACGATGCCGGCACCGAAAAAGTCTCGCAAAAAGCCGCTTCTCATAGCACTGGGCAGTGTTGGCGGGGTGATTGTGCTTTGCGCAGTTTTACTGTTGGTGTTTTTGCCACAGTTAGAGCGTGCAATGCTGGGGGAAATCGGATATTATCTTTACCGTGAGACGGGCACGGTTCAAACAATTTTATCCTCAGAATATATCGAGGCACTTCTGCCCAACACCTCTTTTTCGGCGAACACGACTGTAAGCGCTGACTATGAATCGAAAGAGGACAGTCAGCAGGCGCAAATCAATCAGGTTTTTTTCAACAAAACAAAACTCAACGCGCAAATTGATTATGATAAGCGTGCCCAAAAGGTCGGCGTGGATTTGTCGGCTGTGATGAATAAAAATACGGTTGCGAGCGCGCGTATTGATGTTGCAGACGGTGCGGTGGGTATCAGCCTTCCGAAACTGGCGGACGGGCAGTTGGTCTACCGTGCGGATTCTACCGAACCGCCGACATTGGAGGAGATTACAGGGTATAGTGAAATGCAACTCCTCGGTATTTTGCGCGATATCAGCAAGGAAACAGAAGAGGCTTCCGGTCTGTCAGAGCATATCGTCACCGGGCGTGAAGTATACAACGGAGAAAATTGTCGATATACAGAACTTACACTGAATGCAGAGGAATTACGGGATTTCATTGTTTGCGGTTTAGACACGGTTTTAGACAATCCCGATGCGATTGCGGTATTGAAAAATACAATTACAACCGAAAATGCTTATTACAAGCAATTGTCGGATGTTTTGCAGGACAGTGCAGACTTGTTGGACTTAGACGATCTGGATTTTGACGCAGAGGAATGCATCGATGCATTGGAAGAGATGCGCGATTGGTATGCGGATATTGATGTGGACGAGGACATCCTCTGCACGGTAAAAATTTATTATTCGGCACGCGGGCAAATTGTGTCGCGTTGTCTTACCGTCATCAACAAAGATGATGATGAAAGCAATATCTTTGTGTTGGATACGCTGTTTGAAAGCAAAAAAACCGATATTTTATTCACTTCTACCGAGCAATGGAAATACGACGGAGAAAAGCGAGAGGATGTATACACATTCTCGCTGTCCGCGGAACAGAGTGACGGCAAATTAAACGGCACGGCAAAATTTGTGAATAAGTGGAACGACTCCTCTGAAACCTATTTCACAGCGAGCTTTTCCAATGTAGATGTGGAAAAATGCGGCGGTGTTCCGCTTTTGACCGGAGAAATCAGCGGTAAAGCGGCTGACGGAGAGTATAAATTCTCTGTCATTTCGGCGGTTGTGGATAACCAAAACACAATTACAGGAAAACTGACGCTGGATGTCGGGACAACCGATGAAGCCTCTTGCACGCTGACTGCGGAAACACAATTGTCATCTTCTGCCGATGTTTCCGATGTTGCGGTTTCTACGCGCTCTACGATGGATATGGATGAAGATTCCTTAGAGAGCATTGGCGAGACCATAGGAGAAAATATCTCTAACAGTGTCGGAAATGAATTGCAACAGATTTATGATACATATGCCTATAATATGTATTATGATGACTATGCATATTAAAAAAGAAAGGAAGGGTTTCTTATGAAAACTTGTCAAACCTGTCGCACACAATTACCAGACAATGCGGCGTTTTGTCCGAACTGCGGCACTGCCTGTGCAGTAGATTATGATTGCACCGTGAGTGCAGTACCGCGCCAACCTGCCGGCGGCGCGGGATACGCACCGCAAGGCGGATACCAACAGCCAAACTATCAACAACCGCCGCAAGCGCCTGCCGCACCGTATGTTACGGTCGTCAATCAGCAACCGGCTCTGCCGACAAAAAGCAAGACAAGCGCTGCATTGCTTTGTTTCTTTTTTGGCGGCTTAGGGGTGCACCGTTTCTATTGCGGTAAGGTCGGCACCGGTATTTTATGGTTGCTTACCGCAGGTTGCTTAGGCATCGGCTCGCTTGTAGACTTTATTATGATATTATGCGGTGCGTTTAAAGATAGCAATGGCCGCGATTTAACCTGATACGGCTTCAAGAAAAAGTATATTTATAAATATTTTGGAGGAATGAATTATGAAAATCTGTCCGAATTGTCATGTCGAAATGGATGACGCAGCAACTTTTTGCCCGAACTGCGGTGCAAGTGTCGCAGGGGCGCCTGCCGGCGCATACAACGGTGTACCACCGCAAGGGGCTCCGCAACCGCAGTATTATGCCGGTGCGGCGCCTGTATATGACCCCTTCGACCACACTGCGGAGTTTGACCCGAAAGATGTTTCTGACAATAAAGTGATTGCAATGCTTTGTTATTTGTTAGGGCCTGTCGGTATCATTATTGCCTTGCTTGCGTCTCATGACTCTGCCTATGCCGGTTTCCATATGCGTCAGGCGCTGAAATTTACAGCGGTAAGTATGATTATGGGTATCGCATCCGCTGTTCTTTGTTGGACTTTTGTTGTGCCGGTATTCTGCGCGGTTATGAACATCGTATTCTTCGTTATTAAAGTGATTGTGTTCTTCCAGATCTGCAAAGGGCAGGCGAAAGAACCGGCAATCATTCGCAATTTGAGCTTTTTGAAATAATTCATTTTGCCCCTTTCTGAAATGCGTTGGTCAATATACTTGCAGTTTGCTTGGAAATTTGGCAGTGCATTTTACAAAATCCCGAAATGCAGTTTGCATTACGGGATTTTTTGTGAATTTGGCAGAGTTTGAGACGGAAATGAGGGAATACCGGTGCAAGTCGCATTATCAAAAGAGCAATTAGAGTTAATTGCATGCTTTGAAGATACACAATATCTGTATGAAACAGATCCGGAATTGGTTGCATATACGGCTGAGGCAAAGCGAAAGACCGTTATATTCTATGAAAAGGCAGTGCCCCAACGGCTCTCGAATACGCAGTTATCCGCGAAAATTTCGATTGTGCAAGATACAACCTTTCATGCAGCGTGCCTTTTAACAACGCCCGGAAAAACCGTGGCGGTTTTGAACTTTGCTTCTCCGCTGCAACCCGGCGGCGGGGTGAAAAACGGCGCTATGGCGCAGGAAGAATGTTTGTGCCGCAGCAGCAATTTATATGCCTGTCTTTCTCAGCCTGCATTGCAGAATGCGTATTATCAATATCATCGTGAACAAAACGATGTTTTATTTTCTGACAGATTGATTTATTCCAAAGGTGTAACGGTGTTTAAATCCGACGAGGACTTCCCTACGCTTTTGCCGCGCGAAGATTGGCGTCAGGTAGATGTCATCACCTGTGCCATGCCGGATTTACACGGCGGCGCACAATTCAGTACCGATGTTCTGCTTCCGCTTTACAAACGACGCATTCGCGCTGTTTTGCACGCGGCGCACACCGTCGGCGTACACAGCATTGTTTTAGGCGCTTTCGGTTGCGGCGCATTTTGTAATGCGCCGGAGTTGGTTGCGGAGGCATTTCGTGCAGTATTGTTGGAGGATAACTACGCTTCGGTGTTTGAACATGTGGTTTTCGCCATAAAAAAGACTGCGGATACACAGAATTACACCGCGTTTCAAAATGCCTTCGGCGCATCGGAAACACAAGATCCAAAGGATGGCTCAAAATACTATGTGTGGAGAAATGCGGCGGTGGGTGATTTTGACCTTTTTGCAGAACTGACCGCAAAGGATATGCAAATGGTGGTCAATCAGTTCGGCGAAGCCGCGCGCAGTGTATCGAAAACGGAAACAAACGGTCAAGAGAGATATTACTGCTTCGTGAATACATACCGTAAGACGATTACACCGTTGCCGACGCTTCGGCTCGCTTTCGGCGGGCAATATGATGAGACACCGTACGGCGTGGAGATACGGGATTTTGCATTGGACTTGCAGGCGTATACGCTGTTGCCGTATGACCGTACACAGTCGCCAGAGGTGCAAAACGAGGCGAACAATGCACCTGTGCGGTTGGCAAATCGCTTTATGCTGAAAGCGCAACTGTGCGAACGGCTTGGAACCGTGGCTTGGCGAGCATTGGATATGCAGACGCAAATGGATTGTTTTGTACGCGTGGTTGACCATGAACAACCCTACGGTGAGCAGATGGTGCAAATGGTTCTTGCCGATGCGCGAAACCGACAGCGCATGGATACATATTCGGTACCGAAAGTACTGTATATCGGTGAAGACGGTAGCAAAGTGTTCACGGTTTCTGAATGGATCGACGGAGAAAATGTGTTGGATTTGATGCGAAAAAACGGCAGGCTTCCTCAAGCACGCGTTGTCAATATCGCTATACAGTTGTGTGATATTCTTTATGCAATGGAAACCATGTCTCCACCGTTTGTGCACCGCGATATTACACCGAAAAATCTTATGCTCAAATCCAGCGGGCAGGTGTATTTACTTGATTTTTCCGCCGCAAAAGCGTATGCTTATGCACAGAACGGTGCGGATTGCTTCGGCGTATTCGGCTATGCCGCACCGGAACAGCTCTCTGCCGACGGGTTCACAGATTGGCGTGCAGATATTTACAGTTTGGGCATTACGATGTATGTGCTGTTGACGGGTTTAGAGCCCGGCGAAAAACAAAATCGGTATTTGCCTTTGCGGCAGTACAACCCATGCTTTTCCGAACGGGTGGAGGCGATTTTGCTGAAATGCACACAGCCCGATTTAGGTTTACGATATCAAAATGCGATAGAATTAAAAGACGATTTGCGAAAAGCGGCGAGGAGGTTATAATATGCTTGGTGCAATGACGGGGGATATTGTCGGTTCCATATACGAATTTAACAATCACCGTTCCAAACAGTTTGAACTGTTCGGAAAAGGCTGTTGCTTCACGGACGATACCGTTATGACGGTAGCGGTGATGCAAGCGCTTTTGTATGGCGCGCGCGGCGGCGACGCAGAACTGTCTGCGCAGTTTGTGCGGCAAATGCGTACCCTTGGTCGCGAATATCCGGACAGCGGTTACGGTATTCGTTTTTCATCGTGGCTGTTTTCGGAAGAGCCAAAACCATATAACAGTTTCGGCAATGGCTCTGCCATGCGTGTTTCGCCGTGCGGATTTTATGCGGATACGGTAGAGGAGGCTGTGCACTTGGCGCGCTTGTCAGCGGAAGTGACCCATAACCATCCCGAAGGAGTGAAAGGTGCCGAGGTAACGGCGGGTGCGGTCTTTTTGGCGCGCACCGGAGCAGATAAAGCCGAAATTCGCCGTTTTGTTGAAGAGAAAGGCTATAATTTGCAGTTCGCATTGGATGAGATTCGCGAAACCTATTCGTTTAACGAAACCTGCCAAGACACCGTGCCCCAAGCCGTTGTTGCTTTTTTGGAGAGTAGTGACTTTGAAGATGCAATACGCTGTGCGATTTCTGTCGGCGGCGACAGCGATACGCTGGCGGCAATTACGGGCGGGATTGCCGAAGCGTTTTACGGTATACCGAAGCACATCAAGGAAAAAACACTTTCCTATTTGCCCGAGGATTTGCGGCAAATTACCGAGAATTTTTACCGCGCGATTGCAGAATAAAAAGCACCGAGGGCGTTTTTACGTTCCCTCGGTGTTTTTCGTTATATGCAAATATTATTTCGGCAGTCGCACGGTAAAGGTACTGCCTTCGCCTTCGGTGCTTTCGACCGAGACGGAACTGCCTGTCAACTGGCAGGCGGTTTGCACCAGCGCCAGCCCGAGTCCGTTGCCGACGGCGCGGTGTGAGGCATCCCCTTGATAAAATTTTTCAAAAATATGGGATTTCACCTCATCGTTCATACCGATACCCGTATCGGATATTTCTACCCGCGCGCCACCGTCATTTTCGGGGTACAGCCGCACACCGATTTTGCCGTGCGGCGGTGTGTATTTGACGGCATTGCCGAACAGATTTGTCCAGATTTGATGCAGTAGCTCCGCATTGCCCGTGTAGGTGTATTCGGGTAAATCCAACTCCAAATCAATCTCTTTTTGCGCCCATTGGGATTCAAACAGCAATACGACGCGGCGCAGTTGCTCGTCCAGGCGAAATGCCTCGGATTCCGATACAATATTCTGCGACTCCAACCGCGAAAGTTGCAAAACGCTGTCCACAAGTCCTGAAAGGTCACGGGTGGATTCGGAAAGCAGGGCGAAATACTCTTGGCGCTGTTCTTCTGAAAGCGCGGGGTTGGACAGCAATGTGACATACCCTTGTATAGCGGACAGCGGCGCACGGAATTCATGCGAAACATTCGAGACAAAATCCGAGCGCATCACCTCGATGCTTCTCAGTTCCAAAATCATTTTGTTGAGATTGTCGCCGAGGTCGCGGATTTCATCGCGAAATTTTGCGGTGTCAATCTGCACATTAAAATTGCCTTTGGCGACTTCGTTCATCACGGCGGAAATGGATTTGACCGGGTTTGTGATTCGGCGACTCCAAAACACGGCAACGCCTTGGCTGACAATCAGCAAAAACAAAATGACGCAAATCACAATCAGCGCGGTGTTTTCGCTGATGATTTCGATGTTAAACACGCTGGTGCGCATCAGCAGAAAGAGCAAAAATAAAAACAGCAGCACCAGCATACAAAGCACAAAGAAAACCAAAAATGCCGTGCGGCGAAACGCACGGTTGATTTTGTTCAGTCGCATACCTTTACCCCTCTGTATCCGAGCCCACGCACGGTGTCAATCCGCAAATCGCGGCAATCTCGAAGCCGTTCGCGCAAACGGTTAATATGTACATCTACGGTGCGTTCCTCCGAGTCGCTTTCATAGCCCCAAAATTCGTCCATCAGCTGCCGCCGCGTAAAGGTGCGACCCGGGTAGGACATCAATTTGTAAAGTACCAAAAATTCCTTTTGCGGAATTTCCACGGTTTTGCCGTCAAACTCGGCAGAATACGAATCGTACCGCAAAACGGTATTGCCGACGGTGAGTTTACGGTCGGTGACGATTTTGGCGCGGCGCAACAGTGCCTGCACGCGCAACAGCATTTCGTTCAAATCTACGGGCTTGACCATATAGTCGTCAATGCCTGCTAAAAAGCCGTCGCGCTTGTCCTGATATGCCTCTTTGGCGGAAATCATCAAAATCGGCATTTCCGGGAATTCGTTTCGCAAATGTTTTGTGAGCGTATAGCCGTCTATGCCGGGCATCATAATATCCGAAATCACCAAATCCATCGGATGTTCGGCAATCAACTCCATGGCCTCCTCGCCGTTATAGGCGGCAAAGGTATGAAAATCGGCGTCCTGCAATGCGGAGCAATATATCCGATTCAAATGGACGTCATCCTCTGCGACCAAAATGTCAAACATAACCCTACCTCGCTTTCTGCCTTTTATTATACAGATGTATGTTAACTTTCTGTGAATTCCGAAAAAAGAAAAGAGCGTTTTTTCTTTCGGTTTTCTTGCTTTTTTTCAGTAGAAATTGTATAATATTATATTCAGTATGCAAATCGTATTCTTAAATTGCGGGAGGCTGTTATGGCGGAAAAAACCTTTGCAGAACTGCGGGAGTTGTACCCGACCTTTACCTATGCACGCTACGAGATTGAAAAAATCGGTACGCGCGTGAAACTGACTTTTCATTTTTCGATTGACGGGCTGTGCACATTTTCCCCGTCCACCGAAATCGAAACGGAAAATTTGCATATCTTAAACGACCCCACTTCCCCCGACGCACAGGCGATTGCTTTCTCGCTCGGGATGGTCGAACTTGTCAGTTATTGGAAAGCGGCGTGCCCGAAAACCGTCAAAGTGCAGTGCGGGTACTTGTCCGACTGGGATATTCGCTTTTGGAAACGGCTGTATTTCCGCGGACTTTCGGAATTTTTCTATATCAACAGGATTGAAGCCGACAAAGACGATTTTATGGAAATTGTCTGTGAAAAAGCGGCGGAAGACCGCCCCTTGGGCGCATACAACCAAAGCGGTATGCACATCATCCCCGTCGGCGGCGGCAAGGACAGTTGCGTGACCGCAGAACTATTGCGCGGAGAGAAAGAAAAAAATCTGTTTTTCACCGTCAATGACCAGCCTGCGCGCACCGATACCGTGCACGCGGCGGGGTATGCGGACAGCGCGATTGTGCGCACCTACCGCACGATAGATAAAAATTTACTACAATTAAACAAAGACGGTTTTTTGAACGGGCACACGCCGTTTTCGGCGATTGTGGCGTTTTTGTCGTTCTACTGCGCGTATTTGGTCGGCGCGCGGGATATTGTGCTCTCGAACGAGTCGAGCGCAAACGAGTCGAACATCGCGGGAACAGAGGTCAACCACCAATATTCCAAATCCTATGCGTTTGAATGTGATTTTGCGAAATACGCCGAGCGCAATTTGGTGCCCGACATTCGCTATTTCAGTTTACTGCGCCCGTTTTCGGAATTGCAAATTGCCAAGCAGTTTGCCGATTATCCACAGTATCACAAAACTTTCCGCAGTTGCAACCGCGGCAGTAAGCAAAACATTTGGTGCGGCAAATGCGCAAAATGCCTGTTTGTCTTTTCGATTTTGTCGCCGTTTATGGAGTATGCTCGCCTTTGCGAACTGTTCGGCGCGGATATGCTGGATGACGGCGAACTGCTTGCGGATTTTGACGGGCTGTGCGGTTTTTCCGCAGTCAAGCCCTTTGAATGTGTCGGCACGGTGTCGGAAATCGTGTTCGCGCTTCATAAAACCGTGGAAAAATTCCGCGCAGCGGGAAAAACACTTCCTGTTTTGTTACAGCATTTTGCCGAGACGGCGGGGGAATACACGGGTGAAAATCTGCTGTCGGAATACAACCCCAAAAACAATGTGCCCGACGAATTTTTTGCGGCCATAAAGGAGATGTACGAATATGTATCCGCCGATTGCTGAATATTTCCGTGACAAATCCGTCTTATTGGTCGGTTTCGGGCGCGAGGGGCAGTCCACTTTTCGGTATATCCGCACCTATTTTCCCGAAATGCCCTTGACGATTGCCGACAAAACCGAAATCGCCCCGCCCGACGCGTTTACCGCGTGCCTTTGCGGGGACGATTATTTACAGCATATCAACGAATTTTCGCTTGTGATGAAAAGTCCGGGGATTTCGTTTAAAGAAGTCGAGGTCGGCAAACAAACCGAGGTCACCTGTCAGGTGGATTTGTTTTTGCGCTTTGCAAACTGCCGCAAAATCGGCATTACGGGCTCCAAAGGGAAAACGACAACCTCTACGCTGACATACCGTATGCTGAAAGCCGCCGGGAAAGATTGCCGCCTGATTGGCAACATCGGCGTGCCCGTGTTTGAGGCACTGGAAGGCTTAACGCCCGACACGGTTGCGGTGATCGAAATGTCCTCGCATCAACTCGAATTTACGCACGCTTCGCCGGAGGTGGCAGTGCTCACAAATTTGTACGAAGAGCATTTGGAGCATTACAAAGGCGGATTTCAAGGGTATGTGCGCGCAAAATCGCATATCGCGCTGTATCAAAAAACGGGTGATTTGTTTTTATATAACGGTACGCAAGGGCTTTCGCAGTTTGTGGATTTGTCCGCCGTGCCGTCCGAAAAAGTCGGCATTCGCGCCGATGAAGCCTTACCGTTTGCCGTCGAAAATGCGCATTTGGCGGGCGCGCATAACTATCAGGATATTTTGTTTGCCCGTGCCGCCGCAAAGCGCTTCGGCGTGACGGACGCGGACTGCGAAACCGCCGTGCGGGAATTCGAGGGCATCGAGCACCGTATGGAAAAGGTCGGCACGTACAAAGGCATTACCTTTTATAACGACTGTATCGCCACCATCCCGCACGCGGTGCTGTGCGCGGTTGAGGCACTTAAAACCGTGGATACGCTGATAATCGGCGGCAAAGACCGCGGCATTGATTACAGCGGATTTGTGGAAGATTTGAAAAACAGTTCCATACGCAATATCCTCGGCACGCCCGAAACGGGGCACGCGATTGTCGCCGCATTACAGGCGGCAAATGCGCCGCAAAACTGCATTGCCGCCGCCGATTTGGATGAAGCGGTACGCCTTGCCTATCAATACACAAAGCAAGGGAAAATCTGCTTGCTTTCCCCTGCGGCGTCCAGTTACAATGTCTATAAAAATTTTGAGGAAAAGGGCAAACACTACAAAACGCTTGTCAAGCAGTACGGGCAATCATAAAATTGCCGACAGTACCAGCATTTCCTCGATTTCGCGGTACACCTCGTCAAATTCCGCCTGATTTTGGATTTGCGGATATGCGCCCGCCGCGACGGTAAACGCGGGGCGGTGAAATTCCGACGAGAACCATTCGCAAAATGCGCCGTGGCGAAGTGTCTCCTCTTTTTCGGACAGGGTGTAGTCCGCCGCACCGGCCAATACCTTGGCGGTCAGCGGAACTTCGGTTTTTTCAAAGCACCCTTCCGCACCCGACCAAAAAAAGTGCCTGCCAAAGCCTTCTATCAGAACGCTGTGGCGAAAATTTTCCCGTAGGCAAAGCCGCACAATCGCACCGGTTTCCGCCTCGCTTTCGGGTGCGGGGCCTGCATAGGCAAAGGGCGAAGGGCGGTCAGGGGCGGCGTCCAACAAAACGCTTTGATGGTGAAAATCAAAATTGTGCGCGACATTTACGCCGCGTGCGTTGGCGCGCCAGTTTTCAAAGGTATTGCCCGCCGCACGCGAAGTAAGCCCCGCATAGCACCCTGCGCCTAACGCGCCGTACCGGCGAATTTCAAATGCATCGGGGTTTGCGCACGGCACAACGGTGATTTTTCGCCCTTGCAGAGAACGGCGGATTTGCACATTGCAAAGGCTTTTGTCCGCATAATAAGCGGCGCAAAGTCTCGAAAAAAAGCGGTACAACAAAAGCGGTGCGGCGGTGTCCTCCCCTTGTAACCCTGCCAAAAACAGAACCGTATCCGTACCCTCACCGAGCGTGAGGGCGAATATCCCGCGTTTTGCGACGGTTCTGCCGAACACCGAAAATTCGGCAAAGGGATAGGCACTTTGGCATTCTGCAAGCAGGGTTTGCGATTGTGCATATGTAAACGGTGCGAAATCAATTTGCATATATTTAAGCACTTCTTTCTTTTTTTGATTTTCCGAACGGACAGCGGTTGTCCTATTTCATATCTATGCAAAGGAGTTTTCATTTAGTATGGATTTTACCGAAAAACCTTTAAAACAAGACTATCTGTATCGCGGCAAAATCGTCAATTTGCGCGTAGATAACGCAGAACTCCCCGACGGGACAACGGCACTGCGCGAAGTAATAGAGCACCCGGGCGGCGTATGTGTGGCGGCGCTGACGGAAAAAGAAGAATTGCTGTTTGTCGAGCAATTCCGCTATCCGTATATGGAAACGGTTTTGGAACTGCCCGCGGGGAAATTGGAATATGGCGAAGACCCGTTCGAGGCGGGCAAGCGCGAATTGCAGGAAGAAACGGGCGCCGCGGCGGAAAACTACCGCGACCTCGGCAAACTTTACCCCACCCCCGGCTACTGCGGGGAGATTATCCATATGTATTTGGCGGAAAATCTGACATTTTCCGAACAGCATTTAGACGAGGACGAGTTTTTAGAGGTGCGCCGCATTCCGCTTGAAGAGGCGTTTCAAATGGTGATGCGCAATGAAATCCGCGACAGCAAAACACAGGTCGGGATTTTAAAAACCTATCAACTTGTAAAAGGACAGTTTGTAAAATGAAACTGATTTTGGCATCGAATTCGCCGCGCCGTGCGGAAATTCTCACACAAGGCGGCTTTTCGTTTGAAAAACGCGTCGCGGATACCGATGAATCCCTGCCCGCAGCCCTTCCCCCCGCCGCGGCGGTCGAAATATTGGCACAGCGCAAGGGGCGCGCCGTTTTTCGTGCGGCAGACGAGGTTATCCTCGCCGCCGACACGGTCGTAGCGCTTGACAATCGGATATTGGGGAAACCGAAAGATGAACAAGACGCGAAAACCATGCTTCGTGCGCTTTCGGGGCGCACGCACAGCGTGTTTACCGGCGTGTATATCACAGACGGCGAACGGGAATTCTTATTTCATACGGAAACACGCGTGACATTTTACCCGCTGACTGACGCGGAGGTGGCCGCCTATGTGCAAAGCGGCGAGCCGATGGACAAGGCGGGGGCCTACGGTATACAGGGACGCGGTGCGCTGTTTGTGGAAAAGATAGACGGGGATTATTTAAATGTTGTGGGGTTGCCGCTTGCAAAATCGGCAAGAATTTTAAAAGAGGTGCTGTAAATATGAAAACCGGATTGGTCTTAGAGGGCGGCGGTATGCGCGGGCTTTACACCGTGGGCGTACTCGATGTGTTTATGGATAATGACATACACTTCGACTATATCATCGGCGTGTCGGCGGGAGCGGGCAATGCCGCTTCCTATATTTCAAAGCAGCGCGGTCGCGGCTACCGTGTCGATACGCAGTATGTCGGCGACAAGCGCTATATCGGGCTTGACCCCATTTTGCATAAGCATTCCGTGTTCGGCTTGGATTTTATTTACGATACCATTCCGCAGGAATTGGATCCGTTCGATTACGACGCGTTCCACGCGGACAAAAGTGAATTTGTCACCGTGGTGACCGATGCCGAAACGGGAAAGCCCGTGTATTTCGGCAAAGACAAAATCGTCGGCAAAGATTTTACCGTGATGAAAGCCTCGGCGGCATTGCCGATGTTCACCCCGCCCGTGGAATTTGAGAGCAGAAAGTATTTTGACGGCGGCGCGGCGGACTCTATCCCCGTGGAAAAGGCACTCGCAGACGGCTGTGACCGTGTGGTCGTTGTGCTGACGCGCCCGCGCGGCTTTGTCAAAGAGCCCGAGCGCATTCGCGCGGCGTACACCAGAATTCTCAAAGCGTATCCGAAAGTCATTGAAACGCTCGACAACCGCCATAATGTCTATAACGCTTCGCTCAAACGTTGTTACGAATTGCAGGACGCGGGCAAAGCGGTGGTGCTTGCGCCGGAATATGCTTTGCCCGTGGATAAATTCGGGACGGATAAGGAAAAACTGGAACGCTGTTACAACGAGGGTATGCGTGACTGTAAACACAAGATAGAGCAGATAAAATCTCTGCTTGCAAAGTAGGCGGGATTGGGCATTTTACTTTTTTCGGATTTTATAGTATACTAATCATGTTTTGAACCGTTATTTTTAAAGGGAGTGTTTCTTATGGGTAATTTCAGGCAAAAATTCGCAATGGCAACGGTTGCCGCTATCGCCTCTACGCCTTTGGGCGGTGTGGTGTACCGCTGTATGCGGCACCAAAAAATTCAGCCGAAGGAATTGCAGCATTTTTCCGAACTCGTGCCGAATAACGAACGGGAAATTCACCTGACGGCACATCGAGGCCTTTCGGCAATTTACCCCGAAAACACCGCCGAAGCCTTTACGGCGGGCGGCAAAGCGGGCTTTTACGCCTTGGAGTGCGACACGCACTGCACCACAGACGGCACTTGGGTGGTTTTGCATGACGGTCCGATTAAAACGATGTTCGACGGCACGGGCGATGTGAAGGACTATTCGTACGAAGAAATGCGCAAAAAGAAAATGATAAACGGCGCGAACATTGACAAATACCCCGACGCGCACATCTGCACTTTGCAGGAATACATAGATATTTGCAAAACATACGGTTGCCGCCCGATGATTGAAGTCAAAGACACACGCACAGAAAAAATGCAATCGCTCTATTCGCTGCTCGTGAAAAATGAGATTGTCGAAAGTTGTATTATCATTTCGTTCCACATTTCGGTGCTTCGCGCGCTGTATGCGATAGACAAAACCCTCGAAATGTGGTATTTGATTAACTACATTAACGACAAACGGATTCAAGAGGCGAAGTCCTGCGGCAATGCGGGTATCGCATTTTGCGCGCAGTACAATGCGCCGCGTCCCGAGGCGATTCAAAAGGTGCACGAGGCGGGGCTCACGGCGGCGTGCTGGACGGTGGATTCAGCGGATTTACTGAAACAGATGATGGACTGCGGCGTGAAATACATTACCACCAATTCCATTTTACCTGACTGATTTTCGGAGAATAGATAATTTATGACTACATTCTGCCCCCTGTTTTCTTCCAGCAAAGGAAATTGTATTTACATAGGCGCGCCCGACGGCGGCATTTTGATTGACGCGGGCAAAAGCTGCCGCCAAACCGAAACGGCGCTTTACAATATCGGCGTTGCGCCCGACAGCATTCGCGCGGTATTTGTCACGCACGAACATTCGGACCATGTAAGCGGACTTCGGGTGTTTGCTTCAAAATACGGCACGCGGGTGTATGCCCGCGGCGGCACTTTGGAGGCGCTCGATGAAATGCAAATTCTCAACGGCAAATTTGACGCCTACGCGCTCGGCGAACAGGGAACAGAGGTCGGTTCTTTGTTTATCAAGCCCTTTCGCACTTCACACGATGCCCGCGAGAGTTGCGGATATGTGATTGCGGCGGAAAGCGGCGAACGCGTGGCCATCGCTACCGACCTCGGTGTGATGACCGACACGGTGCGCGCGGCGATTACGGGCTGTGAAACGGTATTGCTCGAATCCAACCACGATGTGCGGATGCTCGAAAACAACCCGCAATACCCCTATCCGCTGAAAAAACGGATTTTGGGCGAGCGGGGGCATCTTTGCAACGAGGTTTGCGCCGAAGCGGCGTGCGAATTGGTCAAAAACGGTACAAAGCACCTGTTTTTGGGGCATTTGAGCGAACAAAACAATTTGCCGGCGTTAGCCTACCGCGTGACGGCGTCGGAACTTGCCGCCGCGGGCGCGGTGGAAAACGCGGATTTTGATTTGCGCGTGGCAAAGCCCGTTTGGGATGAAAAGGCGGTGCGGCTGTGATTACGGTGACGGTAATTGCCCTCGGAAAACTGAAAGAACGCTATATGCGCGAGTTTGCCGCCGAGTATGAAAAGCGGCTTTGTGCGTTTTGCAAACTGCAAATTGTAGAACTTTCGCCCGAACGCTTGCCCGAAAATCCGTCACAAAGCGAAATTGACCGCGCGCTTGCGGCAGAGGCAAAACAAATCCTTGCGAAAATCCCGCAAAATGCCTATGTGTTTTCAATGTGCATTGAGGGCAAACAAATGACGAGCGAACGGTTTAGTCAAAAAATATCTACTCTCGCCGTAGACGGCGTCAGCAATCTTGTATTCGTGCTCGGCAGTTCGTTCGGGCTGGCGGACGAACTCAAAAAGCAGTCTGATTTTCGGTTTTCTATGTCTGAAATGACCTTTCCGCACCAAATGGCGCGGGTGATGCTGTTGGAACAACTGTACCGTGCATTCCAAATTGCCAACGGTGGGAAATATCATAAATAGTCAAAAATTAACTACGATGAAAGTACAAAAATTTCGGCGCGGTTTCGATGCCCGCCTGTTTTTTTCAATCTATACATTTTTGACACGCAAAAACACCCCGCAGAGTTCTGCGGGGTGTTGCTCTGTTTCTACGGGGGACCCGTTTACTTTTTCACCTGCAAGGTGGCAATGTCGGTTAACGACATTTTGTCGCTCGGCACAATAAAGGTGCTTTGCATAATTGCCTTTGCCGCGTCTAACGAGGTTAAGCACGACGTGCCGCTTTCCACGGCAATGCGGCGCAGTTTAAAGCCGTCGCGGTTGGGGATTCTGCCGTGCGTCGGGGTGTTGATAATCAGCGACACATCGCCGGCGTTCAGCATATCGAGAATGTTCGGGCTTTCGCCGGAAATTTTGTTGACAGGTCTTGCGTTGATCCCCGCCGCCTGCAAGGCTTTGCGCGTGCCGGGCGTAGCGTAAAATTTAAAGTCGGAATCTTGAAATTCTTTGAGCATTTCGCAAATTTCCGCCTTGTCCTTATCGCGCACGGTGACAATGATTTTACCGTCCTTCGGCAAGGAAACGCCGCCGCCGTCAAACGCTTTTAAGAGCGCTTCGTTGTAATCTTGCGAAATGCCGAGCACTTCGCCTGTGGATTTCATTTCGGGACCTAAGGAAGTGTCCGCACCGATAATCTTTTCAAACGAGAACACGGGCAGTTTAATGGCGTAATAGCCACTGTTTTTGTACAGCCCCGTGCCGTAGCCCATATCCGCGATTTTTTCGCCGAGCATGGCGCGCGTGGCAAGCGAAATGGCGGGAATACCCGTCACCTTGCTGATGTAGGGCACGGTGCGCGAGGAACGCGGGTTCACTTCGATAATGTAAACCTCTTCGTGCAACACGATGAACTGAATATTCATCATACCGATCACATGCAATGCCGACGCCAAGCGTTTGGTGTAATCCACAATGGTTTTTTGCACCTTTTGTGACAGCGTTACGGCGGGATAAACCGAAATGGAGTCGCCCGAGTGAATGCCCGCGCGGTCCACGTGTTCCATAATGCCGGGGATTAAAATATCTCTGCCGTCGCAAATCGCGTCCACTTCGACCTCTTGCCCCATTAAGTATTTGTCAACCAAAACGGGGTGCTCAGACAGGTCGGGAATGGTGCGGGTGATAATGTCCATAAATTCGGTGATGTCGTCGTCATTGGCGGCAATCTGCATACCCTGCCCGCCCAAAACATAACTCGGACGCACCAAAACGGGGTAGCCGAGGCTGTGCGCTGCGGCGAGCGCTTCGTTGGTGGTGAACACCGTTTGCCCTTTGGGGCGTGCGATGTCACAGTATTCGAGAATTTCATCAAAGCGTTCTCTGTCCTCCGCCGCGTCCACATGGTCGGCGTCCGTGCCGAGTATCGTCACACCCAAATCGTTGAGCGTTTTGGTCAGTTTAATCGCGGTCTGCCCGCCGAACTGCACAATCGCGCCGTCGGGTTGCTCCATTTCCACAATGTTCGTGACATATTCGGGTGTCAGCGGCTCGAAATACAACTTGTCCGAAATGTCAAAGTCGGTGGAAACGGTTTCGGGGTTGTTGTTGACGATAATCGCTTCACAGCCCGCTTTTTTGAGCGCCCAAACCGAGTGCACCGAGCAATAGTCAAACTCAATACCCTGCCCGATGCGGATAGGTCCTGAGCCCAAAACCATAATTTTCTTCTTGGTTTTGGTGGTGTCCACTTCATTTGCAATGCAATAATCCGAGTAATAGTAGGGCGTTTGCGCCGCGAATTCCGCCGCACAGGTATCGACAATCGAAAAACTCGGCTGAATTTTCCACATTTTGCGTAAGTTTTTAATGGAACTTTCCGTGACGCCGACATTTTTTGCAATCACATCGTCCGTAAAGCCCAAACGCTTCGCTTCTAAGAGCGTGTCGCGGTCACAGCAACCTGTTGCGAGCAATTTTTCCATATCGACAATCACTTTGATTTTCTGCAAAAACCAAATGTCAATTTTGGTGATGCCGTGGATTTTTTCAAGCGGCATATCGTTGTAAATCGCCGCGGCAACCACATAAATGCGTGTGTTGTCTATGTTTTGCAAAAGGGCTTCCAATTCCGCGTCGGATTTTGCAATCAAATCGTCATACAGCAGGCTTTTGCGGTTTTCTTCCAAAGAGTGCATCGCCTTTTGCAATGCCGCCTCGAACGAGTGCGCAACCGCCATGACTTCGCCCGTGGCTTTCATTTGCGTGCCGAGGGTGCGTTTGGCGGTGACGAATTTGTCAAACGGCCATTTCGGGAATTTGACCACGCAATAGTCGAGCGCCGGCTCAAACGAGGCAAAGGTTTTGCCCGTGACGGCGTTCGGAATTTCGTCAAGACCGAGGCCCAGCGCGATTTTTGCCGCCACGCGGGCAATCGGGTAACCCGTCGCTTTGGAAGCGAGCGCCGACGAACGCGACACACGGGGGTTTACCTCGATAACCGCATATTGGAACGAATCGGGGTGCAGGGCAAACTGCACATTACAGCCGCCCTCAATGCCCAATTCCGTAATGATATTGAGCGCAGACGAACGCAGCATTTGATAGTCCTTATCCATCAGCGTTTGGCTGGGTGCCACAACGATAGAGTCGCCCGTGTGCACGCCGACGGGGTCTAAGTTTTCCATATTGCAGACCGTGATGCAGTTGCCTTTGGAGTCGCGCATCACTTCGTATTCGATTTCTTTCCAACCTGCAATGCATTTTTCAATCAGCACCTCGGTCACGCGCGAAAGGCGCAAGCCGTTGGCGCAGATTTCGCGCAATTCCTGTTCATTGTCGGCAATGCCGCCGCCCGTGCCGCCCAAGGTGTATGCGGGGCGCACAATCACAGGGTAGCCGATTTTTGCGGAAAATTCCACAGCGGATTCGACATCGTGCACAACGAGGGACTCAATGCACGGCTCGCCGATTTTTTCCATTGTGTCCTTAAATTCCTGCCGGTCCTCCGCCTTTTTAATGGCAGAGGCGTTAATGCCGATTAAGCGCACGCCGTTTGCCTTTAACACGCCGAGCTCGTCGAGTTCCATAGCGAGGTTTAACCCCGTCTGCCCGCCGAGGGTGGGCAAAATGGAGTCGGGTTTTTCTTTTTCAATGATTTTGGTTAAAGTCGGAATGGTCAAAGGCTCAATATAGACCTTGTCGGCAATGTCGCCGTCGGTCATAATCGTGGCGGGGTTGGAGTTGACGAGCACCACCTCAATGCCCTCTTCTTTTAAAGAACGGCAAGCCTGTGTGCCTGCATAATCGAATTCCGCCGCCTGCCCGATGATGATGGGGCCTGAGCCGATAACCATTACTTTTTGAATGCTTTTATCAATCATCGTATCTGCCCTCCGCCGCCATTTTAATGAATTTGTCGAATAAGAACGAGGTATCCCGCGGGCCGGAATTCGCCTCGGGGTGGAACTGCACCGTGAACACGGGTTTGCCGTGATACACAATACCCTCTACGGTTTTGTCGTTGACATTGATGCAGTTGATTTCGGCATTGCACGGCAATCCCTTGCCGTTGACCATATACCCGTGGTTTTGCGAGGAAAGGTAGGTTCTGTCCTCATGCAGGAATTTGACGGGGTGGTTTGCACCGCGATGCCCGTATTTCATACGCTCGGTTTCACCGCCGTTTGCAAGCGCCATCAACTGATGCCCCAAGCAAATGGCGAAGGTCGGAATGCCGTAATCGTACAGTTTTTTGATTTCCCGGATCATGCCTACGCAGTCTGCCGGGTCGCCTGGGCCGTTCGACAGCATAATCCCGTCGGGCGCGGCTTTGATAATTTCCTCTGCCGTCGTCCACGCGGGGTATTGCGTGACCACGCACCCGCGTTTTACAAGGCTTTGTGCAATGTTGCGCTTTGTGCCGAAATCCATCAGCGCGATTTTCGCGCCGCTGTTGTCTTCGCCCAAAACGGTTTTTTCATGCAAGGTGACGCTTTCCACCAACTTGTCCTGCTTGAAGGCTTTTATGGCGGACATAAGCCGTTCTTTGTCGGCAATATCCGCTGTCAGCACGCCGCGCATCGTGCCGCTTTCGCGTAGCTTTTTGACCACCGCACGCGTATCAATCCCCGAAAGGCAGGGGATATGGTATTCGCGCAGCAGGTCGTCGATTGTGCCGTCACAGCGGAAGTTTGAGGGCGTGTCGCACAATTCGTGCACGATAAACGCACTCGGCTGTAATTTTTCGCTTTCAAAATCTGCACGGCAAACCCCGTAGTTGCCAATCATGGGGTAGGTCATCACCACACCCTGTCCGGCATAGGACGGGTCGGTTAAAATCTCCACATAGCCTGTCATGGAGGTGTTAAACACAATCTCGCAGGCGGTTTCTTTAAAATCTCCGTGCGCGGTCCCCGCATAGACGGAACCGTCCTCCAACATCAAATACGCTTTCAAATGCTTACACCGTGCCTTTCGTCACCCTGAATATTATCAATAAATTTTATCATATTACACCGGGGATTTCAACTGAAATCCCCTGAAAATAATTGCCGAATTGAAAAGAAAAGCGACGGTAAAAACCGTCGCTTTAAACAGTCTAAAATGGCAAATATCCAAAAGAGGAATTTGTAGCCAAAACAGCGATATAGCCGATATAAATGCAAATCATCAGCGCGCCTTGCCAACGGCTTAATTTTTTGAGAATCAGCGTGGGAATAATCGCAATACAGATAATCAATAAACAAATCGGCATATCGAGGAACGCGGACTGTTTCCCGACGGGGAGCGTGCCGCCCGACAAAAATGCGCATATCGGCAAAATCATGGTCAAGTCGATGATGTTTGCACCGATAATGTTGCCGATGGACAAATCCGACTGCTTCTTTACAATCGCGGTGATGGTGGTGACCAATTCGGGGAGCGAAGTCCCGACGGCGATAATCGTCACGCCGATAATTGCTTCGGAAACGCCGAGGCTTTTGGCAATCACCGTGCCGTCGTCAACCAACAAATCCGCGCCGACCACAATGCCTGCCGCGCCGAGCAGGAATTTGGTCACATTGATGATAATATCCTTACCTGTTGCTTTCGGGCCGCGATCCTCTTCGGTGACGCCCAAGGATTTTTTACCGGAAATGATGTTTTCTGCCATAAATACGGCGAAAATCGCAATCATAATGATACTCTGCCACAGGTTCAAATCCAAATTGCACGAAAAAGCGAACAGCGCTGCGACTGCAAAAATCATCAAAGCGCCTTTAAAGGCAATTTCCTTGCGTTTGACGAGCGCGGGCATACACAAAACGGAAATGCTCATAATCAAGCCGACATTCGCCGTGACCGAGCCGACGGCGTTGCCGATTGCCATATCGTTTTGCCCCTTTGCGGCGGCAATGGCGGAAACAAGCAATTCGGGGAGCGTGGTTGCAAAGCTGACAACCGTTGCACCGATAATGAACTTCGGAATGCCCGTTGCCTCTGCAATCCAGGTGGCAGCGTCCACAAAAATATCGCCGCCCTTGACAATGAAAAACAGCCCGAGCACGAACATAATAACAACATAGATCATATTGTCGGGAGCCAGCCCCAAAAGGTTGGCAAGAGAAGCGGATATTTCCATTCGGCAAAGCTCCTTTTTTAAGATAGTGCATACGCACAAATTTAATAAATTTTAGCATACAATGCGCGTAAAGTCAATATAAAAACAAGCGGAAACGGCAAAACAAAAACGGGGAGGACATATGAATTTTCATTTCGTTTGTCATCCTGCGCGAAGCGAAGGATCTCAAACAGCGCAAAGTGTAAAAGGTGCGAAACGAGATTCTTCGCCTATCGGTGCAGAATGACAACGCGTAGGGGCGGCACGGAAATAAATGCATAATGAAAAATGAAGAATGAATAATGAATGTGCGTGGGAATGTTGTAGGGGGCGACGACTCGGCGCCCCGTTGTAGGGGCGGGTTTCCATGCCCGCCCGCAAATTTTGATGTGATTTCGCGGAACAACACTAAGGTTGTTCCCTACGAATCGTAGGGGCGAACTGTGTTCGCCAGACAAAATGCGATATCATTTCGCGGAACGGTCAAAACCGTTCCCTACGCGCGAAATGCATTTTCAGGGTAGGGCGGGGGCTTGCTCCCGCCGCGGGATTTGCTTTGAATTACGGAACGGACAAACTGTAATGCGTGCGTAGGGGGCGACGACTCGGCGCCCCGTTGTAGGGGCGGGTTTCCACGCCCGCCCGCGAATTTTGATGTAATTTCGCGGAATGACACTTAGGTCGTTCCCTACGAATCGTAGGGGCGAACTGTGCTCGCCCGACAAAATGCGATATCATTTCGCGGAACGGTCAAGACCGTTCCCTACGCACACGCAATACATTTCGAGCGTAGGGGGCGACGACTCGGCACCCCGTTGTAGGGGCGGGTTTCCATGCCCGCCCGCGAATTTTGATGTGATTTTGCGGAACGACACTTAGGTCGTTCCCTACAATTCGTAGGGGCGAACTGTGTTCGCCCGACAAAATGCGATGTCATTTTGCGGAACAGTCAAGACCGTTCCCTACGCGCGAAATGCATTTTCAGGGTAGGGCGGGGGCTTGCCCCCCGCCGTAGGGTTTGATGTGCATTGGCGGCGGGGGCAAGCCCCCGCCCTACCGTATAAATACAAACATAAATAAAAATTTATACTATTTTATAAGTATAAAAACATATATATAACAAACACCGACAAACACCGACGGGGGACGCTATATAAAGGGTTTCAGAAAAATACAAACACGCAATACAGAAAATTGCAAAAAACGCTTGACGAACCCCCTTTCTTGTGGTATAGTACTTGTACCTCTCTAAGAGGGTTCGAACCGCGAATAACGGAGGTGCCGAAATGAGAGTCAAAATCACACTCGCTTGCACGGAATGCAAGCAACGCAACTACAACACGAAGAAAAACAAGAAAAACACGCCTGACCGGTTGGAGATGAACAAGTATTGCAGATTCTGCAAGAAACACACACTCCACAGAGAAACCAAATAAGACGGAGGAGTATTATGGCTGACGAAATCAAAAAAGAAGCTGCCGAAACCTCAAAGTCTACTCCGAAGGCGGAAAAAGCAAAGAAAGATACCGCGGCGAAGAAAAAAGATTCGTCGAAAGATGCAAAGGATAAAAAAGCCAACATTTTTGTGCGTATGGGCAAGGCAATCGCCAAGTTCTTTAAAGACGAAAAAGGCGAATGCAAAAAAATCGTTTGGCCGGACAGAAAAACCGTGCTGAAAAGCACCGGGGTTGTTTTGGTGGTCGTTGCAATTTTTGCCCTGATCCTTTGGCTTGTGGATACAGGTCTTTCCGAAGGTGTAAAGGCGCTGATCAATCTTGCCGAAAAGGTCGGCAGCGAAAGCGATGCTGAAGCCGCTGTTACCGAAGCCGGCAGAATGATATCCGGTCTGTTCGGTATGTAACGGAGGGCGTTCTATGGCAGAAAATGCAAAATGGTATGTTGTGCATACCTATTCCGGATATGAAAACAAGGTTGCGACAAATATCGAAACCGTTGTGGAAAATCGGAAAATGCATGACCAAATCCTCGAAGTCAGCGTACCCACCGAAACCGTCACCGAAATCCGCGAGGACGGTACCAAAAAAGAGGTGGAGCGCAAAATTTTCCCCGGGTATGTGCTTGTGAAGTTCGCCGTCTTTGAAAATGAGGACACGGACGAGGTCAAAATGACAGACGACGCTTGGTATGTGGTGCGCAATACGCGCGGCGTAACCGGCTTCGTGGGTCCCGAAAGCAAGCCCGTTCCCCTGACGGACGAGGAAGTCCTCAAATTGGGTGTTGAAAAACGCGTGATTGAGGTCAATTACGAAAAAGGCGATATGGTCACCATCATTGACGGCGCGTTTGAAGGCGTTATCGGCGTGGTGGACGATATTGACACAGACCAAAATTCCGTCCGCGTCATCATTTCGATGTTCGGCAAAGAAACGCCCGTCGATTTGGAACTCGACCAGGTGGAAACGGTCAAAGAATAAGTTTTGGTAATCAGCGGAAAATCCGCTTTTTATGGCGTGTGGCAACACGCGCCGTGGGAGGGGCAGTCGAAGTCAACTGTTCCGCCACTACCACGAATTTTGGAGGTGCAAACAAATGGCTCAAAAGGTTGTAGGCTTTATTAAGCTGCAAATCCCCGCCGGCAAAGCAACACCGGCACCGCCCGTTGGTCCGGCACTCGGTCAGCACGGCGTTAACATCATGGCGTTCACAAAGGAATTTAACGAACGCACCAAAAACGATATGGGTATGATTATCCCCGTCGTTATCACGGTTTATGCAGACCGTTCTTTCACATTCGTAACGAAAACTCCGCCCGCGGCTGTGCTTATTAAAAAGGCTTGCGGTATCGAGAGCGGTTCGGGTGTTCCGAACAAGACGAAGGTCGCAAAAATCACGAGCGAGCAGATTCGCAAAATCGCGGAAACAAAAATGCCCGATTTGAACGCTTCGAGCGTGGAATCCGCAATGAGCATGATCGCCGGAACCGCGCGTTCCATGGGCGTTACGGTCGAAGACTGATGCTCCTTTGTGGGAGGAAACATCCGATTTAACCACTTTATAGGAGGAAATTCGTAGTTATGAAACACGGTAAAAAATATGCGGAAAGCGCAAAACTCGTCGACAGAACCAAACTGTATGATACCGACGAAGCGCTTGCCCTGACAGTAAAAACAGCAACGGCGAAGTTTGACGAAACCGTTGAAATCCATGTCCGCTTGGGCGTTGACTCTCGCCATGCCGACCAACAGGTTCGCGGCGCGGTCGTGCTCCCGAACGGCACAGGTAAAAAAGTGCGCGTTGCCGTATTCGCAAAGGGTGCGGACGCAGACGCAGCGGCAGCCGCCGGCGCAGAAATCGTCGGCGCGGAAGACCTGGTTGCACAGGTGCAGGGCGGTATGATGGACTTTGATGTCTGCATTGCCGCGCCCAACATGATGGGCTTGGTCGGCCGTCTCGGTAAAGTGCTCGGTCCGCGCGGCTTGATGCCCTCGCCGAAAGCCGGTACGGTTACCCCCGATGTGGCGAAAGCCGTTACCGAAGCAAAAGCCGGTAAGATTGAATACAGATTGGACAAAACCAACATCATTCACTGCCCCATCGGTAAGGTTTCGTTCGGTCCCGAAAAGCTGGCTGAAAACTTCAACACCTTGATGGACGCAATCGTGAAGGCGAAACCCGCCGCCATGAAAGGCCAGTACATCAAGTCCTGCGTGGTTGCGACCACCATGGGCCCCGGCGTGAAGGTGAACGCCAACAAGCTCGGCGCAGCACCCGTTGCAGCTGAGTAAAAAAACGGTATTGACATTTCCGTTTTGAAATGTTAATATAATATCCGCTTGCCGAAGACAGCAGGTGCGTTTTGCGTAAGGACTTCCCGTCCGCCTGCCGAGGAAAAGTTGTGAAATGTTGATTTTACACGCCTTTTCCGCTCTGTCGGGAAAGGCGATTTTGTTCTCATAAAGCAAGCGAAAAAATTCTTTTAGGAGGTGAATCCGTTTGCCCAGTGAGAAAGTATTGGAAATGAAGAAACAGCAGGTTGCTGACCTCAAAGCACGCTTTGACGCCGCCTGCGCAGGTGTTATCGTTGACTACAAGGGTATCTCCGTTGCAGACGACACCAAGCTTCGTAAAGAGCTTCGTGAAGCCGGCGTGCAGTACACCGTTACGAAAAACACCCTCATTCATTTGGCGATTGAAGGGACTGACCTTGCGGCGCTTGACAGCGTTTTGGAAGGCACCACTGCCGTTGCAACCAGCGCAGACGATTATGTTGCCGCTGCGAGAATTCTCGGCAAATATGCCGACAGCAATGACAGCTTCAATCTGAAAGGTGGTTTCCTTGATAACGAGGTTATCGGCCTTGACAAACTCCAAAGTCTTGCAAAACTTCCGTCGCGCGAAGTCTTGCTTGCTACCGTACTCAGCGCATTCAACGCGCCGATTGCCGCTTTTGCGCGCGCAATTCAGGCTGTTGTTGACAAGAGCGGGGAAGAAGTTCCCGCCGCTGCCGAAGATGCAGCACCTGCCGCAGAGGCAGCCGCAGAGGCTCCCGCAGCCGAAGCACCCGCAGCAGAGGAAACCCCTGCTGAATAATTTTTAACAATTATCAAAATATTGGAGGAAAATACAATGGCATCTGAAAAAGTTACCGCATTGCTTGAAGAAATCAAAGCAATGTCCGTTCTTGAGCTTTCCGAGCTCGTGCACGCAGTAGAAGAAGAATTCGGCGTCTCCGCAGCAGCGGCAGTCGCAGTTGCAGCTCCCGCAGAAGGCGGCGCAGCAGCAGCCGAAGAAAAGACCGAGTTTGATGTTGTTCTCGCAGAAGTCGGCGCAGAAAAAATTAAGGTTATCAAGGCTGTTCGTGAAATCACCGGCCTTGGTCTCGGCGAAGCAAAAGCTCTCGTTGACGGCGCGCCCAAAACCCTTAAAGAAGCTATGCCGAAAGAAGAAGCAGAAGCTGCAAAAGCAAAGCTCGAAGAAGTCGGCGCAAAAGTCGAACTCAAATAAGTTTGTCTTTGACAATGCAAACACCCTGCCGTTTCGCGGTAGGGTGTTTTTGTGTTTGTTCTCAGCGTTGGATTTTTTGTGTTGTAAAAGATAAATTGGGGTTGTCTATCTAACCGTAGGGGCGATTCACGAATCGCCCGCCTAATTGTCATTCTGAGCCGTTAGGCGAAGAATCTAATCTCGTATATTTTGTGCTATTGGAGATCCTTCGCTACGCTCAGGATGACCATTTGGGGTTTGTGGGGGTGTTTTTGGAACGAACGAAATACAGGATTAGGGTAGGGCGGGGGCTTGCTCCCGCCGTTAATTTACATCGAACCCCGCGGCGGGGGCAAGTTCCATTCGTGCGTAGGGAACGGTCTTGACCGTTTCGTAAAATTATATCAAATTACGCGGGCGAACACAGTTCGCCCCTACGAGTAGGGAACGACCGAAGACGCGTTCTGCAAAATTACATCAAAATCTACGGGCGGGCGTGGAAACCCGCCCCTACAACGGGGCGCCGAGTCGTCGCCCCCTACGCTCAAATTGCATTTTTATTTTTCAATCGGAACGGTCAAGACCCGCGGAGACCCGCTCGTTTGTCATTCTGAGCCGATAGGCGAAGAATCTCGTTTCGCGCAGGTTTATTTTGTGCTATTGGAGATCCTTCGCTTCGCTCAGGATGACAAATACAACCCCCAATTTGGAATTACGGTTTCGGTGTGATTCGGTGCCCGGCCACAAAAACGGCGGAAAGGGTGATATTGTCGTCAAACAACAGCAAATCCGCATCATAGCCGACGGCGATTTTGCCGACGTGTGTATCTGCACCAACAACGCGTGCAGGTGTTAAGCTCGCCATTTTTACGCAGTCCGCAAGGGGCACGCCGACGGTTTTATACATATTGCGCACCAGCTTGTCGCAGGTCGCAACCGAGCCCGCGAGGCAGGAGCGGTCGGAAAGCAGCATCACACCGTCTTCATACACAACGGACATCCCGTTTTCTTGGGTAAATTCCTCGCCTTCGTGTATATCCATTGCGGCGTATTCCAGCCCGTCGGTGATGAGGTACATTTTGTCCGCGCCCTTGCATTTGTAAATGAGTTTTAACACCCCTGCCGGCTGATGCCGCAAATCCGCAATGACCTGTGTGGTTACCTCGTCATTGCAAAGTGCCGCTTCCACCGTTCCCGCATGGCGGAACACGCCGACCTTGTGGCAGGAGGTGCAGGCGTTATATAAGTGTGTGACATCGCTGTACCCGTTTTGAAACGCGGTCTGCGCCATATCATAGTCTGCCGTGGAGTGCGCCACCGACGCGACTGCACCGTGCGCGCGAATGGCTTTGCCGAGTGCAAGACCACCGTCGGTTTCGGGTGCGGCGCCGACGATTTTGATGCCGTCCCAGTACGAAAGCAAATCTGCATAATCGTGCTCGGAGGGGACCAAAATGTTTTCGGGACTTTGTGCGCCGCACATTTTCGGCGATAAAAACGGCCCCTCCAAATGCACGCCGAGAATGTGTACATTTTCCGTCGCGCTTTGCGCCGCGCGAATGCCGTCTATGGCGGTTTTCAGCTGTGCAATCGGCGCGGCGAGCGTGGTTGGCAAAATGGAAGTCGTGCCGAATTTTGCGTGTGCTTCGCACATGTTCACAACCGCGTCTTTTCCGCCCATTGCGGAATATCCGCCGCCGCCGTGCACATGTAAATCGATAAATCCCGGCGAGAGGTATTGCCCGTTGCCGTCAATGACTTCGGCTGTGGCAGGCGCGTCAATTCGTTCGGCAATTTCGGTGATTTTACCGTTTTCCACCGCCACCTCGGCGCGAAAAATTTCCGTTTCGCCGATTACCTGCACATTTTTAAAAATCAGCATACCGCAAAACACCTTTCTGTTATAAATTCGCTGTCCAACAGGCAATTTCGCCGTTGTCCGTAATGTCGACAAGCCCGTATGCGCCCTGCCGAATACTGCCTGGGCACAAATAATAAATGCCGTCGATGTAATCGACTTTCGGAATGTGCGTATGCCCGTACAGCACCAAATCCGCCTGTTTTGCTTTTGCGGCTTCCTCTAACATTTGTAATCCGTATTTGACTTGCCGCGTGTGCCCGTGCAGGGCGAAAATCCGTTTGCCGCCCAAAAGCACAAGTTCCTCTTTCGGTAGGGTGGAGTATAAGTCACAGTTCCCGCAGACCGCGGTCACTTTCTTATTCACCAATTCCTTTGAAACCGTGTTGGTATAAAAATCGTCTTCCCCGTCCCCGAGAAAAAATACCGCGTCCGCCTCGGGGTGCAGGCGGATTGCCGCCGCAAGGGAGAGAGAATCACGGTGTGCATCCGAAAGAATTAACAAGCGAATCATATTTTACGCCTCTTTTTCATATTGTAAAACAAGTATATCAAATTTACGAGGTGTTTGCAATGCAGGATAACGGTTTTTTGGACAAAATGGTTGCGGAGTTGCGCAAGAAAAGCACGAAAAAAGAAGCGGAGGATTACTTGAAGGAACAACTTACCCCCGCGCAGAGTGAAAAACTCGAAAAAGTTTTGCACGACGAAAACGCCGCGCGTGAGTTACTTTCCACGCCGCAGGCGCAAAGTCTGTTGAAAAAATTGATGGGGGAAGACAATGGACAGCATCAGTGAATTGCTTTCCTCGGTCAGCCCCGAGGAATTGGAACGGTTAAAAGGTGTGGCGCAAAGTTTGATTTCGTCAAGCGGGAACAGCGATGCAGTCGCGCCGCCGAAAAAAGAAAAATCCGACGCGTCCTTAGACGGGATTTCGTCTCTGTTCGGCGGGGATACGGCAAAAATGCTGACGACCGTTGCCAAAGCGTTAAATCAAGAGGACGACCGCACCAAGTTCATTGCCGCCTTAAAGCCATTGCTTTCCGAAGAACGGCGACAGCGCGCAGATGAGGCCATGCGCTTTTTGCGGTTAATGGACACTCTGCCGCTTTTGAAAGGACTGTTTTGACATGCGCGAATACACCTATGACGAATTACAGCAAATGCAGGAAAAAGCGCTCGAACGCGTGCGCAATATGCAGATGTATTCTAAAAACGCGGTAGAGGGGACAAATGCCCAAGGTGCAACGGGCGGCGCGCAAAGCAATGCGCCGCAACCGAATGCGCCGCCAAGTCCGCCGCACAAAAGCGGACGGATTAAAATGCCGCTGAATTTGCCGGAGGAACGGGATTTGGTTTACCCGAGCTTTAAGGAACACTTTGCGCCCGAAACGCAAAAAGCAAAACAGCAGACCGAACAAAAAAACAAAGCCAATTTGCTGGACACGGTTTTAAAAGAGCCGGACGAAGCCATACTGTTCTCCCTTTTGCTGTTGCTGAAATCCGAGGGAACAGACGAGGCGTTAATGATGGCGCTGCTTTATATTATGTCATAAATCGGGGAAGGGGGTTGTAAAAACTTTTGTTTTTGACGCCCCTTTTTGCCGTCTTTATATGCCCTTTATATCTTGTCTAAACCCTTGCAAATTGCGGTAGAATATAGTATACTGAACAAAACGGAAAAATGCATGATATGCTGTTTTTTCAAAAAAAGGAAGTGTTATTTTGGATCCGATTAATGTGGATTTCACAGGCGGCAAACCGGATGACGGCAAAAAAACGGTGGCGGATATTTTCATCCCCCCCGAGCACGCCGGCAGAAAAATTGCCATCAATATTCTTTTAACCGGTGTTTTGGGCGCGGTGCTGTATTATATTATGTTGCCGCCCCTCAACTTCAAAGCGGTTGAACTGTATTTGTATATTGCGTTTGTGCTGTTTATTTATTTGGTGCTGACAGTGCTTTCCGTCAGACTGCCGATACAGCCCGAATACGGGCCCTATGTGCGCAAGCGTGCACGGGTGCCGATGATTATTGTCGCCGTTTTGGCGGTTGTGGGCGTTGTGGGCTACCTTTGCGGCGCAACCTTTTTCCGCGCGCAGTCATACAGTAAGCTGATTACCGTGGAAGAGGGTGATTTTGCCGAAGATGTGGCGGAAATCGACTTTTCAAGTGTGCCGCGGTTGGATGCGGCTTCGGCAACAAATATTGCGACGCGCACACTGGGCAATTTGTCCGACTATGTTTCGCAGTTTGTCGTTTCCGACTATTCTACGCAAATCAACTATCAAGGCACGCCGGTGCGTGTGACGCCGCTTGCCTACGGCGATGTGATTAAGTGGCTGAAAAACACCAAAGAGGGCTTGCCGGCTTATATTATTGTGGATATGACCACCCAAGAGGGCGAGGCCATCCGTTTGGAAAACGGAATGCGATACAGCCCCTCCGAGCATTTCAACCGCTATTTAATGCGCCATTTGCGTTTCCAATATCCGACGCTGATGTTTGACGCGCCGAGCTTTGAAATTGACGAAAGCGGTGCGCCGTATTGGGTGGTGCCGGTGCTTGACAAAACCATCGGGATGTTCGGCGGCACCGATGTGATCGGCGCGGCAGTTGTCAATGCGGTGACGGGCGAGTCGGTTCTCGTTTCCACTTCCCTTACGGGCGAAACCAAATTGCCGACCGACAATTTCGTGACGGACAACGAATGGCAGTGGCTGGATCGCGTATACACGGCGAATATTTTGGACGCGCAGTACAATTACTACGGCAAACTGTCGGGCGGCTTTATCAACTCGATTTTGGGGCAGGAAGGCGTGAAAGTCACCAGTTCCGGCTACAACTATTTGGCGCTCAATGACGATGTGTATATGTATACGGGCGTAACCTCTATCAGCTCCGACCAGTCGATTATCGGCTTTGTGCTTTTGAATCAGCGTACAAAGGAAACCAAGTATTATCCGATGTCTGGCGCGCTGGAAGAGGCGGCGCAGGCTTCGGCACAGGGTGCGGTACAGCAATATGCCTACCGTGCAACCTTCCCGTTGCTTCTCAACATCAGCGGCGAGCCGACCTATTTTATGGCGCTGAAAGATTCGAGCGAATATGTCAAAATGTATGCGATGGTCAATGTGAAACAGTCGACGATTGTGGCGACGGGCTACAATTTGACCGAATGCACCGAAAATTACGCCGCAGAGCTTGCGCGCAACGGCGTGAATGTGGACATTGACATCAGCGAAATGGGTGAGGAAAAGACCGAGGGCGCCGAAGCGCCGGCGACGAAAGCGGTCAGCGGCACCGTCGCGGAAATCCGTTCCGTTGTCACGGGCGGCGAAACCTACTTCTATATCCGTTTGGACGGCGACACGGCATTTTATAAGGTCTCTGTTGCCAATGCCGAAAAAGTGGTGCTTTTGAATGTCGGCAGTACGGCAACCTTTACCGTAAGAGCCGACGCCGAGGGCGAGATTATCGAAGTTTCGGCAATGCAGTAAACATCTTACCCCTACACAAAAAAACGGGACTGTCCAATGACAGTCCCGTAAATTTTTTTGGGGGAGAAAATTTTATTTCGCCGCGTCGGCGGTGATTTTTTGCATTTCTTCCATTTTGCGTTCCATATCGGCTACGAGCGCGAGCTGTGTGCGGCAACGCACCAAATTGTGCTCGGGGTACGCGGTTTTAAAATAGGTGTCGCCGTTTAAATAGTCCGCCAAAAAGCGCATACCGCATTCAAGCGTCATCAACTTTGCCGAAAACGGCAGGTATTCGATTTCCTTTGCCCAAAGGCTGTCTTTCGCCGTATGTAAATACCCTTCGGTATAGGCTTTGTAAAGCGGCAGACTCAACGAAACCTTGGAAACATCTTTTTCGTCCTCGCTTGCGGTGTTTGCGCCGAAGCGGATGCTGTCACCGAAATCATAAAGCGAAAGCCCGGGCATTACCGTGTCCAAATCAATAATGCAAATGCCCTGATTGGTTTTGTCATCAAACAAAATGTTGTTGAGCTTTGTGTCGTTGTGCGTCACGCGCAACGGCAGTTCGCCCTTGTCAATGAAATTGAGCAGTACATGCGTGTCTGCCTCGCGGTCGAGAATGAATTGAATTTCGTCCTGCACATTGGCGCGCCGACCGGAGAGGTCGTCCGCCACGGCTTTTTTGAAATCCAAAAAGCGCGAATAGGTGTTGTGGAAATTCGGAATGGTCTCTACGAGTGTTTCGCTCGGGTAATCGGCAAGCGCCTGTTGAAACGCGCCGAACGCCGTGCCCGCGTTATAAAAGACCTCTTCGCTGTCAATAATGTTGCAGGTATAAACATTGCCGATATGGCGGTAGCAACGCCAACAACTGCCGGTGCTGTCCTCGGCATAGTATTTGCCGTCGGCGGCAGGCAGAAAGTCGAGCGTTTCGCGCTGCACATTGCCGCCGCGTGCGGCGATTTTTTTCTGTAAAAAGGTGGTCACGCCGACAATATTGCCCATCAGCGCGTCGGGGTTTGTAAAAATATGGGTGTTGATTTTTTGCACAACATAACGGTGCACGGTGCCGTCTTCGTCGGCATAGTCGAGCACGAAAGTGGAATTGATGTGCCCGTCATTTAAGGGTTTATAAGATTGGTAAGTGCCCTGTAACTTGAAATTGCTTTGCAGAAACTCTATGTCAAACATCGCTGTTTCCAAAAAGAACACCCTTTCCGTTCAATTTGTTTGCGCGTAAACAGGCGAACCCCGCCGTCACGCGTGTGAAGTTTTATTATTATATACTTTT
Organism: Ruminococcus sp.; assembly: GCA_004555265.1. GTDB lineage: Bacteria > Bacillota > Clostridia > Oscillospirales > Acutalibacteraceae > Fimenecus. The sequence goes on from SFIQ01000008.1 coordinate 68,845, forward strand.
TTTTCGGTTTCGTCAATATCCGCACACAGAAACTGCGTTTCGGCAAAAAAATCTCTTTACACAATGCCTTTTTTACTGTAAAATAATAGGGATAAAGAATACCGTTTGCAATGCGGATTGCAGACTTGTTTTGGAGGCTATGTATGGAAGCGGTTTATAAACGCATACTGCTGAAACTGTCCGGGGAAGTGCTCGCCGGCAAGCAGGGGCACGGCATTGATTTTGACACCGTGCAGGAGACCTGCAAATGGGTAAACGAATGTGCAAAGCTCGGTGTGCAAATCGGGCTTGTTGTCGGCGGCGGCAACTTTTGGCGCGGCAGAAGCTCCGGGAATATGGACCGCACGCGCGCAGACCACATCGGTATGCTTGCTACGGCGATGAATTCCTTGGCGCTTGCCGACGCGCTCGAACAATACGGCTTGGAGGTGCGCGTGCAAACGGCGATTGAAATGCGCCAGATTGCAGAGCCGTATATTCGCAATAAAGCCATTCGCCATTTGGAAAAGGGCAGAGTGGTGATTTTCGGTTGCGGCACGGGCAACCCGTTCTTCTCGACCGATACCGCGGCGGCATTGCGCGCGGCGGAAATCGACGCGGATATTATTTTCAAAGCCACCAATGTGGACGGCGTGTATGACAAAGACCCCAACAAATACGCGGACGCGGTGAAATACGACACGCTGTCGCACACCGAGGTGCTTGCCAAAGGTTTGGCGGTTATGGATTCCACCGCGGCGTCGCTGTGCCGCGACAACCACATTCCGATTTTGGTCTTTAACCTTTCCGACCCCGAAAATATCGTGCGGGCGGCAAAGGGCGAGAATATCGGCACGGTCGTAAAATAATTCTGAAATAAATTGCAATTACAGGAGGCGTACTTTATGCAAGAGGTATTTGATTTCGCAAACGAAAAAATGGAAAAAAGTCTAACGGCGTTGCACAACGAGTTTGCAACCATGCGTGCGGGGCGTGCAAGCGCGTCCTTGCTTGACAAGGTGAGCGTCGATTATTACGGCGTGCCCACCCCTGTTCAGCAAATGGCGGCGGTTTCCGTTTCCGAGGGCAGAATTTTGGTCATTCAGCCGTGGGATGTCAGCACCATTTCCACCATTGAAAAAGCCATTCAGGCGTCCGACCTCGGCGTCAATCCGCAGGACGACGGCAAGGTGATTCGCTTGATTTTCCCGCCGCTGACCGAGGAAAAGAGAAAGACGCTTGCAAAAGATGTCAGCAAATACGGCGAGGAGGCGAAAGTCGCTGTTCGTTCCGTTCGCCGCGACTGTATTGACAAACTGAAAAAGATGAAAAAAGACAGTGAAATTACCGAGGATGATTTGCATAACGGCGAGGAAAAAATGCAGAAAATCACCGATAAATTCATCAAACGCATTGAAGAAATGGTCGAGGAAAAGGAACAAGACATTATGGCGATTTAACGCCTGAGGCACGCTATGGAGAAAGAAAATTTACCGCAGTTTTCCGTTTTGCCGCGTCATGTCGGCATTATTATGGACGGTAACGGCCGTTGGGCGCAGCAACGGGGCTTGCCGCGCTACAAGGGGCATATTGAAGGTGCAAAAACCTTTCGGAAAATCGGCGAGTTTGCAGGCGACCTCGGCATTGAGTGCTTGACCTTTTACGCATTTTCCACCGAAAATTGGAAACGCCCGCCCGAGGAAGTCGCGGCGATTATGGATTTGTTTCGGGAATATCTGCGCGAGCTTGACGAGCGCAAGGCGGAGAACGAGGAAAAGGGGATTAAGGTCAACTTTATCGGCGACCGCACGGGCATTCCGAAAGATATTCTCAAAATGATGGGGTACAGCGAGCGCATCACCCGCAAAAAAGACCATGTGATTTTGAATATTGCCATCAATTACGGCGGGCGGCAGGAGATTTTGCACAGCGTGCAGGAAATCGCCAAAGAAGTGGAAAAAGGGAAACTTAAATCGTCGGAGATTACCGAGGAAATGATTTCCGAACACCTGTATACAGGCGGTCTTCCCGATCCCGATTTGATTATCCGCCCGAGCGGGGAATACCGGTTGTCCAACTTCCTGTTGTGGCAGTCGGCGTATTCGGAATTTTGGTATTCCGATATTTTGTGGCCGGATTTTACCGAGGAAGATTTTACCGCCGCTCTGCGCGACTTTGAAAAGCGCAATCGGCGGTTCGGCGGGGTGTGATTTGCATCTTTTTGGGGAGAGCATTTAAGGATATGGAGGCATTTTTTCTATGGTAAAACGAATTGTTGTCGGTGTGATTGCCGCGCTGATTGCGATTGGCATTATCGTGTTGCGCAACACACCGGTTTTGCCCGTCGCCCTCGCATTTCTGTCGTGCGTTGCAACCTATGAAATCGAAAAATGCGTACAGCTCAAAAACAAAGCCGTGATGGGCGTCAGTTTGGTGTTTTCGGCGTTGGTGCCGGTGTATTACAACTATGCGTCCGCCCTTGCAGAGCGCGGCATTGCCTTGCCCGTCACTTCGATTGCGGTGATTTATGTGCTTGCGCTGTTTGTTTTGATGCTGACCAACTACAAAAACACCAAATTTGAAGATGTTGCCGCCGTTTTGGTGGCAAGCATCTTTGTGCCGTGGGCGTTTTCCACGCTCGCAATGCTTTGCAGGATTGACAAGCAATTCCCCGAGCATTTTGACGGGCACCACGGGGTTTTCTACATTTTGTTCGCGCTGTTCTGCGCGCTGATTTCCGACACCTTTGCCTATTTCACGGGCAAGTTTTTCGGCAAGCATAAACTGACCGAAATCAGCCCGAAAAAAACGGTAGAGGGCGCTGTGGGCGGCGTTGTCGGTGCGGTGCTTAGTTGTGTGATTTTGTTCGCCATCTTTGACAACTGCTTTTTCACCGTGCACACGGTGACCTATTTAGAAGTCATTTTGATGTCGCTGGTTTTGGCGGGAATCGGCATTTGCGGAGACCTTTCCGCGTCGGTGATTAAGCGCAATTTCGGTGTCAAGGATTTCGGCAACCTATTCCCCGGCCACGGCGGCGTAATGGATCGCTGTGACAGTATTCTGTTTGTTTCCACGGCGCTGTATGCGCTGATTGTCTTAACGAGGACTGTATTCTGATGACAAAAGCACTATCGATATTAGGCTCGACCGGCTCTATCGGCACCCAAAGTCTTGACGTTGCCCGCAAATGCGGGTACAGCGTCGAGGCTTTGACTGCTTTTTCGGACGCGAAAGGATTGGAAGAACAAATCCGCGAATTTCACCCGAAAACCGTTGCATTGGTGTCGGAGACGGCGGCGAAAGACTTAAAAGTCCGCGTGGCGGACACCAATACAAAGGTTTTGACAGGCAAAGCGGGTGTGTGCGAATGTGCCGCCTGCCTTACGGCGGATACCGTCTTAAATTCCGTGGTCGGTATGGCGGGGTTAGAGCCGACGCTCGCGGCGATTTCGGCGCGCAAAAAAATCGCCCTTGCGAACAAAGAAACACTTGTGGCGGGCGGCGCGCTTGTCACGAACGCCGCGAAAGAAGCGGGCGTGGATATTTTGCCCGTGGACTCCGAACATTCCGCAATTTTTCAGGCGCTCCAAGGCGCGCCGACCAACAAGGCGCTCAAAAAGATTATTTTGACCGCGTCGGGCGGGCCGTTTTTTGGCAAAACGCGCGACGAGTTGAAAGCTGTTACCGTCCAAGACGCGCTCAAACACCCGAATTGGGAAATGGGTGCGAAAATCACGGTGGATTCGGCTTCGATGATGAACAAAGGGTTGGAACTGATTGAGGCGGTTTGGCTGTTTTCGGTGCGCCCCTGTGACATCGACATTGTGGTGCATCGTGAGAGCATTGTCCATTCGGCGGTGGAATACACGGACAATTCCGTCATCGCGCAGTTGGGGCTTCCCGATATGCGTATCCCCATTCAGTATGCGTTGACCTATCCCGAACGGTACGAGTCACCCGTCGGAGAACTGTCGCTTTCCGCATTGGGTAAACTGACTTTCTTTGAGCCGGATTATGACACTTTCCGATGCATAAACCTTTGTCGGGAAGCCATAAATAAAGGGGGGCTGTTCCCTGCGGCGGTCAATTCCGCCAACGAGCAGGCAAATGCGATGTTTAGAAACGGCGAAATCGGCTTTTTGGAGATTGCCGACCGCGTAGAGCGCGTGCTCGAAACTGCGCCGCAAAAGACCGACTATACTTTGGGGGATATTTTGGAAGTGGACCGCTGGGCGAGAGAAGCGGTGCTTTCTGTGTGAGGTGAGCGTTATTTTACTGCAAATGACTGCATCTGCCGTTTGGGGCAAGGTTTGGACGGTTGCCGTGGCGCTGCTGTTCTTCGGCTTGATTATTATGATTCACGAGTGCGGGCACTTTGCCGTGGCAAAGCTGTGCAAAGTCAAAATCAATGAATTTGCGCTCGGTATGGGCCCTGCGATTTTCAAAAAGAAAAAAGGCGATACGCTGTATGCGTGGCGTCTGTTCCCCATCGGCGGCTATGTTTCCATGGAGGGCGAGGACGCGGACAGCGAGGACGAAAACGCCTTTAACAAAAAGCCCGTCTGGCAGAAAATCCTGATTGTGGTTGCCGGTGCCATGATGAATTTGATTTTAGGCTTGCTCATTTTGTTGATTTTGCTGTCGGTTTCGACCGACCTTATCGGCACGAACACCGTGCACGCGTTTTACCCCGATGCCGTCAGCGCGCAGTACGGCCTGCAAGAGGGCGACCGCTTTGTCGAAATCGAGGGGCACCGCGTTTGGTCGGAAAAGGATTTGGGCTTTTTGATGAGCCGCAGTGAGGACGGCATTTTGGATTTTGTTGTCGAGCGCGACGGCGAGTTGGTGGAACTCAACGATGTGCATTTTGCCACCGAGGAATACGAGGGCGTCACCTTAATTCGGTATGATTTTTCCGTTGTCGGGGTGGAGCCGACCTTCGGCGGCATTTTGAAAAACACATTCACGCAGTCGGCGTCGATTGTGCGTATGGTGTATTTGAGTTTGTTTGATTTGGTGACGGGGCGCTACGGTATGTCGCAAATGGCGGGGCCTGTCGGCACGATGGATATGATTGCCGATGTCACCGCCGAGGCGGCGTCCTCGGGCAATTTAGAAAGCCTTTTAACGATTATGGCGTTTATCACCATCAATGTGGGCGTGGCAAACCTTTTGCCGTTGCCTGCGCTTGACGGCGGCAGACTGCTGTTTTTGCTGATTGAAGCGGTGCGCAGAAAGCCCGTCAACCCGAAATATGAGGGCTATGTGCACGCGGCGGGCTTTGTGCTTTTGATGCTGTTGATGGTTGCGGTGACCTTTAACGATATTTTGCGCATTGCGCGCGGGGGATAAGGTGAGGGGAGTCGAACACAATATGCCGAAAATTTGATATTACGGTGCATTTTCACTTTTTCACCGTTGTCGGGCGTCAGCCCGACTGCCGTCTCAAAATCGCCGCCATACTGCCGTATGGCAAGATTTTTAACGCAGTTCAAGCGGAAATATACCGTGTTAAACCATATCGGGTTCAACTCCCCTCACCTTAAAAAGAAAAAATCCATTGACCGCTGCGGCGTTTTTAGATTTTGAAACAAGATACACACAAATAAACGGGTGATAAGTATGACAGAACGAAGAAAAACCCGCCAAGTCACGGCGGGCAATTTAAAAATCGGTGGCGGCGCGCATATCAGCGTGCAGTCCATGCTCAACGCGCGCGCCGAGGATGTGGAAGGCAATGTGCGGCAGGCAAAGGCGTTGGAGTCGGCAGGCTGTGAAATTGTGCGGCTGACCGTGCCGAATCAAGCAGCGGTCAAAACCCTTGCCGCGGTGAAAGAGGCTGTCTCTATCCCCGTGGTTGCCGACATTCATTTTGATTACCAATGTGCGCTTGAAAGCGTTGCGGCGGGGGTGGATAAAATTCGTATCAACCCCGGCAATATCGGTTCGGACGACCGCGTCAAAGCGGTGGCGGACGCCTGCCGTTTACATAATGTGCCGATTCGTATCGGCGTAAACTCCGGCTCGGTCGAAAAAGAGATTTTGGCAAAATACGGCTCGCCTACACCCGACGCGCTGTGTGAAAGTGCCATGCACCATGCCGCATTACTCGAAAAATACGATTTTCACGATATTGTGATTTCCATTAAATCGTCGAATGTGCAGTGTATGGTTGCGGCATACCGCAAAATCGCAACGCTGTGCGATTATCCGCTGCATTTGGGCGTGACCGAAGCGGGTACGGAGCGTATGGGGCTGATTAAGTCCGCCGCCGGTATCGGCGCGCTGTTGCTGGACGGCATCGGCGATACCATTCGTGTATCAATGACTGCCGACCCTGTTAGAGAAATCGCCGCAGGGTTTGATATTCTCAAAGCCGTGGGGGTAAAAACCGACTGCCCGCAAATTGTGTCCTGCCCGACCTGCGGCAGAACAAAAATTGATATTATCTCGCTCGCCAACGAAGTGGAGCGGCGCTTAACTACTTGCCGCAAACCCATTACCGTGGCGGTGATGGGTTGTATTGTCAACGGCCCGGGCGAGGCGAAGGAGGCGGACATCGGCATCGCCGGCGGCGACGGGTGCGGCTTGCTGTTCAAAAAAGGCGAAATTGTCCGCAAAGTCCCCGAAAACGAAATTGTAAACGCATTGATGGAAGAAATTGAGAATTTATAAAGAGAGATACTATGACCGGATTTTACGACCTGTTTCCCGACTGTAAGGTACAACTTGAAAAATATGATACGATTCTGACTGCGGCAACGGTGGAAAGTATAAAAAACTGTGCCGAAAAGCGGAACTTAACGCTGACCGTGCGGTTTGACCGTTTGGTGTCGGCGCAATCGCTTACGGCAATTTGCGACGTCCTTTGCGGCGCGCTCGGCGGTACGGTGCAGGTAGAAATCCACCCGAAATTCGACGGCGCTCTGCTGTCGGGGAAATATGCGTCGGAACTGATTGCCTATTTGAAAAAACATATCGCCGTCGCCAACGGCTTTTTGGACGACAGCGAATGGGATTTCACAGAAAACGAAATCACCGTGACCTTACAGCACGGCGGCAAATCCATTTTGGAGGAGGCGCACTGCGCGGCGGTGCTGGAAAACTGCATTGCGTCACGGTTCGACAAGCCTATTGCGGTGCGTTTTGACGAATTGCAAATCGATTTTGAGCAGGAATTGCAGTCCGTTCAAGCGCAGATTGACAAGGCGGACGAGGAACGCCGCGCCGCCGAGGCGCTCGAACATAAGCACGGCGCGGGGGCGAAAAAACAGGCTGTCCCGCAGACGGCGGCAGAGGATACGCCGCGCGAACGGATTGTCAAAGAAGGCATACCGTATTATTTAGACAGCGTAAAACCGATTTACGGGAATCTCATTCGCCGTGACCCTATGCCTATCAAAGATATTGAACTGCCCGAACAGCAGGACGAAACCCCTGCGACGATTTGGGGGCGTATTTTCTGCTTTGAGGAGCGTACCAGCAAAAAGGGCAAGCACAAAATCATCAATTTTTATATTACCGACAACACTTATTCCTTTATGGCGTCAATGATTGTCAAAATCGAGCAAAGCGACGAGCTGCTTGCGCATTTAAAAGACGGCGTAACGGTCTTGTTGTACGGCAATGTGAAATATGATTCGTTCAAGGGCGATTATATCATAGAGCCGAAAGCAATCAGCACCGTCGAGGTTATTGAAAAAGAGGATAACGCGCCCGAAAAGCGCGTGGAACTGCATTTACATACCAATATGTCGCAAATGGACGGGATGACGCCGCCGAAAAAGTTGGTGGAGCGCGCCATTCGCTGGGGGCATAAGGCGATTGCCATTACCGACCACGGCTGTGTGCAGGGCTTTCCCGAAGCGGCGAACGCCGCCAAAGGCAAAATCAAAATTATTTACGGCGTAGAGGGGTATTTTGTCGATGACTTAAAAAATCCCGACAAGGATTTCAAAGAATTACCCAGCTACCACCAAATCATTTTGGCAAAAAACAACACGGGGCTGAAAAATCTGTATCAACTCATTTCCATGTCCAACACGCAGTATTTTTATAAGCGTCCGCGCACCTTAAAATCCGAACTGCTCAAACACCGTGAGGGCTTGATTATCGGTTCGGCGTGTGAGGCGGGCGAACTCTACCGCGCCATTTTGGAGGAACGCCCCGAAGAAGAAATTTTGGAAATCGCTTCCTTTTACGATTATTTGGAAATTCAGCCGACGGGCAACAACCGCTTTATGATTGCGGCACATTCCGACCCGAACGCCAAAAATCCCGAAAAGAACAAGGAATTTGATAAAATTACCTGCGTGGAGGATATTGAAAATATCAACCGGCGGGTTATTGCGATTGCGGACAAATTGGGCAAGCCCGTTGTGGCGACCTGCGACGTGCATTTTATTGACCCCGAGGACGCAAGTTACCGCGCCATTTTGATGGCGGGGCAGGGTTTCCCCGACGCAGACAATCAAGCGCCGCTGTACTTCCGCACGACCGAAGAAATGTTAGCGGAATTTTCCTATCTCGGCGAGGAAACCGCGAAAGAAATCGTCATTGACAACCCCAACAAAATTGCCGACAAAATCGATGTGATTCAGCCGTTCCCGAACGGCACCTATCAGCCGTCCATTGACGGCTCCGAGGAACAACTGCGTGAAATCTGCTGGGCAAAGGCAAAGGATTGGTACGAATATAACGGTGAAATCCCCGAAATCGTCACCACGCGCTTAAACCGTGAGCTCGATTCGATTATTAAACACGGTTTCGCGGTTTTGTATATCATCGCGCAAAAACTGGTTTGGGATTCCGAAGACCACGGCTACCATGTCGGCTCGCGTGGTTCTGTCGGCTCGTCGTTCGTGGCGACCATGGCGGGGATTTCCGAAGTGAACCCCTTGGCGCCGCACTACCGTTGCCCGCAGTGCAAATATTCCGAATTCTACACCCACAACGAGTACGGCTCGGGCTTTGATATGCCGAAAAAGGATTGCCCGCACTGCGGCACGGATATGATTCGCGACGGGCATGAAATTCCGTTTGAAACCTTCCTCGGCTTCCACGGCGACAAAGCGCCCGATATTGACCTCAACTTCTCCGGCGAATATCAGGGCAAAGCGCACCGCTACACCGAGGAGCTGTTCGGCTCGTCACACGTGTTTAAGGCGGGTACGATTGCCACCGTGGCGGACAAAACTGCCTACGGCTATGTGAAAAAATATTTGGAGGAGCGTGGGCGGCATGTCAACCGCGCCGAGGAACAGCGCCTAACCGAAGGGTGCACGGGCGTCAAGCGCACCACGGGGCAACACCCCGGCGGCATGGTCGTTGTGCCGAATGCGTATGAGGTCTGCGACTTTACGCCGGTGCAGTTTCCCGCCGACGATACCTCGGGCGATATGGAAACCACGCACTTCGACTTCCATTCTTTGCACGATACGATTTTGAAATTGGATATTCTCGGTCACGATGTGCCGACGCTGTACCGCCATTTGGAGGATTTGACGGGGATCCCCGTGATGGAGGTGGATGTTTGCGACCCGCAAATCATTCGCCTTTGCACAAGTCCCGAACCGCTCGGCGTAACGGAAGAGGACATTGCCTGGAAAACAGGCACGCTGTCTATCCCCGAAATGGGTACTTCGTTTGTTTGCCAAATGCTTTTGGAGGCAAAGCCGAAAACCTTTTCCGACCTGTTGCAAATTTCCGGCCTTTCCCACGGCACGGATGTTTGGACGGGCAACGCGCAGGAACTGATTAAAAACGGCACTTGCGATATTTCCGAGGTTATCGGTACGCGTGACAGCATTATGACCTACTTAATGCATAAAGGGCTTGATTCGAGCCTTGCGTTCCAGATTATGGAAAAAACGCGTAAGGGCATTGTTGCCAAAGTCGGTTTCCCCGAGGGCGCGGAAGAGGCAATGCGCAAATGCAATGTGCCCGAATGGTATATGGATTCCTGCCGCAAAATCAAATATATGTTCCCCAAAGCCCACGCGGCGGCATATGTGATTGCGGCGCTTCGCTTGGGGTGGTATAAAATTTACCGCCCGCTGGAATACTACACGGCATTTTTAACCGTGCGCGGCGGCGATTTAGACGCCGAAACGGTGGTCAAAGGGCACGACGCAGTGCGCACGCGGCTGGATATGCTCAACAATAAAATCAAAGACAAATCCGCCACCGCCAAAGACAAAGACCAATTCACCGCGATGCAGGTGGTCAACGAAATGATGGCACGCGGGGTGGAGCTGTTGGGCGTGGATGTATACAAATCCAAAGCCACGGCATATACCATTGAGAACGGCAAAATCCGTCTGCCGTTTTCGGCGCTGTCGGGCGTGGGCGAGTCTGCGGCGTATCCGCTCGAAGCGGCTCGGGACGACGGCGAAGGGCCGTTTTTGTCGGTCGATGACTTTGCACGCCGTGCAAAGGCGGGCAAAAGCGTTGTGGAATTGCTCGATGCGTGCGGCGCATTCGGCGATATGCCGAAAACCGCACAGATTTCGCTGTTTGGATAAGCGCGTTTGAACCCGAAACGGCAACTGCCTGTGCAAATTGCGGCAAGCGGTGGCGCAAACGGGCGAATAATCCGTCAAAATGCGTGGTTGACAGGCGCGCTTTACCGTGTTATCATAGTAGCACGATAAAGCGAAACGGCGAGAACAGGAAAAATCGCCCTACCCGACATAACCCAATTCGTGCGTAGGGAACGGTCGTACCGTTCCGTAAAATCATGGCAAACCTCACGGGCGAACGCAATTCGCCCCTACAAACCGTAGGGAACAACCGAAGACGCGTTCCGCAGAATGACAAAACGACGCGGACTAAATTGCGGAACTCTCCTGTTTATCCACATATTCCGAAAGGACTTTCGATATGAAAAATTACGCAAAACTCACGCCCGAGGGCACAAGAGATTATTTGTTTGAAGAAAGCGACGCCCGCCGCGCGGTGGAGCGCCAACTTTCCGATTTATTTAAAACGCACGGCTATCGGCGTGTGATGACGCCGACGCTTGAATTTTTCGATGTATTTAACCGCGAAAGTGCGGGCGCATTGCCCGAAACGCTGTACTCGATGACCGATGCATACGGGCGGCTGTTGGTACTGCGCCCCGATTCGACCTTGCCGATTGCCCGTGTGGCGGCAACGCGTTTGCAGGGGGCAGAATACCCCTTGCGGCTGTACTACAACCAAAATGTGTTTACCCGCCGCCCGAAACTTTCGGGGCACAGCGACGAAACCGCCCAAAGCGGGATTGAGTTAATCGGCGCAAAGGGATTGCGTGCGGATTTGGAAGTCATCACCATGGCGATTGAAGCGTTGGAGGCGTGCGGCGCGCCCGATTACAAAATCGAAATCGGGCACGCGGGGTATTTTAAATCGCTTTGCGCCGCGCTCGATTGCGATGACGATACCGTCGGCGAGATTTTCGACTGTATGGAACGGAAAAACTATGTCGCGCTCGGCACGGTGCTGGACAAAATCGGCAAAAATCCGATTACCGACGCACTGCGCAATCTCCCCAAAATGTTCGGCGGGGCAGAGGTGCTTTTGAATGCCGCCGCGGTGGTGGACAGCCCGCAGGCGCACAAAGCACTTTCCTATTTGCAGACCTTGTATGAACGGCTGGATAAGGCAGGACTGTCAGAGAAAATTATCCTCGATTTGAGCCTTGTGCACCGCAGTAACTATTATACGGGTATTATTTTCCGCGGCTATACCGCCGGCAGTGGTGTGACGGTGCTGTCGGGCGGTCGGTATGACAGTCTCATTTCCGAATTCGGCGCGGATTTGCCCGCCACGGGCTTCGGCTTGAATATTGACGATTTGGCGCGCGCAAAACTGTCGCGCGGGGAAATTTCCGCCCCGCCTGCACCCGAATATCTGTTGTTCGGCGAGGACGGTTATGAAACCGAGGCTTTGCAGTTGTTCCGCGAATGGACAAACGCGGGCAAAACCTGTGAGCACAGCGTTTGTGCGGATTTTGCCGCGGCGAAAAAATATGCCGAAGCACACGGGATTCGGAAGATGATCAAAATCGGTAAAAACGGTCAAGAGGAGGTCACGGTATGAGAAAATTGCGCATTGCCCTTACGAAGGGGAGACTCGAAAAACAAACCGTTGACCTGTTCCAAAAAATGGGCTTGGACTGCTCTGAACTCATCAATAAGGGCAGACGCTTGATCTTGCCCGTGGGCGACAAATACGAGGCGGTGCTTGCCAAAGCCGCTGATGTGATTACCTATGTAGAGCACGGTGTTTGCGACATCGGTGTGGTCGGGAAAGATACGATTGTCGAAAACGGCAAAAGTTTTTACGAAGTTTGCGATTTGGAACTCGGAAAATGCAATTTCTGCCTTGCAGGCAAAGCGGGCGGCGATTTTTACAGCGGCTACAATGTGAAACGCATCGCCACCAAATACCCGAATGTCACCAAAGCCTTTTTTGAGGGCAAGGGGATGGATGTGAAAATCATCAAAATCGAGGGCTCGGTGGAATTGGCGCCGCTTTTAGATTTGTCCGACGCGATTGTCGATATTGTGGAAACGGGTACAACTTTAAAAGAAAACGGTTTGGAAGTGTACGAAACCATTATGCCGATTTCGGCGCGTGTGATTGTCAACACCGCAAGTATGAAACTGCGCCGCGCGGAAATCGATGCATTTTTGCAGGATATTGAACAGGCGAAACAGGAGGCGGCAAAATGATACAGATTGCAAAAGCGGACGGCGTTGCCGAACGTAAACTCATAGAACAATTAAAACAGCGCAGCGGCGAAATCGACCGCACCGTCACCGCGGCGGTCAGCGAGATTTTGCAGAATGTGCGGCAGTACGGCGACACCTCCGTGCGCGAATATACGATGAAATTTGACGGCTCTGTGCCCGAAAATCCCGAAATCTCCAAAGAAGAATTGGACGCGTCTATTGAACAATGCGACAGTGATTTTATTTATGCGCTCTATAAAGCGGCGGACAATATCCGCGATTTTCATACTCGCCAAAAACAGCAAAGCTGGCTTACGCCCAAAGAAAACGGCGTGATTTTGGGGCAGAGAATCCGCGGGCTTCACCGCGTCGGCATTTATGTGCCGGGCGGCACGGCGGCGTACCCGTCAAGCGTATTGATGAACGCGATTCCCGCCAAAATCGCGGGCGTGGAGGAAATTGTGATGGTTACGCCCCCGCGCAAAGACGGCACGGCGAACCCCGATATTTTGGCGGCGGCGAAAATTGCAGGCGTAGACCGCGTGTTCTTAATGGGCGGCGCGCAGGCGGTTGCCGCGCTGGCGTACGGTACCGAAACCGTCCCGAAAGTGGACAAAATCGTGGGACCCGGTAACATTTATGTTGCCACCGCGAAAAAACTGCTGTACGGCACGGTCGATATTGATATGATTGCAGGGCCTTCCGAAATTTTGATTGTCGCCGACGAAACCGCCAATCCCAAATTCTTGGCGGCGGATTTGATGAGCCAGGCGGAGCACGACAAAATGGCAAGCGCGATTTTGCTGACCACGAGTTTCACGGTTGCCAACAAAACCGCCGAGGAATTGGAACGCCAAATGCAAACGCTTTCCCGCAAAGAGATTATCTCACAGTCGCTTGACAGTTTCGGCGCGATTATCGTGTGCAACGATATGGACGAAGCGGTGCGTTTCGCCAACGAATTGGCACCCGAGCACCTCGAAATGGCGGTCAAAAATCCGCTGGAATACATCGGCAAAATCGACAACGCCGGCAGCGTGTTCTTAGGGCATTACTCGCCCGAACCGTTGGGCGACTACTACGCAGGGCCCAACCATGTGTTGCCCACCAGCGGCACGGCGCGGTTCTTCTCGCCGCTGTCTGTGGACAGTTTCGTCAAAAAATCCAGTTTCATTTATTATACCGAGGACGCGCTTCGTGAGGCGAAGGACGATATTGTGAAATTAGCCGACACCGAGGGCTTAACCGCGCACGCAAATTCCATCAAGGTCAGATTTTAAAGGAAGTACCCGTTTGTATGTTTGAACTCAACGAAAAAATTAAAAATTTAACGCCGTATGACCCGATCGAAGGACAGTATCCCATTCGCCTCGACGCGAACGAGTCGTTCGTGACGCTCTCCAAAGAAATGAAAGCGGAAATTGCCGCGGAAATCACCAACACGCATTTCAACCGCTACCCCGACCCCTATGCCAACGAAGTGCGTGCGGGTTTTGCAAAGTATTTCGGCGTGCCGCAAGAATGTGTCATGGCGGGCAGTGGCTCGGATGAAGTGATTTCGGTGCTGATGAACGCCTTTTTGCAAAAGGGCGACACCGTTTTGACCGTTTCCCCGGATTTTTCGATGTATGCGTTTTATGCATCCTTGGTCGAATGCAAGGTTGTGACGGTGCCGAAAAAAAAGGACTATACCATAGATACGGATTTGCTGATTGAAACGGCAAACCGCGAAAATGCGCGTTTGATTGTGTTTTCCAATCCCTGCAACCCGACGGGGCGCGTGCTTAAAAAAGAAGAAGTGCGCCGCCTGATTACTTCGGTAAAATCCCTTGTTGTGCTGGACGAAGCGTATATGGATTTTTCCGACCAAAGTTTGCTTGCGGAATTTTCACAGTATGACAATCTGCTGATTTTGAAAACCTGTTCAAAAGCAATCGGTATGGCGTCGGTGCGTTTGGGCTTTGCCGTCGGGCAGGAAAGACTCATTCGCGTTTTGCAGGCGGTCAAATCCCCTTACAATTTGAATGCGCTCACGCAAACGGTCGGTACGGTGATTTTCTCGCACCCCGAATATATAAAATCCGCTTTACAGCGTATTTTGGAGTCGCGCGACGAACTGTACCGTGCACTATTGAAAATCGAAGAAGAATTTCCGCAAGCGTTTCACCCCATACCCACCGACGCGAATTTTGTGTATGTCGAGTGTAAAGACGCGGCGGGGATTTTTGATTTCTTAAAAGAAAAAGGCATTGTAGTGCGCAAAATGGGCGAATGCTTGCGTATTACCGCCGGCAGAAATTACGAAAACGACGCGGTGACAGAGCATATCGCGGCGTATTTGAAAGGAGAACGCGTATGAGAACAGCAAGTGTTTCGCGCAAATCCAAGGAGACCGACATTTCCGTGCAGGTAAATTTAGACGGCGGCGATGTGTCCGTGCAAACGGGCATCGGCTTTTTTGACCATATGCTGACCGCGTTCGCCGTCCACGGCGGCTTTGGGTTACAACTTACCTGCAAAGGTGATTTGGAGGTGGACTGCCACCACACGGTGGAGGACACGGGCATCGTTTTGGGGCAGGCGTTTCTAAAAGCGCTCGGCGACAAGGCGGGCATTGCGCGCTACGGCAGTTTTTTTGTGCCGATGGACGAGGCTTTGGGCTTTTGTGCGGTGGACATCAGCGGCAGACCGTATTTGGTGTTTGACGCGCGTTTTCCCGAAGAACGCGTCGGCGAATTTGACACCTGTATGGGGGCGGAATTTTTCCGCGCACTCGCGTTTAACGCAGGGGTAACCTTGCATTTGCGCGCACCCTACGGCGACAATTCCCACCATATGCTCGAAGCGCTCTTTAAAGCGGCGGGGCACGCGCTCAAAATCGCCGCTGCAAAAACGGCGGACGGCGCGGTGCTTTCCACAAAAGGCATGTTAGATTAAATTATAAAAACAAACGGAGAACGGTATGCTGATTTTTCCTGCAATTGATATTAAAGGCGGCGCGTGCGTGCGCCTTTACAAAGGCGATATGGCGTCTGCCGAACAGGTGGCGGACAGTTACCTCGACACCGCCGCCGCATTCAAAGCGGCGGGCGCAAAATGGATACATATGGTTGATTTGGACGGCGCGTGTGCGGGCGAACGCAAAAACACGCACATTTTTACAGAGGTAGCCGAACAGAGCGGCTTGCAAGTCGAGGTCGGCGGCGGCATTCGCACCTTGCAAGATATTGAATATTACCTTTCGCGCGGGCTTTCGCGCGTGGTCATCGGCTCGGCGGCGGTCAAAAATCCAAAGCTCGTGCGCGAAGCGTGCAAATTGTACGGTGAAAAAATTGCTGTCGGCATTGACGCGCGCGGCGGCTTTGTCGCCACCGAGGGCTGGGTGGAAACGGGCACAGTCGATTACATTACGCTCGCCAAAGAAATGGAGCAGGCGGGTGTGCGCACCGTCATTTTCACCGACATTGACCGTGACGGTATGTTGTCCGGCCCGAATCTCACGCAATTACAAGCCTTAAATGAAGCGGTTTCGTGCAATGTTGTCGCAAGCGGCGGCATAAAAGATATTGATGACATTAAAGCGCTTTGCGATTTGCATTTGTACGGCGCGATTTGCGGGCGCTCCATTTACAAAGGGACGCTCGATTTGCAAGAAGCGATTGCTTTGGCACAGGCGGAGGTGTAAAATGGACTTAGAAAAATATTTTAAAAAAGCCGATTTAATCCCCGCCATTGTGCAGGAAAGGCAGACGGGCGAAGTGCTGATGCTCGCCTATATGAACCGCGAATCCTTGCAAAAAACGCTGGAAACAGGCTACACTTGGTTTTTCAGCCGTTCGCGGCAAAAACTTTGGAACAAAGGCGAAACCTCCGGGCACAAACAGCGCGTGCTTTCAGTTGTAGGGGATTGCGACGACGACACCCTGCTTGTCACCGTCGAGCAAACAGGCCCCGCCTGCCATACGGGCAGTCACAGTTGCTTTTTTAAACCGATATTGGAGGAAAAAGATTGATGAACGATGTATTAGACGAACTGTACGAAGTGGCGACCTCGCGCCGCGAAAATCCGCAAGAGGGCTCTTACACCTGCTACCTTTTCGAGCAGGGACTTGACAAAATCTTAAAAAAAGTCGGCGAGGAAAGTGCCGAAACGATTATTGCCGCGAAAAACGGTGTGAAAGCCGATACCGTCGGCGAAATTTCCGATTTGCTGTTTCACCTGGTCGTGATGATGGCAAACGAGGGGATTACCCCGGACGAAGTGAAAGCAGAACTTGCGCGCCGTCATCAAAAAACGGGCAATTTAAAGACGTTTCACAAGGTCGATAAAAATACCTAATGGAGGAGTAACAACATGTGGATACTGTGGACGATTTTAGGGCTTCTCGGGGCGTTTATCGCGGTCACGCTCGTGCGCGCCGCCTTTTGGACACCCGAAAAAGTCGAATTTGAACCCCTGCCCGACGAGCAGGTCGATGTGGACAAATACCGTAAGGATTTGAGCGATGCTATCAAAATCAAAACTATTTCCAATGTCGATGTAGACAAGGTGGATTGGAACGAGTTTAAACGCTTACACGCGCTGTTTGAGGAACGATTTCCGCTGGTGTATAAAAACTTAAAATGCGAGGAAATCTCGCTCGCAAGTCTTTTGTTCACTTGGGAGGGCAAAAATCCCGATTTGGAGCCGATTGCGCTTTTGGGGCATCAGGATGTTGTGCCCGTTGCCGAGGGCACCGAGGGCGACTGGACGCATCCCGCCTTTGACGGCGTGGACGACGGTGAATTTGTGTGGGGGCGCGGCGCGCTCGATATGAAAAATCACCTGATTGCCGTGTTGGAAAGCGTGGAGTCATTGCTTGCCGAGGGCTTCGAGCCCGAACGCACCGTGTACCTTTGCTTTGGGCACGATGAGGAAATCGTTGCCGCACCGACTTCGGGCGCGGGGAGCATTGCCGCCGTCTTAAAAGAACGCGGCGTGCATTTGGACAGCGTCATTGACGAGGGCGGCGCGATTTTAAACTTGCATGTCGGCAACATTCTCAACAAAAAACTGGCGGGCGTGGGCATTGCCGAAAAAGGCTATGCCGATTACCGCGTTTCGGTCAGCGCGAAGGGCGGGCACTCCTCGCAACCGCCCGAGCACACGGCACTCGGCGCGTTGGCAGATGTCATCAAGGATATTGAGGGGCATCAGTTTAAAGCCAAAATGCCCGCATTCGTCTATGAACTGTTTACGAAAATCGGGAAAAATGTCAGTTACCCCGCGCGGATTGTCACCTGCAATTTGTGGCTGTTAAAGCCGCTGATTACCGCGGTGATGAAGAAAATCCCGCCTGCGGCGTCGTTAATTCACACCACCACCGCGGTCACCATGGCAGAGGGCAGCCCTGCGGCGAATGTGTTGCCGCAAAAAGCGTCGGTAACCGTGAATTTCCGTATGATGCCCGGCGTGACGATCAAGAATGTCGAGGAGCATATCCGCAAGTGCGTTCGCAACAAAGACATTGAAGTCGAGTATTTAAAAGGCAAAGAGGCGTCGAAGGTTTCCCCGACGGACAGCCGTTCTTTCAAAATTTTGGAAGAAATCTGCACCCGCACAGACAGAGATTTGCTCGTGGCGCCGTATCTTGTGATGGGCGGAACGGACGCGTACCATTATGAAGAGGTCTGTGACAACATTTACCGTTTTGCACCGTTCGTAATGGACACAAAACTGTTGCTCACCACCCACGGCACAGACGAGCGTATTCCGATTGCCTGTATGGCGGACGCGCTCAAATTCTTTAAACGGTATATTCGTTTGATGTCCCAAGAATAATACGAAAAAATCACAGCCCCCGAACCGATTTTGCTCGGCACGGGGGCTGTTTTTTGTAGATTTGCTTTTCGCTTAATATGTATAAATCTCTCCGAGGAACGCAGAACGGATATACGCTTCTTGCGGGTGGCCGCTCTCCAAATAAATGCGTTTCAAATTCGGGAAAAAGGAAAAGGACACATTAAAACTGCTGGTTTTGGGAATCCAAAGTTCCTCTAAACTTGTATTGCCGCCCTTGTTCCCGCCGGCTTGCATACGCACATTTTCGGGCATTTTATACACCGCATCTTTCTTGGATAGCGGATAGCAAGAACTTGTATAGGTGTCACCCGAACGGGTGTGATACAACACGCCGTCTTTCGATATGGCATACGGATTGCCGTCCTCCACATAAATGGCTTCCAACGCGGGGTTTACCATATTCTGCGTCGGGAACGAAATGCAACTGCGGTGCAAGCGCAGCACTTTCAAATACGGATTGTCCTGCAAATTGCAAACATTTTCCACGCCGACGCACCAAGACGGCACGGTGAGTTCCGTGTCTTTGCAGGCGGGAATATAAAACCGCAAACGCCATTCTTTGCCGCTGTAATAATATAAGCCGCCGCCGATTACACGGTATTGGGTCACATCCGACGGCAAGGTGACGGTTTCTAATTTGGGGCAATCGGTGGCAAATGCGCCTTTTATGCCTAAATTCGTCGAATTAAAATGGAAGGCGCGCAGGTTCGGGCAATTTCGCACGCAACCGTTATCCACCCACAAATAGGTTTGCCTTGTATCGGTTTCCAATGTGATTTCCTGCACGGCGGCAAGATTCTGAAAGGTGCCGGCGGAAATGCGGCAGACGATTTGCCCGTCGATGACAGCGGGTACAACCACATGCATAGCAGAGCCCGTGTAGCCCGTAATCGCAATGCGAGAGCCCTCCGCAACATAGGTAAATAAGGCAGGGTTGTTTTCCGGCGGAAGCGGCATTTCGTCGGCGCCGTTTCTGTCGGTCGGTTTTGTCGGATTTTTCGACGGCAAAGCAGGGCTTGCATCGGTCGTGGATTCCGGCGTTCGCCCGCTATCGGGTGTTTTGCCGCCGTTGTTGGGATTCCCCGACGGTGCGGAGACCAACGGTGTTGTCGGCAAGAAACTGTTTAACGGGTTTTGCGGCACGCCGAGAATGCCGAGCGTTGATTGCTCGACAGTGGGAAATATCGATGCCGTCTCTCCCGCCGTATCGCCGTCGGCTTTCGCTTCGGCAGCCTCCGTTTTGTCCGAACCGGGCATTTCCGTGAACAGACCATCCCTGCGGGTGAATGTATGTAATGCAGATACAGGTAAAAAATCCCTGCTTGCAAAAGAGAAAAGCATACTTGTAAGCAAGGTAAACAAGAGCACACCCGCTGTACAGCGCTCAGCAACACTGTGTTGCATACGCTGCACAACGGGATTTTTGTGCTCTGCAGAAGCCGCGCTAAGCGGCGGCACAGTTTCTTTCGTCCCGTCTACCGAAGAAAAACAGTGCAGACAAAACACCGCCTCCTCCGGCATAGGTTCTCCGCAATGCGGACAAACTTTCTGCATAGAATCCCCTCTTCCCCTTTGTTTACAACTGCGGTAACCGATGCAAGTTGTATCACTTTTTCATTTTCATGGAAATATCGAACGCTTTGACAGAGTGCGTCAGCGCGCCGAGGGAGATAATATCCACACCGGTTTTGGCAACCTCGGCAATCGTTTCTAAGGTGATGCCGCCCGACGCTTCGGTTTTGGCACGCCCGTCAATGATTTTAACGGCTTCACGCATCATCTCGTTTGACATAAGGTCGCGGGTTTCCACTTCGATTTTTACCATGTGCCCCAATTTCCCGCGCAAAGCGTTTACGGCGTTTGTTATCCCACCGCCCGCGTCAATGTGGTTGTCTTTGAGCATCGCGCCGTCCGACAAATTGAAACGGTGGTTTTTGCCGCCGCCGCAGGTTACGGCGTATTTTTGCAACGCGCGAAGTCCCGGTAATGTTTTGCGCGTGTCGGTAATTTGGGCGTTTGTGCCTTTGACGAGTTCTACTGCCGCGGCGGTCGCCGTCGCAATGCCCGACATATGCTGTAACAGGTTTAACGCCGTGCGTTCGCCTTTCAACAGCAATACGGTTTTGCCCGAAAATTCGGCAATCAAATCGCCTTTCTGTATGTTGTCGCCGTCGTGTTTATACAGTTTGGCTTCAAAGGTATCGTCGAGCAGTGCAAACACGCGCATGGCAACCGACAGCCCGCACAGCACGCCGTCCGCTTTCGCAACAAAATAGGCGTTGTCGCGTTGGTCTTCGGGAATTAAATAGTCCGAAGCCACATCTACATAGTTTATATCCTCTTTGAGTGCGTTTATAATGATTTCGTCCACATAAAACTGCGGCAGGTTCATCCTTCGTCAACCTCCTTGAGTATGATATGCGCCACCGTGGCAAGGCTTAACGCCTCGCAGTAGTCGGGCGTAATGGCGAATTTGCCGGTTTGCAACCGTTTGAGAATGGCGTCCACGCGCTTTAACCCTGTGCGTACCGCGCCGGGGTCGGGAATGACGAAATAGGCGCGTTGCATAATCGAACGAATTTCCGTGCGCAAGCCTTTGGGAAGCGGCGCGCCGGTAATATCCGTCTTGTGGTCGGTTACCGCCGCATGGGCAAAGCCTGCGTTTACACAGCGGGTAATGTCCTCCGCCGCGCGTCTGCCGAACACAAGCGCCTCCAAAAGCGAGTTTGACGCCAAACGGTTTTTGCCGTGTACGCCCGTGCAGGAACATTCCCCGACGGCGTACAGCCGCGCAATGCTTGTCCGCGCGTCCAAATCCACGCCGATACCGCCCATCAAATAGTGCTGACAGGGGAATACGGGGATTAAGTCTGTGGTAATATCTACCCCGTGCTTTTTGCACCCCTCGTAAATGCCCGGGAAACGGTTTAACAAATAGTCGCGGTCGCGGTGGGTAATATCCAAATAAAAATTGTTACTGCCCGTTTTGCGGCTTTCCATAATAATGCATTTGGAAACCACATCGCGCGGGGCTAACTCCAAGCGTTGGTCATAGCGATGCATAAAACGCTCTTTTTTGCAGTTTAATAAGTACGCACCCTCGCCGCGCACCGCCTCGCTGATTAAAAATTGCTCGCGGTCTGCGCCGTTAAAGGCGGTGGGGTGAAACTGCACATAACTCAAATGGTTAATCGTCGCACCGAGTTCATACGCCAAGCGAATGCCGTCGCCCGTTGCCACAGCGGGGTTGGTGGTGTATTTATACACTCTGCCGATGCCGCCCGTCGCCAAAACGCAGTAGTCGCAAAACACCGTGTGCACCGCGCCGTCTTTTAAAATGTCCGCGCAAAAACCGCTTTTGACTTTTTGCAAAGCGTACACCATGGCGTTTTGCACTTGTGTAATGTTTTTGCGCTTGTGGATTTCTACAAGCAGTTTATTCACGATTTCCGCGCCGGTGGTGTCCTTGTGGTGCACAATGCGGCGGCGGCAATGCCCGCCCTCCAGCGTTTTTTGAATACTGCCGTCGGGGTTTTTGTCAAACTCCACGCCGTACCCCATAATTTTGCGCACATCGTCGGGGCCCTCGTGCACCAGCACATTCACCGCGTCGGGGTCGTTTGCCTGTTGCCCGGCAACCATTGTGTCGGCAAAATGCAAATCGAAACTGTCGTTTTCAAAGCTCAAAACTGCCGCAACGCCGCCCTGCGCCAAGGAACTGTTGCAAAGCGTGTCCTCTTTTTTTGAGAGCATTAAAACGGACAGATTTTCAGGGAGCGACAGCGCGGTGTAAAGCCCGCCGAGCCCCGTACCGACAATCAGCACATCATATTTCTTTTCCATAATATCACGACCGAGAATTTAGTTTTCCTGTAATTTTTTTATCATAATTTTTGCCGCTTTGTAAATATCGCCGCACCCCAAGGTCAGCACCAAGTCGCCTGCTTTGGCATTTTGCAGGACGAAATCTGCAACCTCGTCAAAGGTGTTAAACCAAACCGAGCCGGGGATTTTTTCGGCAAGTTGGGCAGTATAAACATTGTAAGTGTTCACTTCACGCGAGCCCATAATTTCGGTCAGCACACAGCGGTCGGGAATTTGTAAGACTTCCGCAAAATCGTCCATAAGCATATAGGTGCGCGAAAAGGTGAACGGCTGGAATACCGCCCAAACGGTGTTGTAGCCCATTTTCATTGCCGCCTCCAAGGTGACGCGCAACTCGGCGGGGTGGTGGGCGTAATCGTCCGCAAAGGTAATGCCTTTGTATTCGCCCAAGTTTTCAAACCGTCTGCCCGCGCCGCCGAAACTCTCCAACCCTTTTTTGCAATCGGCAAACGAAGCGCCCGCGTGCATACTTGCGGCAATCGCCGCCAAGGCATTCAGAATATTGTGCCGCCCCGGGACTTTCAGTTGAATATGCCCCAAGGTTTCGCCTTTGTAAATCACATCAAATGCGTAATAGGCGCCGCGAATGTCGGTGATGTTTGCGGGGGAGTAGTCGTTTTTCTCTGCAAATCCGAAGGTGATTTCCGTTTTATCGCCGATACCTTTCATCGCCTTTAAGGTGTTTTCGTCGTCACCGTTGTAAATCACGGCGTCCGTCGCCATTGCGGCGAATTTATGGAAACTTAAAATCAAATTGTCCAGCGTTTTGAAGTAGTCGAGGTGGTCCTCGTCAATGTTTAAGATGACCGCAACGGCGGGGGACAGTTCTAAGAATGTATCGACAAATTCGCACGCCTCGCAGACGAAGTTTTCACTTTTGCCGACGCGACCGTTTGCGCCGATCAGCGGTAATTTGCCGCCGATGACCGCCGACGGGTCTAAATCGGCTGTCAGCAGGATTTGCGTGGTCATGGAAGTGACGGTGGTTTTGCCATGCGTGCCGCAAACGCCGATGCAGTTTTTATACAGCCTCGAAATTGCACCGAACAGTTTGGCGCGCTCAAAGGTCGGAATTCCGCTTGCTTTCGCGGCGACCAGTTCGGGATTGTCTTTTAACAGCGCCGCGGTGTAGACCACCATTTCGGCACCATCGATATTT
This sequence comes from Ruminococcus sp., assembly GCA_004555265.1. Lineage (GTDB taxonomy): Bacteria > Bacillota > Clostridia > Oscillospirales > Acutalibacteraceae > Fimenecus. The sequence continues at coordinate 92,429 of SFIQ01000008.1, forward strand.
TCGGCACGCTGTCCCATTGTGACGGGAATGCCCAGCGCCCGAATGCGCGCGAGCGTATCGCTTTCGTTGTTGTCTGAGCCTGACAGCGCATAGCCCTCACTGTGCAGAATTTCCGCAAGCGGGCACATACCGCTGCCGCCGATACCGATAAAATGAATGCGTTTGACCTGCTTTAACAGGGTATCTATATCGTTCATTTGAGAATCCTTCCTTACAAAATGGCATATATATCCTTATTATATTGCAAAGCAGAAAAAATTTAAACCCCTTTCAGCGATTTTATCACAAGAATTTCGGGAAAAGCATACTATATTTTAGAAATCAAAAAGGGGGCTGTTGCCTTGCAAACCGTTCTGCTTTTAGGCGGCGATAACCGCACGCGGTATTTAGACCGATTTTTCACTTCAAAACAGTACAGTACATATTGCTTCGGTGTATATGCCCCGATTGATTTTACGGCGTTAAAATATGCACTCGGGTTGCAATATGTTTCGATAATTTTGCCGCTGCCCGTCACCAAGGACGGCAACAGCGTACAATGTCCGTTGATACACTCCGCATTGCCGTTTGAAACCCTTTTACAACTGACCGCCGCCGAAAATACGGTGTACGGCGGGCTGATACCGAAAAATCTGACGGAACTGTGCCTCCGAAAGGGGATACGGACGGTGGAGTATTACGATGAAGAGGTTGTTGTCAAAAACGCGGCGCTCACAGCCGAGGGGACATTGCGGGTTTTGGCGGAAAACGGTATAGACCTTGCGGCGCACCCGCGCATTGCCGTCACGGGCTTCGGCAGAGTTGCCAAGGCGACGGCACAAGCACTCAAATCGGCGGGTTGTGCACCCACCGTAGCGGCGCGTAGCGCAAAAGCGTTGGCAACAGCCGAAGCGTTCGGATACGCAGTACGGCCACTCTCTGCGCTTTTGGCGGATGCGTCGGGGTTTGATGTGCTTATCAACACCGTGCCCGCACCGCTGTTTACGGCGGCGCAACTTGCCCGCACCAAACAAACGGTGTGTATTGTCGATGTGGCGTCCGCGCCGTTCGGCGTGGATTTTGACGCGGCAAGAGCACTGTCCAGAACGGCTGTCAAAGCGCAGTCCTTACCGGGGAAATATACCCCGCAGGCGGCGGCAGAGGTTATCGGAGAAAAACTTTTAAGCCTGATTTCAGAATAAGGGAGGGATGTTTATGTCCCAAATTACCGTAGGCTTTGCCATGTGCGGGTCATTTTGTACGTTTCACAAGGTTTTACCCGAAATCGAACATTTGGTGCAAAAAGGGTATCGCGTACTGCCGATTTTATCGCAGACGGCGTATTCGACCGACACACGGTTCGGGAAAGCGGCGGATTTTAACGAAAAAATCGAACAAATAACGGGCAACCCGATTATTCATACCGTATTTGCCGCAGAGCCCATCGGTCCGAAAAAACTGCTGGACGCGCTGATTATCGCCCCCGCGACGGGCAATACGCTTGCGAAACTTGCCAACGGCATCACCGACACCCCCGTGACGCTTGCCTGTAAGGCGCATTTGCGCAATGAACGACCTGTACTGCTTGCGGTTTCCACCAATGACGCCCTCGGCACGGCGGCGAAAAACATAGGACTTTTGATGAATGCCAAGCACATCTATTTTGTGCCGATGCGCCAAGACGACACCGAAAACAAACCGAATTCCGTTGTGGCGGATTTCACGCAAATTGTACCTGCGTTGGAGGCGGCGCTGGAAGACCGTCAGATACAACCGATTTACAAATAAAATCAAAAATCCGCGGAAATCTTTCCCGCGGATTTTTTACGGTTTTGCGAACGGATGCACCGTCCGCCGTATTTTCAGCAAATGCCTGCGCCGCCGACGGCAAAAATCGGCGGTTGTTTTTGTGCGAACGACAATTATATGCTAAAATATATCATACGGCATTGACAGAAAACTTTCGGAATGATAGTATTATATCATATTCATATTTTTTTGAGGACGGAGGATATTTTTATGGTGAAAAAACATCGTATTTGTGCAGGTTTAATGGTCTTTTTCTATACTTTCGATGCATGTTTCGGCTGCTGAAAAGGAATGCTTTGTTTCTTATGATGCTGCAAGCGGAGAAATTCAGTATATATATTGTATGTCTACGAAAGAATATGATTCGGTCTATTCGCCTCCCGGTGAGGGGGATTTGGAGGCAATTGAGACTGCATATAAGCAGATAAATGAAAAGCGTCTAGAGCAGAATACGGATAGCAATGTAATTATGCCGTATTCTATTATCGGTTCTGATGAACGTACAAAGGTCGGAGCAGAAATATGTACGCCGTATAGTCGGATCTGTTTTTTGGAAATGACTTGGGCGGACGGGCATGTTGAACGGGGAACAGGTTGGTTGTATTCAAGAGACAGAGTAGCAACAGCGGGACATTGTGTTTACAGCCAAGAGCATGGTTGGGCGGATAGCATCCGTGTACAACCGGGGCGATACGGTGATTATGCGCCTTTTGGAGAGACATGGTCGCTTCAAATGCTTACAAGCAATAATTGGATAAACAATGCAGACAGTGCATATGACTATGCATTTCTTCGACTGCGCGACCCGATAGGCGATATATGCGGCTTTTTTGGGTATAGTGCAAATTCCGGTTATGTTGGTGCAAAAGTAAATATTGCGGGTTATCCTGGAGATAAAAATCCTTGGGACTCCGGCGAACAATGGCAATGGCAGATGAGTGGGCGCTTAACCATAGTCACTACAAAAAATCTGTACTATTTGATTGACACAGCAGTAGGGCAAAGCGGTGCACCAATCTATTATCCGGGGAATAATATCGCGATTGGAATTCATACAACCGGAGGGACGCTCAGCAATCATGGGTCAAGGCTGACGGCTGCAATGGTTGAGTGTATGCAAACATGGTAGGAGGTATTTTATGCGAAAAATTTCGGCCTGCGGATTTATCTTTTTCGTTATGCTTTTTTTCAGTTCCTGTGCGGTTAGCAAGCCTAATGGTACAGTAAAATTATCTGTCGCGTCTCCGGAAGGAACGCCGATTCCAGATGTGTATGTTTATGCTGAAAAATATGCAGACGGCAGAGAGATTTTTCCGGGACCTTTGCTTGGTGTGACGGATAAAAACGGCATTTTGGAATACACGCCGGAACAATACGGTGCGCAGGAGCTAACCTTTTTGCAATACGGATTCACTTCGGACGGGAAAGAGCGAAGAACGGGGGAATCCGCTGTGCCTTATGGAATTGTTTCCGTAGAAATTACACGTGAAGCCGTGCGGGAAAATCGTGTGATACCGATTCAGATTGCTTCTGTGTCGTTTACAGAAGAACAATAAAAAAGTTAAACGCCGCCGACGGCAAAAATCGGCGGCGTTTTTTGTATGTTTTGCCTAATTTTGTTTACGTGCATAAAAGGGATAGAAATTTTATGCGTTCTGTGCTAAAATACAATTATCTATATGCACGGGAGGCGCAATATGTCTTTTATTGAAGTCAAAAATGTGACCAAGACCTATAAAATGGGCGAGGTCGAAATTAAAGCGCTCGACGAAGTCGGGTTCGGAATAGAAAAAGGTGAATTTGTGGTTGTGGTCGGGCCTTCGGGCGCGGGCAAAACCACCATTCTCAATATTTTGGGCGGAATGGATACCGCCTCCTCCGGCGAAATTTTTGTCGATAACGAGGATATTACGAAATTTGATGAAAAGGCGCTCACAGGGTATCGGCGCGACGATGTTGGGTTCGTGTTCCAATTTTACAATTTGGTTGGCAACCTGACGGCGCTCGAAAATGTGGAACTCGCCTTGCAAATCTGTAAAAATCCGCTGGATGCGGACGAGGTTTTGCAGGAGGTCGGGCTTTCCAACCGTATGGACAATTTCCCCGCACAGTTGTCGGGCGGTGAGCAACAGCGCGTTTCCATTGCGCGTGCGCTTGCCAAAAATCCGAAACTGCTTTTGTGCGACGAGCCGACCGGCGCGCTCGATTACATCACCGGCAAATCCATTTTGAAACTGTTGCAGGATACCTGCCGTGAAAAGGGCGTGACGATTTTGGTCATCACACACAACCTGGCCATCGCCCCCATGGCGGATAAGGTCATCAAGGTGAAAAACGGCAAGATTGACCAAATCTTAATGAACAAACGCCCCACCCCCGTGGAATATATTGAGTGGTAAAGGAAATCGGCTATGACGAAAGGATTAAGAAAGGACTTCCGCAGAGAAGTCAAGCACAGTTTCAGCCGATTTCTGTCGATTTTGCTGATTTCGGCGCTCGGCGTTGCGTTTTTTGCGGGGATTCGCTCGGCAAGTCCTGCCATGCTCGCTTCGGCAGACGCAACCTTTGACAGCGACAATCTGGCGGATATTCGCGTGATTGGTACGCTCGGCTTGACCGACAACGATGTGGCTGCGCTGTTGAGTTTAGAGGGCGTGCAGGCGGCAGAAGGAATTTACACCGGCGACTTTTTGTGTGAGACGGAAAATAATACCGTTGTTGCCAAGGTGACCTCGATGACCAATCAGGTGAGTCTTGTGAAGGTCAAGGAGGGGCGCTATCCCGAAAAATACAATGAATGTATTGCCGACCGCGAATTTTTAGCGGCGTCGGGCTTTCAAATCGGGGATACCGTTCGCTTAAAAACCGGCACGGAGGCGAAGATTTCCGACACCCTTGCAGACGATGAATTCACCATTGTCGGTGTGGGCGAGACCTCGTATTATTTAAACAGCGAACGCGGTACAGCCGCCATCGGCGACGGCACGGCAGACGGGCTTTTGGTTATTCCCAAAGAAGCGTTTACGGCAGAGGTGTATTCCGAAATCCATGTCACTATGACGGGCACGGCGCAGATGAACTGTTTTTCAAAAGAGTATGACAAGGTGCTTGCCGCCGTCAAGGCAAATATTGAGGCGGTAGAATCTGCCCGCTGTGAAGCGCGTCTTGCGGAGTTTCGTACCGATGCCGGCGAAAAACTGAACGAGGCAAAATACGAGTTTCAAAAGAAAAAAGACAAGGCAATTGCCGATTTGGGTGACGCCTACCAGACGCTGATGACCAAAGAGGCGGAACTGGAAAATGCAAAGTTAAAAATTGAACAGCAACGCCAGCAGATTGAAGAATTGCGCGCGCTGTTCGATTCGGGTGACCAAAGCGTGGAAAACGGCAAGGAACAAATTGTCGAGGCGCGCGCCACGATTGACGATTTGGAACGGCAAAAGAAAGCGATAGAAGACCAGATTGCCGCCGATGAAGCGAAAATTGCCCAAATGCAAAAGGACTTGCAGGCGGACGCGCCGTACATATCCGATGAGGAATATTATCAGCGCAGTATGGAGATTATCCGCGCCACGGCGACGGTGGAATATTATAAAAATCAACTGCCGGCGATTGAGAAAAGCATTGCCGATGTGAACGAACGCGTGACCACGGCAGAACAGTTTATTGCGGATTACCCCGCGGCGGCCGCCGCCGCGCGCGTAAAAATTGCCGAGGGCGAAGCGAAACTCGAAGAAGCCGAAAAAGAAATCCAAGACGGCGAAATCGCATTAGAGCGCGCCAAAGAGGATTATGCACTTGCGGTAGAGGACGCCGAAGCGGAAATCAATGCCGCACAGGAAAAGTTAGATAAATCCGAGGACGAAATCAACAATGTGAAACTGCCGAAATGGCATGTTTTAGACCGTACCTCCATCCAAAGCTACGCGACTTATAAAAACGATGCCCAGAGTATTGCCGCCATCGGCACGGTGTTCCCGATTATCTTCTTCTTGGTGGCGGCGCTTGTCTCCTTAACCACTATGACGCGTATGGTCGAAGAGGAACGCACGCAAATCGGCACATTGAAAGCGCTCGGCTATAAAAAATCCGCGATTACGGCGAAATTTGTTTGGTACGCGTTGTTGTCCACGCTGCTCGGCAGTATTGTGGGCGTGGTGCTCGGCGAATCGTTGTTGCCGATTGTGATTATACGCACATACCGCACCGTGTATATGCATTTGACACAAACCGTGGTACAGCCGCATATTCTCAATGCGGTTGCGGCGACGGTGCTCGCGTTGCTGGCCACCGTCGGCGGCGCCGTGGCGGCGAGTGCACGCGTGTTGTCCGAAAATCCCGCGGCGCTGATGCGCCCCGAGGCACCGAAAATCGGCAAGCGTACATTTGTTGAGGATATTGATTTTATTTGGATGCGCCTGAATTTCGCACAAAAGGCGGCGTGCCGCAACCTGTTCCGCTACAAAAAACGGTTGTTTATGACCATTCTCGGTGTGGCAGGCTGTATGGCGCTGTTGCTTGCGGGTTTCGGTATTCGCGATTCCGTGGAAATGCTGCCCGAAAAGCAATTTAACCGCGTTTTCAGTTATCAAGGTACCGTCGGTGCGGACGCTTCTCTGTCCCGCGCGGAGCGGCGGCAACTGCTTTCCAAAGTCGCGTCCGTAGAGGGCGTGACGGAGTATTTGCAAACCAAGAGTATCGTCACCTACGCTGAAACCGAAAAAGGCGACACTTCTGCCTATTTGATTGTCCCGCAGGATACGGTGAAACTCGGCGAATATGTGCATTTGCGCGAAGCACGCTTCCCGCATGACGATGTTACGCTGACAGACGACGGGGTTTTGATTACCGAAAAATTCGCAAAAGCCTTGGGCGTATCGGCGGGGGATATGATTACCATTAAAGAGGACGAAACCGCCGAACCGGTCGGCGATGTGCGCGTGGCGGGCGTTGTGGAAAATTATTTGAGCAGTTATATTTATATGACGCCCAATATTTATAAGGCATTGTACGGCGAAACCGCGTCACTCAATGCCGCGCTGATTAAGGTTGACCCGAGTGCCGATACAAATGCCGTGGCAGAGGATTTGCTCGACATTAACGGCGTGACCTCGGTTTCGATGAACGCGACTACACAGGCACAGGTCAACAGTATGCTCGGCAATTTGAATGTGATTATCGCGGTGATGATTTTGGCGGCGGGGCTTTTGGCGTTTATCGTGCTTTACAACCTCAACAACATCAACATTACCGAGCGCCGCCGTGAGCTTGCCACCTTGAAGGTCTTGGGATTCTACCCCGGGGAATTGGCGGCATATGTATACCGTGAAAATGTGATTTTGACGCTGTTCGGTACGGTTTTGGGCATGGGGCTCGGCTTCGTACTGCACTGGTTCGTCATGCAAACCGTGGAAACCGAAACGGTCATGTTCGGTGCGGAAATGCGCTTTACAAGTTATTTGTTTGCTATCCTTTTAACCATCGTGTTTGCGGTGCTGGTCAACGCGCTGATGTATTTCCGCATGAAAAAGATTGATATGATTGAATCTTTAAAAAGTGTGGAATAATGAAAAAATACGCCAAAAAACCGATGCCTGCAAGTGTGGGCATCGGTTTTTTGCGCTGAAAAGGCTGCGTGTCGACGCCTGACAAATCAATTGGGGTTTGTCTTTCCAACCGTAGGGGCGAACTGTGTTCGCCCGCCCGATTGTCATTCTGAGCCGTTAGGCGAAGAATCTCGTTTCGCGCAGGTTTACTTTGTTCTATTGGAGATCCTTCGCTTCGCTCAGGATGACACACAAAATACAATTTACAGGGTAGGGCGGGGGCTTGCTCCCGCCGCTTATGCCCCCTCTGACGAGGGGGCTGTCAAATGCACAGCATTTGACTGGGGGAGAGATATTTCCGTTTTTCTCCCTCCGTCTTTTGCCTGCGGCAAAAGCCACCTCCCTCTAAGAGGGAGGGAATATGGGGCGGCGTCCTCGACGACCCGTTTATAGGGGAGGGTCTCCGTGCCCGCCCGATTGTCATTCTGAGCCGTTAGGCGAAGAATCTCGTTTCGCGCAGGTTTACTTTGTTCTATTGGAGATCCTTCGCTTCGCTCAGGATGACAAATCATCCCTATAACCCCCAATTTGCCTTTTCCGAACAATCGCAATAAAAAACAGGGTATGTCAAACTGCTTTGACATACCCTTGTTTTTGGCGAATTTCAATGAAAAATTAACCGAAATATCTTTTGAGAAGTCCTTCAAACGCTTTGCCGTGACGGGCTTCGTCGCGCGCCATTTCATGCACGGTGTCATGGATAGCGTCGAGGCCTTCCTCTTTTGCACGCTTCGCAAGCTCGAATTTGCCCATGGTTGCGCCGTTTTCCGCTTCTACGCGCATTTCCAAATTCTTTTTGGTGCTGTCGGTAATGACTTCGCCCAAAAGCTCTGCAAATTTTGCGGCATGCTCTGCTTCTTCATACGCCGCTTTTTCCCAATACAGACCGATTTCGGGATAGCCCTCTCTGTGGGCAACGCGCGCCATGGCAAGATACATGCCGACTTCCGAGCATTCGCCGTTGAAGTTTGCGCGAAGACCTTCGAGAATGTCTTCCGGAACGCCTTTGGCTACGCCGACAACATGCTCGGCAGCCCAGGTTTTTGCGCTTTCCTCAACCACGGTGAATTTCGAACCGGGCACGCCGCATTGGGGGCATTTTTCGGGCGGGGTATCGCCTTCATGGACATAACCGCATACGGGGCAAACAAATTTTTTCATAACAAATTCCTCCTGAATTTAATTTTTTTCTTTTTTATTTTGTTCGGCGTGCATACAGCAATTCGTACATACGCCGAAAAAAATCAAACTGTAATTGTGAATTTCACCGTCAAACGGCTTTTCCAGCAATGCGCTTGTCGGCGGCGGACTGCATTGCGGCAAATCATAAAATCTACCGCATTTTTCGCATTGCAAATGTGCGTGGCGGTGGGTGTCGGCATCATAGTGCTCCTCCCCGCCTGAAGAAAAACTGAAAATCGTACCGTTTTCACACAGTGATTTCAAATTGCGGTACAGCGTGCCGAGGCTTAAATTCGGCATTTCCGCCCGCACAGAAAGATACAGCTCCATTGCAGTGGGATGGTCACAGCGTTGCTGCAAATTTTGCAAGATTGCGTCACGCTGACGGCTTTTTCGCACCTGCGGCATGGACACCACCTCTCTGATAATTAACAATAACGATAATCATTACTGATATTATAACAGAAATAGGGATGTTGTCAAGAGGATTTTCGGGAATATTTTTGCGGCAGACGCGAGATTTTGCGCCTGTTTCCTGCGGCGGCGAAAAAACGAATACAACCTTGCCGCGCTCCCTTTACAGAGCGGAAAAATAATTTTCAGGAAAATGAAATTTAGTGTTGATTTTTTAAAAAGAATCCGTTATAATATACAAGCGTTAAAAATTCACCTGCCGGTGTGATGGAATTGGCAGACGTGCTGGACTCAAAATCCAGTGGTAGCGATACCGTGCCGGTTCGACCCCGGCCACCGGCACCAAAACGAAAATCCGTTCTCGAAAGAGGGCGGATTTTTGTTTTGGTTTCTTCATTTTTCATGATTTATTATGCATTCATACGGATGTGCATACTGTATAAAGCATATGTTCGGGCTCTGCTGACGCAAAAAACTTTTCTTTTTTATATTTCCCCCTTTTCTTTTGAAAAGGATAGGTGTATACTATGGAAAAATTTGAAATCGAGTTGATAAATTATGCCGCAAAAACCGATTACCGCTGTGATTGTCGGTGCGGGGCACCGCGCGATTATTTATGCAAAATTGGCACTGACCAATCCCGAAATGCTGAAAATCGTCGGCGTGGCAGATCCTGACCCCATTCGCCGCCAAAAAACGCAGGAAATGTTCGGCTTTCCGCAAGAAAACTGCTTTGAAAATGCCGATGCGCTGGCACGAGTGCCGAAATTTGCGGACGCGGTCATCAACGGCACCATGGACCAACAGCATTTGGAAACCGCTGTGCCGCTTTTAAAATTGGGCTATGATATGCTTTTGGAAAAGCCCTTTGCGACCAACGAACGCGAAATGCGTGCGCTTGTAAACTGCGTGCGCGAAAACGGCAACAAGGTGATGATTTGCCATGTACTGCGCTACACGCCGTTTTACCTGTCCATTAAAGAGCGGGTGGCGGCGGGCGAAATCGGCGATATTATCAATATTCAAACCAACGAGCATGTCAGTTACCACCACCTTTCCACCTCGTATGTGCGTGGGAAATGGGCAAATTCCGACGAATGCCATACCTCGATGCTGTTGGCAAAATGCTGTCACGACATCGATATGATGATGTGGATGATGGCGGAAACGAAACCCGTTTCGGTGTCAAGCTTCGGCAGTAAATTCCAATTCAAACCCGAAAATGCGCCGAAAGAGGCGGGCACGCGGTGTTTGGTGGATTGTCCCTTGGTGGAGACCTGCCGCTATTCCGCAAAGCGGCTGTATTTAGACCAACCCGAACGCTGGGCATTTTATATTTGGGATAAATTAGAGGGGATTGAAAACCCGACCGACGAAGACCGCATCAATCTGTTAAAAGGCGACAGCAACTACGGCAAATGCATTTATAAATGCAACAACAATGTGGTTGACCACCAGTCGGTATTGGTGAATTTTGCAAGCGGGGCGACGGGTACACACAATATGGTCGGCGGCTCGTCGCGTTCGATGCGACACATTCATATTATCGGAACAAAAGGTGAAATTTACGGCGACTTTGAAGAATCAAAATTTACCGTTTCCAAAATCCACCCCACCAAGACCGATGAAAAAATTGTGGAAGAAGTCGATTTGCGTGTGACGGGCGATATGGTCGGCGCTTACGGCGGGCACGGCGGCGGCGACGAAAAGTTGGCGGCGGATTTCGTGACATTCCTGCGCGGCGAAACCCCGAGCCTTGCGTGTACTTCGATTTTCGACTCGGTTGCCGGCCACTTGTGCGTCTATCTTGCCGACAAATCCCGCGAGGAAAACGGTGCGCCGCAAGAAGTTGTTTTGTAAGACAAAATCAAAATACACAATGGAAATGAAGCGTTCGCGTGAAGTCGCGGGCGCTTTTTAGTAAATTTTTTTAAATATAACCGAATGCAATATATTGTTGCGTGACAAATTCGGTGAAATATGGTTAAATGAGCATAAAGGAGGCGGTCAAATGGCTGTGAAAGTTTCCAAAAATCTGCGGCGACTGCGCAAAGCGCAAAATAAGACGCAAGAGCAGTTGGCGGCGGAATTACATGTCACGCGGCAGGCAATTTCCAACTGGGAAAACGACAAAACCCAGCCCGATTTGGAGTCGCTTTTGTTGCTCGCAAAGATTTTTCATGTGGAAATCGAAGAACTTATCTACGGCGAAAAGCGGCAGGTCGGCACCGAGGTTGACCCTGACCGCGCAAGTGCCAAGGTACGCATTGTTTTGGGCGTGGTCGGCGCGGTGTTTGTCGGCGTGGGACTTGTGCTGATTTTCTTGAACTTTTGGCAGGACTTCCCGCTCTCCTTGCAAACTGTTTTCTCGGTTCTTCCGTTGCTTTTCGGGCAAGCGTTTGCGGTATATGTATTTTGCAAGCGGCAAGACGAGGTTGTTTGGCGCGAATGCGGCGCAATTTTGTGGTGCATCGGCATCATTTCTACCATTGCGCTGATCAACAGCGTATTTGACATTCACTGCGGTTTTCAAAACTGCTTGCTGATTGACATAATGCTTTGTCTGCCCGTATTTTATTTGTTGCGTGCAGTGTCGCCGATTGTGTTTTACTTTTATATGGTCATTCACTGGGCGGTGCTGTCGGAAAGCCTTCTCCTGTCGGGTGTTTTACTTCTGGCGGGGCTTTTATATGTATTTTTGTTTCGCAAAAACCGCGAAGATGTGCGATACAAATACACGGTTTGGGTTTCGGCAATCGGTGCGGTGGCTTTCGGCATAGCGCAGATACTCGTGCAGCTAACAGACTATGATTGGATTCTCATTCCGATTTTGCTTGTACCTTTTCTTCTTTTATATTTGGTCGGGGGCAAAGACACAGACCTGTCTTTTCCCTTCAAGCCGTTGGGCGTGACAGGCTGTGCCGCTATTTTAACAGTATTTTCTGTTTTCGTTTTAGAGACCACACCTTCGCTGACAAAATGGAACACTTCCGTGCTTTCGGTTACAAACGGCAAAGCCTTTTACATCGGTTGTCTTGTTCTGCTCATCGCCGTATTGGGCACGGCGGCAATCCGTTTTCGCACATTCGCGGACAATTTGCCGAAAATTCTGTTGAGTGCGTTTGCGTTCGGCGCGGTACTTTCTTCCGTGATTGCTTATGTGACCGATTTGCACGCATTGTTATGGCTTGTCTGCATTTGTGCGGTGGGGTTCGGCGGCACGCTCATCTACACGGGGCTTGACAATTTAAAACTGATGCCCGCAAATTTAGGATTGCTGATGCTGTTTGTGCAACTGATTTTCCTGTTAACAAGTATGGATTTAAGCCCGCTTATCATCGGCATTATTTTCCTGCTGTTCGGCGCGGCGCTGATTGCGCTCAATACCGAAATGCACGCACGCAAGCGTGAGGCGGCGGCTTTGGCGGCGGCAGAACGCGCAAAGGAGGCACAAGAAGAATGAAACAGAAAAAATGGCGCATTCCGATTTTGGTGCTTGTACTGCTTGTGCAGCTGCTCGCCCCCATGGGATTGATTACATACCACAGACAATTAAACCGCAATATTGAAACAAAAGGTGAAATTTACCGCATTGCCGTTTCCATTACGCGCGTGTACGACGGTAACCTTTATTATGATCTCGTCGATTCCTTTATCATGCACTACGATACATCTACTGTATATTTTATCTTGGATACAGATGAAAACGGCATAACGCACTTAAGCGACTCACTTTCTGAAAAGCCGCCGGCGGATATGCCCTATATTCGCTGTGTGAATCAAAACACATTTCCCTTTTTCTGTAACTATCCGATAGAAGATACAAGCCTTGACTATTCGGGCGTAAAAATCAACTTAAACCGACTCGACCTGTACTCCCCTGAATTGATTGCACAGCAAACCGCTGTCGCACAAAAAGAATGGTATTTGGAACTGTCCGTATATAAAGGCATTTACACCGTGCGCGGCATTTTTGATGAAAATGGCGTACCGTGCGAGGAGATTTTGCGGCAAGTGCTGTAAACTTTGTTTTTCGGGCTCCGTAATCAGGCATTTTCTATAAAATACGGTTTTTTTCTCACAAAATAGTAGACATTATTCCGAATAAATCGGTTGACGAACGGTGGGTTTTGGTCTATAATAAATATATTCTATTAAAAAGAGAGGAAAAACAGATGAAATTAGAAGCTCTGCTGCACAAAGTCTACGGCACCACGCCGAATGACGGCAATTTGCAGCCGAAGGAAGCCGTTGCGTACGGCATTGCCGGTTTCGGGCAAAACCTGATTTGTACCATTATCGGTTCGTATTTGACGGTTTTCATGACCGACGCACTGTTGTTCGGCAGTATTCCGGCAGGTGGCATTTTCGGCGGCATTACAGGCGCAATGGCGGTGGCATTTTTAATGCTCGGCACGCGCGTGTTTGACGCGCTCAATGACCCGATTATGGGCTCGATTGTGGACAGAACCCGCAGCAAGTGGGGCAAATGCCGCCCCTACTTAAAGTGGATGGCAATCCCGATTGCGGTGATGACCATTATCTGCTTCAACCCGTTTCTGCCTGCAAAGGCTCTTGCCACTTTTGCAATTATTTCGGTCATTTATGTGGTTTGGTCGGTTGTTTACACTGTGGCGGATGTGCCTTATTGGGGGCTTTCCACCTGCATGACCAATGACACCGTGGTTAGAGGCAACCTGTTGACCGTTACGCGTTTGCTTTGCACCTTGGGCGCGGGCATTGTGACCGTCGGCGTGCCGATTATCACTTCTGCGGTAACGGCAAAATATAAAGATGATGCCGGCAACGTTTTGCCCGAATTCATTCAAGCAAATGCCGACACCTTAAAATGGACATACTTCATTTGTGCAGTGGTGTTTACCGTTGTAGCCATTCCGATGTTCTTCTATGGCTTTAAACACACCAAAGAGCGGTACACTTCTACCGAAACCCCGCCCTCGCTCGGGCACAACCTCAAACTGTTGTTCAAGAACAAGCAGTTGCTTTTGATTGTGCTTTCCGGCGTTTTGGGCGGTGCCAGAATGGTTTACACCTACACCGGCGGTCTGTACTTCGCAAAATATGTTTTGAAGCAAGAAGGCTGGTATTCGCTGATCACCCTGCTCGTTGTTCCCGGCGGTTTGGTTGCTTCGATTTTGGTTCCGTGGATGACGAAAAAATTCACCAAAAAATGGGCATATATTTATGTCCATATTTTGGGTGCGGTCGTCATGTTTGCGATGTACTTCATCGGCTATGACGCACCTTGGAAACTGATTGTCTGCGCCATCGGTCTTGTACTTCTCGGCATTCCGCAGGGCGTCAACAACATTATCACCTACGCGATGATTGGCGACACCGTCGATTACCTCGAATGGAAAACCGGCGAGCGCGCAGAGGGCATCTGCTTCGCAATGCAGACGCTGATCAACAAAGTCGGTATGGCGGTCGGCGCATTCATCGGCGTGTTCTCTTACAGCTGGGCAGGCATTAACCCCGCGCAGTCCATTGCGATTACACCGGAGGGCGAAACCATCCTGTGGAATGTTCTTGTGCTTTCGGGCGCAATCAGCATGGTCGGCACCATTATTCCGATGCTGTTCTATAAAATCACCGAAGATAAACAGCGCGAAATGGTAAAAGAAGTCGAAGAAAGAAAAGCCAAAGCGGCAAAATAATTCGTTTTGTGATGTAGGCGCGCTCGGGAAACCGAGCGCGCTTTTTTCTGTGCAGAATATTGACGAAACGGTTAAAAAAAGGTATGATTACACTATTACTTTTATAAATACGGAGGGCTTGGTTTTGAGCAACAAAAAAGATTCCGGAAAATGGGGGCGCTATATCGGTTACGGCGTCGGTGCGGTCGGTTTGGATTTAAGCTACGGGCTGTTTTATTCCTATCTTGCGAAATATTTAACCGATGTTTTGCTGATGCCCGCGGCATTTCTGTTGATTTTAACCCCGATTGCACGCATTTGGGACGGCATTAACGACCCGATTATGGGTACGATTGTGGACAGCACCAAAATGAAAATGGGCAAATACCGCCCGTGGATTATGATTGGCGCGTGTGCAAATGCCGTGGTATTGGCGCTGTTGTTTACCAACCCCGGCATCCCGTTAAACTCTGTTTGGCTGTATGTGTATGTTGCGGTGATGTATATTGCGTGGGGTATGACCAACACCATGGCGGATATTCCCTATTGGAGTATGGTGCCGAGCTTTACCAACGACCCCAAAGAGCGCAATTTGATTTCTACCGTGGCGCGTACATTCAGCGGCATCGGGCAGGGGATTGTTACCATCTTCACACCGTTTGCGCTGGTGCTGCTCGGGACGGGCGCAAGCGACGCGGAAAAGAAAATCAGCGCACAGGGATTCAGCCGTTGGGCGATGCTTTGCGCGGCATTGCTTGTGGTCTTTGCCGTGGTTTGCGCGAGCGTCACCAAAGAACGCCATGTGGTGTATAACAATGACAAATTCAGCTTTAAAAAGCTGTTCTCCGTGCTCAAAAACAACGACCAACTCATCGTATTTATGGTGTTTGCCATGATTTCCAACGCGGGCTGGTATTTAACCAGCGGCGTGGGTGCATATTACTTTGAAAATGTGGAGGGCGACATCACCAAGCAAAGTATGTTTGCGACCTTCGGCGCGGTCGGTTCGTTTTTAGGGTTGTTTGTGATTCCGATTATGCAGAAAAAATTCACCCGCCGCACAATTTATCAATCCTGCTTGATTATGGTGATTGTCGGCTATGCGTTGATGATTGTGTGCGGGCCGGTGCTCCACCAAATGCTGCTTTTGAATATTGCGTATATTATCGCGTCGGTCGGCATTGCGTCGATGTTCGTCAACCAAACGGTTATGCTCGCCGACATTGTGGACTACGGCGAATACAAAACCGGTAAGCGGCAGGAAAGCACAACCTTCTCGATGAAGGGCTTTTTGCAGAAAATGGCGTACACCGTGCAGACGATTATTCTGTTCACGGGACTGGGGCTTTCGGGCTATGACGGCGCGGCAGAGGTGCAAACCGACCTTTCCAAAACCACCATCAGCGTGATGACCTTTGTCATTCCGCCGATTTTGGTGTTTATCTCCTTCTTGGTATTCTCCAAGAAGTACAAACTGTACGGCGAACTGTCCGAAAAAGTCCACGCTTTCGTTGCGGCGCGCGAGGAAAAGATGGGGGAGGACGCGTAAATGCGGATTCTGATTATTCGGCACGGCGATCCGGATTACGCAAAGGACTCCTTAACCGAAAAGGGTTGGCGTGAGGCGGAATATCTTGCCGACAAGTTGGAAAAAGAAAAATTAGACGCGATTTATCAATCCCCCTTAGGGCGCGCGCAGGACACGGCATCGGTCACCTTAAAGCGCACGGGGCAAAGCGCCAAAACGCTCGGCTGGTTGCGGGAATTCCAAGCGCCTGTGAAAGACCCTGTCACCAAAAAAATACGCGGTCCGTGGGATTTACTCCCTTCGTACTTTACGACGATTGATAATTTTTACAGTTTCGAGAATTGGACAGACACAAAGCTTATGCGTTCGGGGCTTGTGAAGCACGAATATAACCGTGTGGGCAAGGGCTTAGATAAAGTCTTAAAGGCGCACGGGTATGAACGACACGGCAGATATTACAAAGCCGTGCGCCCAAACCGCGACACGGTTGCGTTCTTTTGCCATTTCGGGGTGGAGTGCGTCATGCTGTCGCATTTGCTCGGCATTTCACCCGTGCTGCTGTGGCAGGGCTTTTGCGCCGCGCCGACCTCGGTGACAACGCTGTATACCGAGGAGCGCGAAGAAGGCATTGCGGTGTTCCGTTGTGCTTCGTTCGGCGATATTTCGCATTTATATGCCAAAAATGAGCCGCCCGCATTCGCGGCGCGCTTCTGTGAAACCTTTGACTGCGAAGAAGAACGCCACTAAACTATATAGCAAAAAAATCCCCGCAGACGGTTGTTGCCGTTTGCGGGGATTGTTTTTGCGTTTGTATGGTTTATGCGCGCAGGGTGGCGCTTAAAAATTCACGCAGACGCGCATTTTTGGGATTGTCAAACACCTCGGCGGGTGTGCCGCGCTCGGCAATTACGCCGTCATGCATAAAGACAACCTCGTTGGAAACTTCACGCGCAAAGCCCATTTCGTGGGTTACAATCAGCATGGTGCGCCCCTCGTTCGCCAATTTGCGAATGACGCTCAGCACCTCGCCCGTAATTTCGGGGTCAAGCGCCGAGGTCGGCTCATCAAAACAAAGAATTTTCGGCGAAAGCATGAGTGCGCGCGCAATCGCCACGCGCTGTTGTTGCCCGCCCGACAGTTCGCACGGGTAACTGTCTAATTTGTCGGACAGCCCAACGCTTGCAATAATCTCCTTTGCCGCACCGTCAATTTTGGCGATTTCCGCCTTTGTGTCGGCACGGGAGAGCTTCTTTGCCTTACATTCCTCTTTGACCAATAATTCTTTCGCAAGGGTGACATTTTTAAGCACCGTATACTGCGGGAACAGGTTAAAGGATTGGAATACAAGCCCTGTGCAAAGCTGATTTTCGCGTTTTTCGGCTTTGGAAAGTTTTTCTTTGCGCGCGGCGTCAAAGGTCACGCGCCCGTCCACGGTGATTTTGCCGCTGTCGGCGGTTTCCAAACCCGTAATACAGCGTAAAAATGTGGTTTTGCCACTGCCTGAGGAGCCGATAACCGAAACGACCTGCCCCTCATCTTGGGTGAAATCAATGCCTTTCAGCACTTGCGCATTGTCAAATTGTTTGCAAAGATTTTGTACTTCCAAAATGTGCATACCGTCTCACCCCTTGTAATAATCGAGTTTTTTCTCGATGAAATTGAACAACAGCGACAACAGCCCGTTGAATACCAAGAAAAAGACGCCCGTATAAAACAGCGGCCAAATATACCCTTTGCCGGCATACCGTTCCGCCGCCATAATCAGTTCGGCAATGGCGATCACGCGCGCTAACGAAGTATCTTTTACGAGGGTGATGATTTCATTGCTCATCGGCGGCACAATGCGTTTAATCACCTGCAACAGCACGACCTTAAAGAATACCTGCGTTTTGGTCATACCGAGGACTTGTCCCGCTTCATACTGCCCTCTCGGAATGCTCTCAATGCCGCCGCGGAATATTTCGGAAAAATAGGCGGCGTAATTGATAATAAAAGCCACAATCGCCGCGGTCATACGCGACTGCATCGGCACACCGAACACAAGCCCCGGCACATACAGCACGACAAACAGTTGCAGCATCAGCGGCGTGCCGCGAATTACCCAAATAAAGGTTTTTGCAAGCCATTTGACCGGTTTAAAGCGCGACATAGAGCCGAATGTAATCATCAGCCCCAGCGGGATTGCACCGAGCAATGTTACGAAAAACAGAAATAGATTTTCGTAAAATCCGTTGAATAAATCGATTGTCACCTGTGAAAAGGTCATTTTTGCACCCCAAACCGCAAACAAGGACACACCCAAAAAGGGTGTGTCTTTGCGTTTTTACTGTGTTACTTTTCGTTAGAAATCAATATTTGTCAACATTTTCGGTTTTGACAACAAGCACCTGTTTGTTGTTCATATAGGGCTTGGAGATTTCCATGGTTTCCTGTCTTTCAGGCGTAATGGTCAGCCCGTTCCAAATGCAGTCAATGTTTTTCGCATTCAGTTCCATTTCCTTAGAGTTCCAGCTGATTTCCTGGAATACGGGCGTTACACCGATAATCTCACAAACCGCTTTTGCAAATTCCGTTTCAAAACCGGTCAATTCATTGTTTTCATCGATATAGTTCATCGGCTCAAAATAGGTAATTCCGATCACCAATGTGCCTTTTGCTTTAATGTATTCCCAATCGGCAGTATCCAAGGTATCCTCTGCGGGAATTTGCGCCAAGGTGGTTTCAATTTGTTCGCTCAATTTATATTTTGCTGCGATTTCCTCCAGCTTGCCGTTTTGAATAAGCTCGTTGATTGCCGCATTGACCACAGCAACCGTTTTGGTGCTGCCCTTACGGAACGCAATGCCGTACTGCTCATCGGCGAAAGCGTATTTTTCAACAACAGAAAGGTTGGCATAGTCCGTGCCCTCGCCAATCATACCGATGGAACAAACATAGTCCACCACACAGCCGTCCGCTGTGCCCGAGGAAACCTCCATCAGTGCTTTAGACTGCGTATCTACCGCGGTGTAATTGGCGGATTTAAAGAAGTCGTCCGATAAAATGACTTCTTCACCGGCAGACTCTTTTTCCGCAACCACATTCAGCGCGGTTTCGGTTTTGCCGCACGCGGCAAAGCAACCGACAAGCATCACGACTGCCAAAACGAGGCAGAGCAGTTTTTTCATTTTCATTTCAATTCCTCCGATTTATCATAGTAAAGTGATAACGCGTTATTATCATACCGCACAAAGCCGATTTTGTCAACTGTTGATTTGCAGTACGCCGTCGGGATTGTCGCGGTATGCCAACAGCTCGCTGACCGTCACCAACTGAAAGCCGCGCTCGCACAGCGCGGGAATTAACGCCTCTGCCGCGTCGGCGGTTGGGGTAAACAAATCGTGCATTAAAATGATGTCGCCGTCCTCGGCGTGTTCCAGCACGCGCTGTACGGTAATGTCTTTGTTTTGGTGGCTCCAATCCATGGTGTCCACCGTCCACAGCACCGCAGGCGTTTGCAGTACGGTGTATAAGGTATCGTCATATGCGCCGCCGGGCGGACGCAAAACGGTGGTATGCTGGTTTGTCACTTCAAAAATCTTTTCGTCGGTTTTGGTGAGTTGCTCTTGAATTTGCGCCGCGGAAAGTCCTTTGAGCGACACATGGTCATAGGTGTGATTGCCCAATTCACAGCCCGACGCGGCGATGCGCCGCACGGTTTCCTCCCGCCCGTCAATGCGACTGCCGACAATGAAAAAGGTTGCCCTGCCCCCAACTGCCTCCAAGGCGTCTAAAATCCGCAGGGTCACAGGGCCGTACGGCCCGTCGTCAAAGGTCAGCGCCAGCATCGGCTTTGACGGGTCAATCTGCCGTACGGGTGCGTTGACCGCCGTTTGCGTATCGCTTTTTGTGCGCGGCAGATTTTCGTCCGCGTCCATGCCGAACAGGCTGTAACACAAAAAAATGAGCCCCAACACAATCAAAAGCACGCCAAGCGTTGCCGTCAGCAGTTTTTTCAAGCGTATAACCATACCGCACCGCCTCTGTTTGTAAACTGCTATATTATATTGCGTATTTCCCGCGAAAAGACCGCAGGGACAGCCTTTCGGCGCACACCTGCGGCCTTTTTTTACAAACTTATTTGCGATAGATGATTTTGAATTTTTCGTTTTGGTGCACGGATAAAATCGGTTCGATGTTTTGGTGTTGAAACACGCGCTTTCGGTAATTTGCGGTGATACGGAACACCAACGGCGACAACAGCAATACGCCGACGAGGTTCGGCAAAGCCATTAGCCCGTTGAAGGTATCCGCCAAATCCCAAACCAACTGCACGCCGGAAACCGAGCCGATAAAGGATACCAATAAAAACAGGACTTTATACACCTGCATACAGTTTCTGCCGCCGAGATATTCCGACACGCGACAACCGTACACCGACCAGCCAAGCAGCGTGGAAAAGGCGAACAAAACAATGCCGACGGACACCACATAACTGCCTGCGCGCCCGAAAACGGCTTCAAACGCATACATGGTAATGGCGACGCCCTCTAACCCCTCGACAGTATGTGCGCCGGTGGTTAAAATCGCCAATGCAGTCAAGGTGCAAATGACAATCGTGTCAAAGAACACTTCAAAAATGCCCCACAGCCCTTGTTCAACAGGCTCTTTGACATCCGCGGAAGAATGCACAAGCACAGACGAGCCCAAGCCCGCTTCGTTGGAGAAAATCCCGCGGGCAAAGCCGTACCGCATGGCCCTTGCAATGCCATAGCCCATCACACCGCCGCCGACGGATTTCAGTTGAAAGGCACTCCTGAAAATTTCGCCGAATGCCGGCAAAATATTGCGGAAATTTGCCACGATAACCACCAATGCACCGACAATATACAATAGCGCCATCAGCGGCACGAATTTTTCGGTTACGGTCACAATGCGTTTGAGCCCGCCGAACACAATAAAGCCTGCCAGCAGGCAAATGACGATACCCGTCACATAGTTTGGGATATGAAAGGCGCCCTCCATCGCGGTGGCAATACCGTTGACTTGCGCCACAGAGCCGATGCCGAAGGAGGCGAGCAGACAAAACACCGCGAACAGCACCGCCAGCCATTTTTGATGCAATCCCTTTTCAATATAATACATCGGGCCGCCGACCCATTCGCCCTTTTCGTTTTTATGGCGAAAATAAATACCGAGTACAATTTCGGCGTATTTGGTCATCATACCGAAAAAGGCAGAAACCCACATCCAAAAAATCGCGCCTGCGCCGCCGGCGGCAATCGCGGTGGCTACGCCGACAATGTTGCCCGTGCCGACGGTTGCCGCCAAGGCCGTTGCCAACGCCTGAAACGGCGAAATGGCGTCCTTGTCTTTGGTTTTTTCGGCGTTTTTCCCTTTGCGGAACATCGAAAAAATCGTGTTTTTTAAGACATAGCCGAACTTGGTGACCTGAAAAAAGCGTGTGCCGACGGTCAAATACAGCCCGGCCGCCAACAGCAATAGCAACATCGGAATGCCCCACACGATGGAATTGACTTTGGTATTGACATTTTCAATGGCTTGAAAAACTGCGTCCATAAACGCCTCCCGTTACAAAAAACTGCTTTTATTGTATCACAAGTCGCCTGAAAAACAAGCAAAAAAAGACGGCGCGGAGAAAAATTTTTCAAAATTTCACTTCCGCACCGTATTCGGATTATTTCTGTTTCTTTCTGCGGCGAATATATACAACCGCGCAGGTGCCTGCCGCCAGCACCACAACTGCCGCGGGAATGGCAGTCGCCAATGCGCGTTCCAGCGGGGAATAATATTTGGAAGTGCTCGGCATTTTCGGGAGTTTATAAAGCCCTTCGGCTTTGGCGTTATTGCCGTAAGCAATGCGCAGAATATTGACGGAATACCCCGCCGCCTCCACGGTCGGCGTGTCGGTCGTTTCCACTTTTTTTACCGTCGGGACAATCGTTGTTTTGCCGAGCTCATTACATGCCGCCAAACTACGGTCGGACAGCGTAAGCACATCGGCGTATTGCACCTGCCCAAAGCCGGCAAGGTCATAGGTAAAGGCTTTTTTCTCCCCCGTGGTATTTACAAGTTTGATATACAGCAATTCCTGTTCGGGGTCTACCGTCACCGACTGATACACACCGTCGTTTCCGTCGGGTAAATCGGTTTCCACATATTTTGTGCCGGTATTGTTCATAAACAGCATTTGGGTATAATAGCTCGGGGTCAATACCACATTGTACGCGTCAAACCAAATCAAATTGATATTCCATTGTTGGGCGTTGCTTTTGGCAAGCAACGGCGCATAAGACGCCATCACCACGACATCGCCGTTTTCTTCCAACCCCGTCATATAGGCGGCCTCGGAAAGCGCGGCTTTTAAATTGGATTTGGTTTGTAAGGTACCCACCCCCCTTGCGGTTGCCGCATATTCGCCCAAAAAGACCTTTGCCCCGTCACGGTCATAGCTGTCATAGCGGTCAATGTTTTCTAAATACCACCAATCGTCTTGATAGTAATGCTCATCGACAACGGTATCCGTATAGTCTTTTGAGAGGATCTCCCACGAATCTTCAAACTGCTCGCCGGCGCTGACGGGACCTGCGGAAGTAATGATGGTGATTTCGGGATATTTTTCTTGCACTGCCGCTTTGAGTGCTTGCAAATTGCGAAAATACACTTCGCCCCAGTTTTCATTGCCGAGCCCGATATAGGCAAGCCCAAACGGCGCGGGATGCCCGTTTTCGGCGCGTTTCGCGCCCCATTCGGTTGTGACATCGCCGTTGGCATATTCAATTAAATCGAGAATATCCTGCACATAGTCATCCCATTCCGCTGTGCCCGGTCGCAGGGCGATGGTGTCTAAATAGTCCTCCCATTCTGCGGCGGTCATTTCGCCGGACTGATATTTTTGATAGGTATCGTCATACCCGCAGCGCGCCTGACAGACCAACCTAAATCCTCACAAAGTTGAAAATACTCATGATAGCCGACGGCATAACTGTTGTTATAGTCGATTTCATTGTTACGCCAAAGATTATAAAATTGTTTTCGGCTTTCCAACGGCCCGACGGTATCTTTCCAATTAAACAAATTTTCGAGACTGTCTCCCTCCGCAACACAGCCGCCGGGGAAACGCAGAAATGCCGGGTGCAGTGCATACAGCGCGTCGAACAAATCCTGCCGCAGCGAAGTATATTTCCAAGTATCTGTATCGTAGCCGTAACTTTTTTGCGGATACAGGCAGACAAAGTCAAACGTCACATCGCCCGTGCCGAATTTCAGCACCAAAATCCCGCCGTCGGTTTTGGCGGCAGACAAATCCACGGTGTATTTTGCCCAAACATCGGTTTGCGCGTGAAATGTAACCGTATCGGACAGTTTTTCTCCCTGATTGTTTTCTAAAAAGGCCGTTACGGTGGTGTCGGTTTCTTTAAACCAAAGCGAGAGGGTATACATCTCTCCGGCTTGAATCCCCATACTGCCGGCGTTTTTGCTTTTGGGATTGATGTCGTAGGTTTTGTAACGGTAATACTCGCAAAAGCCGTAGTTCTTGACGGCACGGTCTTTGGCGTCGGGCATATAAATATACGCAGGATTGTTCTCGGAAATACCGTTGCCGACCTTGCGGATATATTGCCCGTCAATCGTCCAGCCGGAAAGCGCTTTTTCGTCGCCGTGCAAATATTCAAATGAGTTGTTGCGCACCAAATTGGCGTTTAAGCCCCCCTCTACGGCGAAATTGATGTCCTCTATGAATGCGCCGTACAAGGTGTCGCTGATGTCGTGCGAGATATTGTCGGCGTCAACGGTCACCGCTTGCACAGCGGGCTTTGCGGCAAAAACCGTTTGCGCCGTTCCAAGCAATAAAAGCAAGGTTAGGGCGAATGCAATTCCCTTTTTTAACATAAAAACTGCCCCCTAAAATATACTGCTTTAATAGTAACACGATTTTGCACCTTCTCGCAAGTGTTTTTTCGGTATTTTTTCATAAAAACCCGAAAACTGCGCGGCGTAAAACGGTTGAATTCGGTCAAAAATCATGGTACACTTTGGGTGGTGATACTATGTCTAAATTGGAAAATCTAAAAAACGGGGAGTTATCGGTATCGGGACGCTTGCGCCGCCGGTTGGAGGACGCGCTGGATGTCAGTTTTGCCGTTTCGCAAATTCAAATTCAGACGATGGAGGAATTTGAAACCGCGTTGTTTGTGCCTTTTCAAGCGGGCACACCGATTTTTTACCGCGGCGAACGCATTTGCAGCCCGAAACGGCGTTTAATTCCCACCTATCTGCGCACGCCCGCGCTGTTAGAAAAAACGGAAAACAATATTTTCACCTACATCACCGGGCAAACGCTGTTCGATTTTTACACGGCAAAGCCGTCATTTTGCTCGGTTTATGAAACGTTGTACGGCAAGCCGGACATAGACCGTATGTACCCGATGCTCGCCTTTGCACAGCACTATTTGGACATCAGCCCCTTTATTGATTTCAGCGCGTCTTTGTATGTGGCGCTTTCCTTTGCCTTAAAGGGCAGGCAAACATTTTCCGACGATATTGTCATTTACACGGCGTTTGACATCGGCGATGACGACACCACCTGCGACGAAGAACAGGTCAACCGTTGGCTTTCCGATTACCGTGTCGGCATTGTACACGCCGAAACCCCCGAGGAGGTGCGCGCACTGCTGAACGAATATCAAAAGCAAACCGGCACTTCTCCTGCCGCTCTGTTGCGCAACCCGAAGGAAATGGAACTGCTGTTTACAAGCGTTTCCCCCACGGCAAAGCTTGTAAACATTCCCACCAACGATTTGATGAAATACCAACAGGGTGTGTTTTTACTGCTCAATGACTTCTGCTTAATGGACACCGCGTATTTCACCAAAACCGTGCGGCAGAGTTTTGTCATTAAAAAATTTGTTATCAGCCGAGAAATTTGTCCGCAACTTTTGAAACTGTTGGAGGACAAAGCCCCACAGTACCGCTATCGCTGTCTTTTGGATATTGCCGAGGCGGTAAAGGCGAATTGAGGGATTGGGAAAATATGCATAGCGAAATGCAACTGGTGTTTGTGGGGGTGTTAACGGAACAGGCAAGACCGTTCCTACGCACGAAATTGAATTTCCATGGTAGGGCGGGAGCAAAATTCTCCGAATTCGGGCACCTTGCGGCGGGAGCAAGCCCCCGCCCTACTCTATTATAACAGACATTTCCCCGAACAGGGGAAGCACATCGCTTCCTACGCAACACAAATACCCCCGCCGGGCACGGCAAATACCGTGTCGGGCGGGGGTTGGTTTACAATATACTTTTTACACAATCAAGTCCCGATTTTTGTAGGTAAAAAAGTCACGGGTGCTCGAAATGCCGTTTTCCGTAAGAATTTGTTGCACAGCGTCCTCTAACACGGTTTCCTCACTGCCGCAGGTAATGCACAGCGAGATTTTGTCGCCGTATCCGGTTGCCGCGGCGTTGATACTGCCGCGCCCGGGTCCCAAATACATTTCAAACCGTTCCAAATCGTCTTTGACCTCAGCGGGCAGAGTTTGATAGCCGACATTGGAAAGCGTGGTGGTAATGCTGTTGTCCGCAACATGGCGATAGCCTTTGCGCACTACCCATTCGCGCAATGCGCGGGGCGAATATTTCACCGCAAGGTTATTGGTGCCGCGGTAGGCGAGCGCAACCCCTCTTTGCAAGGCTGTCGGCGATGATGCCGCCTGCATTCGGGTATGCATTTGTTTTGTCATGGTTTCCAAATCGACGGCGTTTTCTTTCGTGGCGCGCAAATTTCCGTAAAACACAAAATTGCGCTGTGAATGGGAGTGATACTGCTTGCGCAAGTCGATCGGTGCGGAAATCGTAACCGGCAAATCGCCGTCTTTCGCGTCTGTCTCTCGAAAAATCGCAAGTGCCAGCGCCCCGCAGAGCATATCGTTTACCGTGAAGCCACGCGGTTTGGCAAAGGCTTTTGCTTCGTTTAAATCCATCGAAATACACGAAAACCGCGCAATCCAATAGTCCTGCGGATAGGAAAGATGCAGCTTGTAGGACTCTTTTTCAAACAGTTTAGCCACTTTTGACCGTTTGTAGTACAGCTTGTACGGGTCTTTGAGCGCTTCTGCGTCGGGAAGCGGCGCCTTTATGGGCGGCAAGCCTTTTGCGCGCAGAAAATAGTCCGCCATCAATGCTGCCAAAAAGCGGATACCCGCGCCCGCATCGCCGTTGCCGTGGTAGGCGTCCATTGTGACGCGGGTGCCGCGCACATACAGGCGAAACGACGGCTTGTCGGTATCGTACATCGCGGGCATTCTGAAAAACGGCTCGCCCTCGGTGACCACATCAAAATTCGTGGCGGGCACATGGCAGTAGCCGAAAAAGGTGCGCTCCAAATGCGAGCACATAATCGGAAACCGCGGTGCAAGACCGCGCACCGCCTCTCGCAAAACATCGGGATTTACAGGGGCTTTTGCCACAGCAGACAGACGGTATATTAAGCCGCCGAGCGCCGGATACATCACAGAAACGGAATCGGTTTCATAACGCACGGACATAACATACCCTCCTGTCTGTTTCTTATTCCGTGTGTGTTTATTGCATCGCCTTTACGGCGTCGAATTCATCGGTAATGGATTTGTCGGGTGCTTTGGTGAGCAGGGAAACCGCCACAATTGCCAAAGACGAAAGAATGAACGCGGGCAGAAGCTCATAAATGTTGAGTACCGGGCTGAGTTTTGCAATGATGTATTTCCAAATAAATACCATTGCGCCGCCGGTGACCATACCGGCCACAGCGCCTGCTTTGTTGGTGCGTTTCCAGAACAGCGAGAAAAGCACCAGCGGACCGAATGCCGCGCCGAAGCCTGCCCACGCAAAGGAAACCACGCGGAAAATCGAGCTGTTTTCGTCAAGCGCAATAATCACGCCGATAACGGAAATCAAAATAACGGATGCACGCGCAATCAGCATTGCCTTTTTCTGCGACAGCTTCACTTTGAAAAACGAAATGAAAATATCCTGCGAGGCGGAAGAAGACGCCGCCAAAAGCTGGGAGTCGGCGGTGGACATCGTTGCCGCCAAAATACCGGATAGAATTACGCCGGCAACGAGCGCGGGGAAAATGCCGTAGGTACTTAACAGCTTGGAAATCTCAATAATGACGCGCTCGCCGTCAAAGCCGCCGTCTAACACGCCCGCGCCAATCATACCGACGCCGACCGTGCCGATGAAAATGGCGACGGCCATGGAGATAACCACCCAAACCGAGGCGATTCTGCGCGAGGTTTTCAGTTTCTTCGAGTCCTCAATCGCCATAAAGCGAAGAAGAATGTGGGGCATACCGAAATACCCCAGGCCCCACGCAAGCGTGGAAACAATGGTTAATCCGCCGTAGGGCGTTGTGCCGCCTGCACCGTCGCCGGTGGAGGTCAGGCTGAAATATGCCGGCAGCTGCGAAGCGTTTTCAAGCACCGCGTGTACGCCGCCCGCCTGTGAAACACCGAAGCCGACCACCACAAACAGCGCCACCGTCATCACAATGGATTGGATAAGGTCGGTGGTCGATGCGGCGGAAAAGCCGCCGAGCGTGGTGTAAAGCACAATGACCACGGCACTGATAATCATGGCGATTTGGTAATCCACGCCGAACAGCGAGGAAAACAGCTTGCCGCAGGCAGAAAAGCCCGAAGCGGTATACGGCACAAAGAAGATAATGATAATCAGCGCCGCAATCAGGCTCAACACCTTGGCGTTGTCGTGAAAGCGCTTTGCGAAAAACTCCGGAATGGTCACGGCGTTGATTTTATGCGAATACAAACGAATGCGTTTTGCCACCAAGAGCCAGTTTACATAGGTGCCGACGGCAAGCCCGATTGCCGTCCACGAAGCCTCCGCAATGCCGTAAACCACGGCAAGGCCGGGAAGTCCCATCAAAAGGTACGAACTCATATCCGACGCCTCGGCGCTCATTGCGGTCACAAGCGGGCCTAATTTTCTGCCCCCGAGGTAAAAATCGTCGGTGTTTTTGTTCTTTTTGGAGTAAACCGCCCCGATTGCCACCATTGCCGCGAGATAGATTACAATGGCAATGATGATACAGATTTGTGCTGTTGTCATAAAACTCCTCCTAAAACTGAGGTGTGAATACTACCCCACTTTATAAAAATACCGTTATAGTATACTAAAATATTGGGGGTTTGTAAAGTATTTCCTTTGACAACACGCCGATTCCGCGCTTTTCATAGAGAAAGACGATGTTGTCCTGCGGTTTGTCTGCATAGTTTTGCGTTTTTTTCGGAAATTGCGCCGATGAAAAAAGCCTCCCTTTAAGGGGAGGCTTCGGGGTATGATGTTCAAGGCTGTTGCGCGGCGATTTGACCGTCTGAAATGGTAATGATGCGTTTGCTTCTGGAGGCTACGGCTTCATCGTGCGTGATGATAATAACGGTTTTTCCGTTTCGGTGCAGGGTTTCAAAAATATCCAGAATATCTGCGGAATTTTTTGAGTCTAAAGCGCCGGTCGGTTCATCTGCCAAAATATATTTCGGATTGTTCACAATGGCGCGTGCAATGGCGACCCGCTGTTTTTGACCGCCTGAAAGTTCGTTGGAAAGTTTATCTTTCAATTCTGCCAATCCAACCGATTTTAGGGCTTCGTTGCAAAGTTCTTTCCGCTTTTTGGCTTTTATGCCGGAAAAAATCAGTGGAATCTCCACATTTTCATAAACCGAATAATCGGGAATCAGCGCAAAATCCTGCAAAATGATGCCGATATCTCTGTTGCGGATTGCGGCAAGTTCGGCGTCTTTTGCGTGGCTGACATCTGTACCGTCAATCACCAAAGAGCCGCTTTCAAAACGGTCAATACAACCGATTAAATGCATTAGGGTAGATTTGCCCGCACCGGATTTGCCCAAAATAACAACAAATTCATTGTCTTCAATCGTCAGGGATACATTCTTTAAGGCAGTACAGGCGTGGCTTTTATTTTTGTTATAGGTTTTGGTTACATTCGTGATTTCAATCATAAAATCCCATCTCTTTTTTTATAATACAGCATCACAATTTCTTTAAAGATGAAAACCGTTGCGATGAAATCGGCGGCGCATATGCATCCGATGGCAATCGGCATATGCAACGCATCGAAATCAAACACTTCACGCTCAACTTCCCACCCGAGGGTTTTGGTTGATTTGTATGTATCCGAATACCCGTATTCATTGAAAAGCGTATCAATATTTTCGGGCATACCGCTTTCAAACAGGACATAATACGGTGTCAATTCGCCGCCGTCACGAACCGGTTGATAGTCGAACGCGTTTGTATACGCTGTGAGGTCGGGTAAGAATACCTGAATTCGCTCGTTGATTCTTGTAAAATTTTGCAAATCGCTGACTGCGTTTTGATCGGTTGCGGGCAGATACACATTCTTTTCGGCGATGCCGCAAACCACGGCGTCTGCAAAAAGCGGTTCGGCGTCCGGAAAATCTGTGATATTGCTGTTTGAGGTGTTCAGTTCCAGCCGTACTTTGTCGCCCAATTTGAAATATTCGTTTTCGGTGACAACAATCGGCACTTCTTCGCCGACTGCATACGGCCTGAATGCAAACATTTCGCCCGCCGTAAGTTTTAAAAGCCCGAGTTTGTCAAGCCCTTCATTGTAGGTGTAGGGGAAAAAGCCGATTCTGCCGTCTACCGACCCGTTGCTGTAAATGTATTCCGAAAAATTTTCTCCGTAATAAATTGTCTGAATCAGTTCTCTGTCGGAAAATTTGTAAAGCCCCAAAAACCCTTCAAACTCGGAAAGGCGGTCTGTTAACGCACGCGCGGCATCTTCGTTCGGCAACTGCACGCAACGAAGATTGTCCACTAAAACCGCGCTGGTTCGGATAATGGCATTTTTCACCTGTTTGTTTTGCTGTAATTGTTTTACGAGCGGTGAAATTCCGAAAAAGGAAAGGCACATAAGCAAAAGCCAAAGCGTAAGCAGCGCTGCCGCTTTCAATTTCTTTTTTTGTTTCATACGAATCACTATGCGATACAAAAATCACACAAAAGCCGCAGAAAAACGGCCGTCAGGCTACAGTATCGTTCCTTTCGTTGTATTTTCCAATTACTGTTTTTTTGTTCGTTATTGTATTTTGATGAGCATTTCTTTCAGGGTAAGCCGTTTCAGCACAACCGCCGGAACCAGCAGAGAAATCAGCAGATATACTGCAAAAACACCGCCGATCCAAAGACAACTCAGTGCGGAAAAATCAATCAAGGCGAAGATGGGAATATGTACTTTTGTGCAAATCAGCGCGAGCAGAATCGAAAGCGTAAACGCCCATAAAAACATCATACACAAGTAAGAAGCGATGATTTTATAACATTCCTTTTTGGTGCTGCCGCAAATAAAATAGATGGAAAACGTTTTCATATACGCCGTCATATTTATCGCCGAAATGCTGATAAGCCCGGTGAGGGAAATAATCAGCAAAAAAAGAACCATCGGCAGATTTTCGCGCAACAGTGTGCGCGCCCATTCTGCGTCGTATGCGGCGATGCTTTCGCCGGTTGCAACCAAGCCCTTGGCGGAAAGCGTGTTTATGTTTCGGCTGTAAGCCTCGGGCGTAATGGAATCCTCAAACACAATAAACTCATTTTCCGGCGCATTTAAAAAAATGTGCTCGATTCCCGCAATATCCTGCGCGTTCAGCAAAACGGACGGCATACCTGTTTTACGGGCATTTGTATCCTCCGCCAAAGAGAGTGAAAAAAGTGCCTGCCCGATATGCTGTGCGTTCGGTATATAAGGGGGATTTTTCAACGTGCCGATAATTCTGACCGTGAAGGTCATTTTTTTATCTTCGGGCGTTTCAACAGTCAGCCGCACAGTGTCACCGGTTTTAAACTGACTGTTGTCATTGGCAACGGCGTCTATCACATCGCCGTTTTTTGTGGTTTCCCCGAACCATTCGCCGTTTTTCAGCGGAAGCGGCAACGCGTCCAGCAGGGATTTGTCATAGGCGTGAATATGTGCAAACTGCAAAGGGTCGTCGTTTATCGTACTGTCGGTCAAAAAGATGCGGGTTTTAAATTCCACATCGGTTAAAGGCAATTCCTCCGTCACTGTGTCGGTGTTCGTCTCCTGTGCGTCGTGCTCGAATGTAAAAAGCATTCGGTTCAGAAAATCATTCGGAGGCATATAATAAACAAATCGCCGTTCCGTAAGGGGGCGAAGGGTTTCGGCGGCTTGCCAACCGATAGACAGAAGCGAAGTCAGATTGATTCCCACCAGCACCAAGGCGACAATTTGAAAAATCACAACAAAGTTCAAGCGGAAATTTTTTATAAACATCAAATAACCGAGTTTTATATATTTCAAAACGGCACCTCCGTTATTCTTTTTCGGAATACAACAGCCGAACGGTGGTCTGCCGCGCATATTTTATAAGTTTCGGCACAAAAATGCACAAAACCCCTGCCAGATATACCGCTGTCGGAATCAGCAATTCGGCAATACCCAATTCCGTAAAGCCGGCTTCGGCGGTTTCTTCCCGAATCAGCAGATTTTTCAAAAATCCGAACCAAATCGCCGCGGTTATTCCCAAATGAAAAAGAAAATAGCAAAGGATTTCCGCAAGCAAAATGAAAAATGCTCTGCTTCGTTTACACCCGCAAATGCTGAAAACTGCAAATTTATTTTTTCTTTTCATCAGAATGTATTGGTACAAAAACGAAACATTCAAAATCACCAACAGCATAACGGAAAACGAAACCAAAAGTTGCGCGTCAAAGCCGTATTCGTCCGTATAATTGCGCGGTTGCGGGGGCAGAACGGCGGCGTCAAAGGTTTCGGTCAAAAGTGTTGAAAACGCCTCTGTTTCATATTTTGTCGGCAGGTTTTCCAGTCGAATGCCGAGTTTGTAAACCGTATCCGATTTTTCCAGTGCGCCGTAACCGATTTCAAAAACGGTTTCCACACCGGGCGTCGGCAGTGTCAGCCCCGACACGGTGAACGAACGGTTTAACGCTGT
The DNA here is from genome assembly GCA_004555265.1 of Ruminococcus sp. Lineage (GTDB taxonomy): Bacteria > Bacillota > Clostridia > Oscillospirales > Acutalibacteraceae > Fimenecus. The sequence goes on from SFIQ01000008.1 coordinate 124,614, forward strand.
AAGCGTATCGCCGACTTCAATGCCGTTTTTCCGTGCGTATGCGGCGTCTAATAAAATATCGTTCGGATTTTGCAGCTGCTTGCCCATATCCACATTGTCGGCATTGTATTTGTAATCGGCAATAAATTGATTTTCCCTGTCTGCAAATACCGTAATGTTGGCTACCGGATATTTTGTCTGAACCGCAATGTCCTGAATTTTCTGCGCAACGGTTTCAAACGATGTGCCGTTCGGGTATTCGATTTCAAAAACCGATGTCGTGCCGCGGTATTTTTCCAGGACGACGCGATTTGCGCGCGTATCGCTGTATAAATACACCGCCGTAAGCATAGAAGCGATTTGAAGCAGGCTGAAAAAAACAAAAATCAGCGGATGGCTTTTTAAAAAAGACGCTATGTTTTTCAATACCATAGTATTCCCCGTTCGCCGCAAAGGCGCGGTGAAATTGCATAAAAATCACCGCGCGGATGTTCGGTCAATTTAAAACTGTTGGAATGCTCGTGAATAAGATGTACAGCCTGTTACCGCGAAAGCGGATACAGCAGTAGCTGTTAAAAGTATGACCATAACCAAAGATACGATTAAAGTCCGTTTTACTTTTTTCTTCATCACTTTTGTCCTTGCCTAATCAATTAAAACCAATACTCGGGGCAAAGAAATCGTTTTTACGGTCAAACTGCACACAATCTAACCCATTGGAATCACCGCCTCCCCGCGTTTTAAATATGAGATAAGCACAAAAAAACCCGCAGTTTCGTACGAGGCGGAAACTGCGGGGTATTATATATTGTATGTTGCTGTGGAATGCCGCAAATTCCCCATAGTCCCCAAAAAATCCCTCTCATTTAAGTAAACTATAGCATATGTGATAAAAAAACAACAATCCGCATTTTCTACAAAATTTTTCTCACTTGTCTATGCAAGTTATGCAAACAAATACACTCTTGCTTCATACGGGCGCAAGGCGCAAATATTCGGTTTCGCGGGGGCGTCTTTGTAATTGGAAATCAGGAGTTTGCCCTTGGTCAAATCAAACCCGGCGGGGGCACGGAAGGTTTTGGTTTCGTCCGCAAACGAGCAAATCACAAGCGCGCGCTTGCCCTCGTAGGTGCGTTCATATACATAAAAATCGTTGCTTTCGGGGAAATGCTCCTTGTAGTCGCCGTAAATGAAAATTTTGTTTTCCTTGCGGACTTTCAACAACTTGCGGTAATAGTTGAGAATCGAGTCTTTGTCTTTCTCCTGCTGTTTGACATTGATTTCCTTGTAATTCGGATTGACCGAGAACCACGGCTCGACGCTCGAAAATCCCGCGTATTTGGATTTATCCCATTGCACGGGTGTGCGCGCGTTTTCGCGGCTGGTACGGTTGGCAATTTTTAAATAGGTCGCGTCCGAAAATCCGAATTTCTTAAACAACTTTTCGTTGTTAAAGGTGACAACATCTTTGAATTTGTCCACACTGTCCAAATGGTTGTTGAGCATACCGATTTCCTGCCCCTGGTAGACAAACGGCGTGCCGCATTGCATATAGCACATCGTGGCGAGCATTTTGCCGCTTTCTTTCCAAAACTTTTCACTACCGTAACGGCTGATGATGCGCGGGTGGTCGTGATTTTCAAGATAGAGCGCGTTCCACGACCTGCCGTTCAGTTTGTATTGCCAATCACTGAACGCCTTTTTCATCTTTTTGAGATTGAACGGCGTGCAAAGCGTGTCGGTAATAAAGCAGTCCGCCTGCATATGGTCAAAGGAAATCATCATATCGAGCACTTTGTCATCGCCCGCGGTGTATTTTAATGCGTCTTTGGAATTTGTCATCGGGGATTCGCCGACCATAAAGCAGTCGTAATCTTTCATAATATCTTTGCGGAATTCCGTCAGATATTCGTGGCAGTGCGGCCCCTTGTTGTAATGTTCCACGCCCGTGGCAATCGGCAGCGGGAAGCCGTCCGGCAGCCCCTCTTTTTTGGAGATAAATGTGATGACATCCTCGCGGAACCCGTCTACGCCCATATCCAGCCAAAAGCGCATAATACTTTTGACTTCTTCACGCACTTTGGGGTTATCCATATTGAGGTCGGGCTGGCCTTTGGCGAATACATGCAAATAATATTCGTCCAAATCCTTGTTATATTCCCACGCGCCGCCCTCAAAGGTCGAAAGCCAGTTGTTCGGCGGCTTTTTGCCGTCCTTGCCCTTGCCTTTGCGCCAAAAATAGTAATCGTGGTAGGGGTTATCCTTGCCCTTTAAGCTCTCCTGAAACCATTTGTGCTCGGTGGAGGTGTGGTTGACCACCAAATCCATCAATACTTTCATGCCGCGTTCGTGCGCGCCGTCCAATACCTGTTTAAACAACGCCAAATCGCCGTAGTCGGGCGAAATGTCTTTGTAATCGGCAATGTCATAGCCGTAGTCGCAGTTGGGCGAGGGGTACAGCGGCGAAAACCAAATGCAGTCTACGCCCAAACTCTTGATGTAATCGAGTTTTTCCAGCACACCCTGTAAATCGCCGATGCCGTCGCCGTTGCCGTCCTTAAACGAGCGCGGCCAAATCTGATAGATAACCGCTTCTTTATACCATTCGTTTTTCAAGATAAACACGCCCTTTATTTAAAAGATTTGGATAAAATCAGTATAGCATACCTCCCTTTTAAAAACAATGTTCGTTTTGAATGAATAATCCACTGTGTTTTTGTGAAAAAAAGAACGACTGTATTGAAAAAAGAGAATACGGTTTCGGCAAATTTCCCATTGCTTGAACGCATAAAACAAATGTATTATAATACCGTTGTCGGAGGTGTGATAATGAACAAAAATGAGTTTTCAACGCACATAACATTGAAAAAGGTTACCGTGAAGGACAAGTTTTGGAGCCATATGCAGGGGCTTGTGCGCGATCATGTGCTGCCTTATCAATATGAAGCGCTACACGACCGCATTGCGCAAGCCGAAAAAAGTAATTGTATAGAGAATTTTAATAAAGCAGCCACCATTGCAAAAAAACGGAAATGCGGGGACCCAGTGCCCGTTTACCCCACAGACAAATGGTATTACGATGAAACCAATGCCGAGCCGGCGGCATTTCACGGCTGGGTGTTTCAGGACAGCGACGCATACAAATGGCTGGAAGCCGTGGCGTACAGCCTTATCAATCAGTGGGACGACGGTCTGTATGCAAAGGCAAAGAATTTGATTGACCTGATTTGCGCGGCGCAAATGGAAAACGGTTACCTTGACACGCTGTACATAATCAACAATCCTGCAAACATCTTTACGAATTTAAAGGGCATTTTACACGGCGACGGGAGAAAAAACGCTTTTGAACGCTGCTTGTCGTTTTGCGGATTTGCTGTGCGAAACCTTTGGGGCAGATAAAAAGCGCGGCTACGGCGGGCATGAAATTGCAGAACTTGCTTTGGTAAAACTGTATGATGTTACCGAAAACAAAAAATACCTCGAACTCGCCGCATTTTTTATCAACGCACGCGGTACAAAGCCTTTTTACTTCGATACGGAACGAAACATAACCACCGACGGCAAAGGCTATACCTACAATCAGGCGCATATGCCCGTAAGGGAACAGCGCGAGGCCGTCGGGCACGCCGTCCGCGGCGTATATTTATACACCGGTATGGCGGACATTGCCAAACGCGACACCGACGAAGAACTCTACAACGCCTGCCGGCATATTTGGAATAATATTGTGCACAAGAAGCTGTATATTACCGGCGGTATCGGTGCCACTGCGGATGGTGAAGCGTTCAGCTTTGATTACGATTTGCCGAATGATTTGGCATATTGCGAAACCTGCGCGAGCATCGGCCTGTGCTTTTTTGCACAGCGTATGCTTTCCGTCGCCCCGTTGGGTGAATACGGCGATGTTGTGGAGCGCGCCAAGTTTTGCCGCAGGCGAGCCACTGCGACAGCCGAAAAGCCCACATAAAGCCGGTGCGGCAAAAGTGGTACGGCTGCGCGTGCTGCCCGCCGAATTTGGCAAGGTTTTTAAGCAGTATCGGCACATACTGCGCAAGCGAAAATGACGAAACCGTGTTTCTGCACCAATATATTGCCGGCGAATATCAGTTTCAAAATGCGACCGTGCAAGTGAACGGCGACTATCTGAAAGACGGAAAAATGACTTTTGAAATTTTGCCGAAAAAGCCGATTTGCGTTGCCGTCAGAATTCCCGGCTGGTGCAAACAGGCTGTAATTCATCACGCGTACACGGTGAAAGACGGGTATGCGTATATGCAGGTGGACCGAAAAACCGCAATTACGGCAGAGTTCACGCCGGAAATCCGCGTGATGCAGTGCAGTAATCTTGTGCGGGCCAATATCGGCAAGGTTGCCGTTATGCGCGGCGCGACGGTGTATTGCTGTGAAGAAGCGGACAACGGCAAAAATTTACAGCTGCTGCGGTTGGATTTAACCAAGCCGATGCGGTACGCAGACGGCTGCATTCTCGCACAAGGGTATCGGGAAAAAGCCGACGACGCGCTGTATCGGGAATACGCGCAAGCCCCCTGTGCGCAGACGGAAATTCGCCTGATTCCGTATTACAAATGGGCGAATCGGGGCGAAAACGAAATGACGGTTTATCTTCCTGTAAAAACGCATTAAAAATTCTGAAAAAGTGCGTGTAGTTTTGGCGAAATGCCATTTGTCTTTTCAAATATTCGTGCTATAATACAAGGTTGAAGGTATCTATTCGTTATTTTCGGGAGGTCTTTTTGTGGAAAATGCATTGCGTATGATTGTGGAGGCAGACCGCGCCGCCCGCAAGGATGTGGAGCAAGCGCAGCTTCGCCGCGAACACTTAACGGCAGAGCTGACGCAAAGCAAGGCGGAAATCAACCGTCAGCTTCAGGAAAATGCCGAAAAGGCCGTGGAAAAAGTTCGTGTTAATATGCAGACGAAGGTGCAAACGGCTGTTGCGGCGTTAGAGCAAAAAACCGCCGCGCAGGCGTCGCGTATGCAGACACTGTATGATGAAAAAAGCGACGAATGGGTGGAAACGATTTTTCGCGCCGTCGTTGCGGAATAAACGGTCAAAATTTTCGGAAAGGAGCGCCGCTGTATGGGAAAAGCCATATCCTCGCTGTCTGCCAATGCTATCTCTGCAAAGGCGCACGCGATGTATGCCGAACTGCTGACCGCGGCGGATTATGACGCATTGGTCGCCTGCCGCAGCGTGACGGAAGCGGCGGGGTATTTGCGGGCGCATACCGCCTACGCGCAGGTGTTTTCCGCTTTGCCGAACGGCAAAGTGCACCGCGTCCGTGTGGAAGCGGCAGTGAACCGCCAAATGCAGGAGCGCATTGCTTCGCTTTGCAGTTTTGCGCGTTCCCTGGGGCAGGACTTGTACCGCATTTTTCTGTTGCGCGCCGATATAGACTGTATTTTGCTTTGTGCGGATTATCTCGATTCCGACAGCGTCGGGGAATACGCCGTGCATTTGCCGCCGTTTTTCCGTGACAATGCCGAGGTGGATGTCACGGTGTTGGAGCGCGCGCGCTGTCCGGAGGATTTGTATCGGGGCTTGCGCGGCACACGGTATGCGCCGTTGGCGGCAAAAATGGAAAACAGCGTTGCGGGCTTTTCCGTGCCCACCCTCGAGAATATTTTATACGAGTATCTGTATACACAGGCAAAAGAAATGATTGAAAACGATTTTTCGGGACAAGCGCGTACACAACTGCTGGATTTCTTCCGTATGCGTGCCGATATGAAAACGGTCGAAAGCATTTATCGGCAAAAACAGTATTTTCGCGCCGACCTCATCCCGCAAAACGGCAGTTTTTTCAGTTCAAAGGTCACTTCTTTTACCCCGAGCGAGTTGGAAGAAATGCTGCACGCCGAAACGGCACAGGCGGTGCTCAACACCGTTTGCAAAACCCGCTACGGCAAATACCTGCCGCAAGACGAAGCGATTATTGAACGCAAAACCCAGTTGTTACAGTTAAAAATCAACCAAAAGAATATGCGCTATTCCACTTGCCCGCCGCTTGTGATGCTCAGTTTTATCGGCATTGCCGAAAACGAGGCGCGCAATGTAACGCATATCATCGAGGGCATTCGGTATCATCTGCCGCCCGCAGAGATTGCCGCCCACTTAATACGATTACAGGAGCCGTAACCCTGTCGGAAAGGAGAAAAAGCAAACATGGCTGTTGAAAAAATGAAGCTGATGAAGCTCAGCGGCAGCTTGGAACAGCTTTCCGCTTTGTGCGAAAAAATCTGCGCTTTGGCTTGCTTTGAAGCGGACAGCGCGTCGAAATATATTTCGGCATCGATGGGATTTGCCCCGTTTGTAGAGGAAAATCCGTACGCCAATGTGCTGGCAAGCCTACGCGAGATTGCCAAATCCGCAGGCTTTGCCTTAGAGCTGTGCACGGACGGCGCAGACAGCACCTTTGCAGGCGTGGACGATAAATATGTTGCCTCCGTGCAGAAAAAAGTGTCGGATTTATATGCCGAAAAGGCCGCGCTGTTGGAGCAAAAAGCCGCGTGTGAATCGGGTATTGAGAAATACGCGCACTTCAAAGGCATGGAGGTAGACCTTGACCAACTGACGCAATGCGAATTTGTGAAAGCACGGTTCGGGCATCTGCCGAAAGAGAGTTATCAAAAACTGCAAACCGTATTTCGGGATAATCCGTACGCGTTTTTCTACCCCTGCTCGGAGGATAAAACCGAGTATTGGGGCGTATATTTCGCTCCCGCCGATATGGTCAATGAAATCGACGGTATTTTTGCATTTTTGCTGTTTGAGCCGTTCGAGGTGCCCGGTGCGGCGGGTACGGTTGACGAGGTTGTCGAGGAATTTCAGCACAGCATTGAAATTATCACAAGCCAACTTGCGGACTGTGACGCACAATTAAAATCGTTGTGGGATGCGGAAAAAGACCGCTGTAACCGCATTTACACCTATTTGGTGCATCAAAATGCTGTGTATGGCTTGCGTAGTTACGCCTTGCACAACGACAAATATTTTATGTTGGTCGGCTATGTGCCCGCATCCGACGAAGCACGCTTTTGCGAAGCAGTGCAATCCTTCGGCGGCGAGATTACCTTAGAGACGGAAAACCCGCCCGCCGACGGGAAAACCGCCGTCCCCGTCAAAATGAAGTCGGGTTTTCGCCCGTTACGCTTTTTGGTCGAGCCGTATAAATACTATGTGGATATGTACGGCACGCCCGCCTATTCCGACATTGACATTACGCCGTTTGTGGCGATAACCTATACGGTATTGTTCGGCATGATGTTCGGCGACCTCGGGCAGGGGGCGGTACTTGCCCTTGCCGGCTTTTTGATGTGGAAGCTCAAAAAAATGGAACTCGGCAAAATTCTCATTCCCTGCGGCATTGCCTCCATGTGCTTCGGCTTTTTGTTCGGCAGTGTGTTCGGGTATGAAGAAATGCTCGACCCCGTGTACCACGCGCTCGGGTGGCGCGGCAAGCCGATGTCGGTGATGGACAGCATCAACACCGTTTTGCTGATTGCCGTTGCGATAGGCGTGGGGCTGATGGTACTTGCCATGCTTTTGAATATTTACGCCTGTTTAAAACGCAAAAAATTCGGCGAAGCGCTGTTTAGTCAAAACGGTGTGGTCGGGCTTATGATGTACCTTGCAGGCTGTAATCTTGCCTCGGGCTTTATGGGCGGCCCCGCGCCGCTACCCAACTCCGTGGCAGGCGTGATTTTGGGCGTTTGCGCGGTGCTGTTGATGTTTAAGGAAATCCCCATCGGGATGATTGACAAGCACCCCAACTGGAAGCCCGAAAGCATAATGGACTTTGTGTTGCAAAATCTGTTTGAACTGCTCGAATATATTCTTTCCTATCTTTCCAACACCGTTTCGTTTTTGCGCGTCGGCGCGTTCGTGTTGGTGCACGCGGGCATGATGATGGTGGTTTTCTCCCTCGCGGGCGAAAGCGAAAATCTGTTTGTGATTATTCTCGGCAATATTTTGGTCATTGCACTGGAAGGGCTGTTAACCGGCATTCAGGCGCTTCGTTTGGAATATTACGAGATGTTCAGTCGGTTCTATGAGGGCGGCGGCAAGGCGTTTGTACCCGCGACTCTCAACGATATACAAACCAATTCATAAAAACCTTTGGAGGAAATTGTTATGACAACCGTATTTTATCTTTTGTTGATTTTGGCGCCGTTCGCATTGCTGTTTACCGCGTTTTCTGTGGTGAAAAAGAAAAGTGAGGGCAGACCGCTTAAAAAGGCGTTTTCCGTGAACATCGCCACCTTTGCCGTACTCACTGTGTTGATGTCCGTTTTGTGCATCAACGCCTTTGCGGCGAATGACGAAACAGCAGAACCCGCACAGACGCAAACCGAAGAACCTGCACAGGCAGAGACGGCTTCGGACAACGCCAAGGGATTAGGGCTTTTGGCGGCAGGCTTGGTCACCGGTCTTGCGGGCATCGGCGGCGGTATCGCCGTGGCGGCAGGTGCACCGGCGGCGATTTCCGCAACGGCGGAAAATCCGAAATCGTTCGGTAAATCCATTATTTTCGTCGCCCTCGGCGAATCTATCGCGCTGTACGGCGTGGTTATTTCCATTTTGATATTAAATAAGGTCTGATTGTATGAAATTTTTTCTCATCAGCGACAATGTGGACTCGATGATTGGGATGCGCCTTGCAGGCGTGGAGGGCGTGCGCGTGGATACCGCGCAAGCGGCGCAAAATGCCTTTTTGAAAGCCATGGCAGACCCCGAAATCGGCATTTTGCTGGCGACACCCAAAGCGGCGGCGCTTTGCCCCGAAACCGTCGGCGCGTTGCGGCAGAGCAACCGTCCGCTGTTTGTGATCATTCCCGATGCGGACGGCGTCGACGCGGCGGGAGACAGTATCACACAGTATATCCGTGAAGCCGTCGGCGTGAAAATTTAAAGTTAGAGGTGCCCGAAAATGGAAGCAACCGCAAAAAATACCGAGGCGTTTTTGCAGTCCATCCGTACCCTTGCGGCGGCGGAGTGCGAACGCATCGACCGTGAAACCGAAAGCGTCCGCGCGGAACGGTTGCAGGCAATGCAGACCGAGGCGCGCAAACGGTATAAATCGTATATGGAATATGAAGCGGCGCGCATTCGCGCCGAAGCCAACCGCGAAATATCAGGGAAAGGCGAGGCGTCGCGCAAAGCCCTTGCCGATTTGCGTGCAACGCTTTCGCAACAGGTTTTTGACCGCGTAAAGGCAAAAATCGAAGCGTATACCGAAACAGACGCATACCGCGAAAAATTGCTTGCCGGCGTGCGGGAAATCGCCGCCTTGTTCCCGAATGGCGATACCGAGCTGTTTATCGCCCCGCATGACGCGGACAAAGCCGCCGCTCTTAAAGCGGCATTCGGCGCACCGTGCACCGTCACGGTGACAGAGGAAATTGTGCTCGGCGGCGTCAAGGCGCTCGACCGCAAAACGCAATGCCTTGCCGATAATACATTGGATACCGCGTTGGAAGCGCAAAAAGCGTGGTTTCTTGAAAATTCCGGACTTTCCGTTGAGGAGTGATTGCAGTGTCAGTCAATCAAATATACGGCATCAACGGGCCTGTTGTCACCGTCAAAGGCGAAACGGACCTCGGGATGCTCGAAACGGTTTTTGTCGGCAACAATCGCTTAATCGGTGAGGTTATCGGCTTAAATCAGGACTTTACCACCATTCAGGTGTATGAGGAGACCGCAGGGCTTACCGTCGGCGAGCCGATTTATTCGACCGGCGCACCGATGTGCGTGACCTTAGGCCCGGGGTTGCTTGGCAATATTTTTGACGGCATTCAGCGCCCGCTGCCCGCCATCGAAGCAAAATACGGCGCATTTATCGGGCGCGGCGCGCAGTTTGCGGCGCTCGATACCGAAAAGAAATATGCTGTGACACTTGCCGTCAAGGTCGGCGACCGTGTTTCGGGCGGCGATGTGTTCGCTACCTGCCCCGAGACCTCGACGATTACGCATAAAGCTATGGTGCCGCCCGCAGTTTCGGGTGAAATTGTTTCGGTCAATCCCGACGGGCAATATACCGTCGAAGCGCCGCTTGCCGTTTTGAAAACGGACGCGGGCAAAACGGTGGAATTGACCCTTTCGCAAAAATGGCCGATTCGTACCCCCAGACCGACCGCGAAACGCCTGCCTGCGAACAAACCGCTTGTTACGGGACAACGTGTGATTGATACCGTGTTACCGATTGCAAAAGGCGGCGCGGCGGCAATCCCCGGGGGCTTCGGTACGGGCAAAACGATGACACAGCACCAACTTGCCAAATGGTGTGACGCGGATATTATCATCTATGTCGGTTGCGGCGAACGCGGCAACGAAATGACGCAGGTTTTGGAGGAATTCTCGGAGCTTGTTGACCCGCGCACAGGCAAACCGCTGTTGGAGCGCACGGTATTGATTGCCAACACCTCGAATATGCCCGTGGCGGCGCGTGAGGCGTCGATTTACACGGGTATTACGCTCGCTGAATACTACCGCGATATGGGCTACCATACCGCATTGATGGCGGACTCGACTTCCCGTTGGGCGGAGGCGTTGCGCGAAATCTCGGGCAGACTCGAAGAAATGCCCGCCGACGAGGGCTTCCCCGCGTATTTGCCCTCGCGTCTTTCCGAATTCTATGAGCGTTCGGGCTATGTCGAGAACTTAAACGGCACCGAGGGGTCTGTCACCTTAATCGGCGCGGTTTCGCCGCAGGGCTCTGATTTCTCCGAGCCTGTCACGCAAAACACGAAGCGGTTTACCCGTTGCTTTTGGGCGCTCGACAAATCTTTGGCGTATGCGCGCCATTATCCCGCAATCAACTGGAATCTTTCATACAGCGAGTATTTGGGTGACCTCTCTAATTGGTACCGCGACAATGTTGCGCCCGATTTTATGAAATGCCGCGAGGAGCTTTGCACCCTGCTTGCCGAGGAAAATTCCTTAATGGAAATCGTGAAACTCATCGGTGCAGATGTGCTGCCCGATGACCAAAAACTGATTATTGAGATTGCGCGCGTCATTCGCGTGGGCTTTTTACAGCAAAATGCGTTCCATAAGGACGATACCTTCGTCCCGCTGGAAAAGCAATATAAAATGATGTATGTCATTCTGCATTTGTATCACCGTGCGCGCGAGGTCGTTGCGCGGCAGGTGCCCATTTCCAAATTGCTGGCAACGGGGCTTTTTGACAAGCTGATCAAAATGAAATACGATGTCCCGAATGACAATCTGTCCTTGCTTGACGAATACAGCAAAGAAATTGACACCGTTATGGACGGCTTATTGCGATAAGGAGGCGGCGAAATGGTACTGAAACATTTAAAATTGGACAGCGTCAACGGTTCGCTTGCCACTTTAAACGGCATTACGGACGCCGCCAATGAGGAAATTGTGCAAATGCACTTGCAGGACGGCACTTCGCGCACAGGACGTGTGGTGAAAATCGACGGGGACAAGGTAGCGGTACAAGTGTTTGAGGGCACACGCGGCATGTCGATGTCGAATACCGAAACCGTATTCACGGGCAAGCCGATGGAAATTGCGCTTTCGCCCGAAATCTTAGGGCGTGTGTTTGACGGCCTCGGTCGGCCGATTGACGGCTTAGGCGATGTATATCCTGTGGAAAAACGCGATGTCAACGGTGCGCCGATCAACCCCGTTTCGCGCGAATATCCGCGAAACTTTATTCAAACGGGGATTTCCTCGATTGACGCGCTCGCTACCTTAATCCGCGGGCAAAAATTGCCGATTTTTTCGGGCTCGGGTATGCAGCACAACGAGCTTGCCGTGCAAATTGTGCGGCAGTCCTCTCTGTCGGACGGCAACGATTTCGCAGTTGTGTTTGCGGCAATGGGCGTGAAAAACGATGTCGCGCAGTATTTCCGCACTTCGTTTGAGGAAGCGAATGTGATGAACCGTGTGGTGATGCTGTTAAATCTTGCAAATGACCCGATTATCGAGCGAATTATGACGCCGAAATGCGCGCTGACCATCGCCGAGTATTTGGCGTTCACCTTGCACAAGCACATTTTGGTGATTTTAACCGATATGACCTCTTATGCAGAAGCGTTGCGGGAGTTTTCCGGCTCCAAAGGCGAAATCCCCGGCAGAAAGGGTTTTCCCGGCTATTTGTATTCGGATTTGGCGTCTTTGTATGAGCGCGCGGGGATGATAAAGGGCGTGGAAGGGTCGGTAACGCAAATCCCGATTTTGACGATGCCCAATGATGACATTACCCACCCCATTCCGGACCTCACGGGCTACATTACCGAGGGGCAAATCGTATTGAGCCGCGAACTCGGTGCCAAGGGCATTTACCCGCCCGTCGATGTTTTGCCGTCGCTGTCGCGTTTGATGAAAGACGGCATCGGCGCGGGATTTACGCGCGAGGATCACGCCGCGCTTGCCAATCAGTTGCTGGCGACCTATTCCAAGGTGCAGGACGCCAAGGCGCTCGCGTCGGTCATCGGCGAAGATGAATTGTCCGCAGAGGATAAACTGCTGATGGCGTTCGGGCGCGAATTTGAAGCAAAGTTCTTAAATCAAAGCTTTACCGAAAACCGCAGTATCGAGCAAACGCTCGACCTCGGTTGGACGCTTTTGTCGATGTTGCCGCGCAAAATGCTTGACCGCGTGGATGACGCGATTTTGGATGCGCATTACATCGGCGAGCAATAAAACGCAACGAAAAATTTGTACGGGAGGTGACTTGCATTGGCGCAGATTTTTCCGACCAAAGCCAATTTAATGGCAACGCAAAAATCATTGGAATTGGCAAAACTCGGCTATGAGCTGATGGATCGCAAACGCAATATTTTGGTGCGTGAAATGATGCAGTTGGTGGACGAAGCAAAGACGGTCGAAAGCCGTATCGGCGAAGCGTACAAAGAAGCGTACGGGTATTTGCGCCTTGCCAATATCACCTTGGGACTGTGCGGCAATTTCGCCCGCGCCGTACCGGTCGAAACCGCTTTGGAAATTGACTGTAAAAGCGTGATGGGCGTGGAAATCCCAACTGTGACCTTGCCCGAAACACAGCCGCACCCGCATTACGGCTTTCGCAACACCAATTCTTATTTGGACGAGGCATATATTCGGTTTAACGAGGTCAAACAGTTGACCGCACGCCTTGCCGAAGTGCAGGCGTCGGTGTTCCGCTTGGCGGATGCCGTCAAAAAGACGCAAAAACGCGCCAACGCCTTGAACAATATTATGATTCCGCAGTTTACCGAAACGGTGAAATTCATCACCGAGGCGCTCGACGAAAAGGAACGCGAGGATTTCACACGGCTGAAAGTGGTCAAAAGTCAAAAAGAAAAGGCAAAATAAACGGAATAGCCGGTTCCAAAATACTTTACATTGGTTTGCGCACCTCTCCAAAACGGAGGGGTGCTTTTTGTTGGCGTGAAACATAAATTGGGGTTTGTGGGGGTGTTTTTGGAACGAACGAAATACAGGATTAGGGTAGGGCGGGGTGATTCCCCTGATAGGGGAAATGTCTGCGAAGCAGACAAAAGTCTCAAACCAAGTATAAAATGTGCGAGATGAGATTCTTCGCCTGTCGGCTCAGAATGACAAGCGGGCGATTCGTGAATCGCCCCTGCAACCGTAGGGAACGGTCTTGACCGTTCCGATTGAAAAATAAAAATGCAACGCGAGCGTAGGGGGCGACGACTCGGCGCCCCGTTGTAGGGGCGGGTTTCCACGCCCGCCCGCCGATTTTGATGTGATTTTGCGGAACAACACAGAGGTTGTTCCCTACTCGTAGGGGCGAACTGTGTTCGCCCGCGTAATTTGATATATTTTACGGAACGGTCAAGACCGTTCCCTACACGCACAAAATACAGGGGATATAAAAACGGTAAGGCAAGCACCTTACCGTTTTGTGTTGCAAAAACATCTGTGTTTTATAATGTATACATTTTTCCGTTTAGACAAACGCGGTTTCTACCCTCGTTTTTTGCGCGGTACAAATTCTCGTCTGCGGCTTTGATGTGAATGTGCAAAGACTCGTCTAACTGTGTTTGCACCGTGACCGCGCCGATGGACACCGTGACAAACTTCTCAAAATCGGGTTTTCCGGATTTCAGCCCCATTTTGGCAATGGATTTTTGCAAATGCAACAGATTTTCCGCGGAACGCCCCGCGTCCTCACCGACAAAAACGATTAAAAATTCCTCTCCGCCGTAGCGGCAGACAATATCGGTTTTTCTGCGGTAGTTTTCCGCAAGACAGCCTGCCACCAACCGTAAACAGCGGTCGCCCTGTTCGTGCCCGTATGTATCGTTGTAACTTTTGAAAAAGTCAATATCCAAAATTGCAACGGTCAGCGGGGCGCCGACACGCGCGGTGTAGTCGAGCAAGATTTCCGCACGCTTTTGCATACCGCGGCGGTTTAAGAGTTTGGTTAACTCGTCATATTCCGCAAGCATGGATAACTGTTCCATCGCAAGGTGATTGGACATATAATCGGAATACTTTACATAAGCGGCGGCTATGCAAAATGCCGTAACGCCGAAGACAAAGATAATAGAGGGGAGCGGGGCTTCTGTGGACAGCATAATGCACAACTGCGCCGCAAGGGAGATTAAAAAATACGGCATGGAAAACGCCGGCCGAAATACCGGTAACAACGACAAAAGCAACACATAAATCAAATACTGCAAAAATGTGCCCGTGTCGCGCGCCTCTATGTAACTGCAAATCATCAGACTGACTGTGCACAGCGCCCAAAAAAGCCCTGCGGAGACCCGTTCGGTTCTTTGCGACGCGCCGCCGTGGGAAAGTTCCTTATCCATACAAACCAAAATTAGAATCGTTGTGCAAAGCATGACGGAAAACACAATCACATATACGGTTTTTAAAGTCGGGTTGCTGTTGCCGATTAAATGGTACAGCATACCGCAAAACTCAATAAAGACCATCAGTAAGGTGGAGGGAATGAGTTTTAAATAGTTTCGGTGCATACGGTTTTCATCCACTTTTTTATGCACAGCGTCGGTCTTGGCGGCTTTTAACGCGGCAGAAACATTCATTTTGCGTAAGAACTCCAACCGAATACGCTGTAACTCTAAACGGATGTATTTCATAGCTGCACCTTCTTTCCAAGTTTATTATACACGAAAACCGTCGAAGAAAAAAGTGAATATTTCGTAACACCGCGCACAAATTTTCATACGATGTATTGAAGTTTTAAACTTTTAAACTTTTAAACTTTTAAACTTTATTTTACTTACAGGAGGAGTCTGTATGTCAGAGAACAAAGGCTGTTGCCAGCCTGACAAACTTCCCAGAATCCGCGAGGCGGTTTGTATTGACACAAATCGTGTGTACGATTCCTGCGCTGACAAGGATTGCCTTGCCGACCTGCGCGTGTATTTTCCGCCGCATTGTCAGGAGATTGTGGAGCACGCCACGAATGTGCGCTGTCGCGGCACGGAGATATTAAATGTATTTATGGATGTGGAAAAAGTGCCGTTCAACCGCGGCTGTTATTCCGTGGACATAACCTTTTTCTTTAAGGTGACGGTGGAAGCGTTTTCGGCAATGCCCGGCGCGCCCGTCACGCTGTGCGGCTTTTCGACTTACTCGAAAAAATGCATTTTGTACGGCAGTGACGGCAATGTGCGCGTTTATTCGTCCGAATACCGTGCCGACGGCGACGATAATCAGTTGCTTCCGACCAATACGAATCCGCGCGCCAAAATTCAGGTTGCAGACCCCATTTGTCTGGACGCAAAGCTTTGCCGTCCGTGCGACTGCTGCAACAGCCTGTCAGAGAGCTGTATGCCCATTCCGCGCTGTGTGCGCCGTGCGTTCTCGGAGGATTTCCCCGAGGATATGGGCACCGCTATGCGCGAAAACAAGGTTGTGGCGGTTACTATCGGGATTTTCACGATCATTCAGTTGGAGCGCGATGTGCAAATGCTCATTCCCGCGTATGATTTCTGTATTCCGCAAAAAGAGTGCAGTTGTGATACCGACGACCCGTGCGAAACCTTCCGCAAAATTCAGTTCCCCGTGGACGCTTTCTTCCCGCCGCATGACCAAAAGAACGGCTGTTGCAAAACCGCCGAGCCGTTCTGCACCGCCTGCGGGGAGTAAACCGATTTTTCAAAAAACAACAGGACGCACAGCGGTGTGCTATTCGCGCGCCGTTGTGCGTTTTTTGTTGACGGGAGGCGGGTTGTTTGCTATACTGATTCTATGCGGAATAAAATTTAGCGGAAAACCAATTGAAATGATTGCAGCGCAAAAGGGCTGCGGGAGGAATTACGATGAAAAAATGGCTGAGCATATTGCTATGTGTAATGTTTTTACTGTCTTCGGTTTCAATCGGCGTGTCTGCGTTGCCTGAAACGGCGCGGGAATTGTCTTTTGACGCCTTTGCCGAGCAAACCGCTGCGTTGATTCGGGACGCCGCTGTTGGTGTGCAACCGCAGGGCGGCACATACAGCGCGGCCAAGCGATTTTCAAATGTCGCAGGCGCGGAGTATTCGGAAGCGGATTTTGAAACGGCGCGGCTGATTGTCTGCTCCGAAAAAAGTACGCTGGATACGCTCGGGGCAGTCAACTATGTTTCGGGCTTTGATAATTTACATATTTTGCAGTATGAAACCCCTGCGGCGGCACAGTCGGCATATGCCTATTATGCAAAACAGGCGTATGTAGACTATGTTGAGCCTGACCGCATGCGGTCGTTAGAGGAAACGACGGCGCCTGCGTCTGTCGATTTGACGCCGCAAGCGGCAACAGAAGAAGAAATCGAACAAAACCTGCAAGCCACACGCACCGCCATTGGGGCGGATATTTTGCAGGCGCGTCTTGCAGAAAATCACATTACCTACACGAAAACCGTTGCCGTTGCCGTTATTGACACGGGCGTGGAGTCCGAGCACCCGCTGTTAAAGGGCAGGGTGGTTGCCACCGGCAAAAACTTTTCAAGTGACAAGGTCGGCGATTCTTCGGAGGATAATAACGGGCACGGCACGCATGTGGCGGGCATTATTGTAACCAATACACTTGACAATGTGGTCATTCAGCCGTATAAAGTGTTGAATGCACGCGGTGAAGGGTCGGAGATGCAGATTTATCTCGGCATTAAAGCGGCTGTCAAAGACGGTGTGCAGGTCATCAATATGAGCCTCGGCGGTTACGGATATTCGCAAACATTGCAGAATGTGCTCAAAGAAGCGGCATATCAGAACGGAATTATTCCCGTAGCGTCTGCGGGAAACGATGCGTTGAATTTAGACGATTACTATTCTTCCCCTGCGAGTTTTCAGGAATGTATTACGGTGGTTTCACACAGCAGTTTCAATCGACTTTCCGACTTTTCCAATTACGGAACAGCTTGCGATGTTGCCGCGCCCGGCGAAAATGTTTACAGTTCTTATTTTGGCGGGCGATATAAAACACTTTCCGGCACCTCTATGGCCGCGCCGTTTGTCTCGGCGGCTGTTACCTATATTGTATTGTCAACAAAATATCCGACACTCTCAACGGTGCGTGCGGAATTAAAAAAATACGCTACAACCTTGTATTATGCACGCGACTGTTTAGACAATCCCATCTGTGTCAATCTTTCCCTTTACAAAAGCAACGCACAACAAGTACCGACACCGGAGCCGAGTATTCCCTCGGGGGATTTCACCGAAAAAACCTCGCTGTACCTGACCTGTGCCGACAAACAGGCAACCCTGTATTACCGTGCGGATAACGGATATTGGAGACCGTACCCGACTGGCGGAATATCCCTTTCTTATGATAAAAAAATAGATGTGATTGCATATCGGGACGGCTTTTTGGCAAGCGAGCCGTTGCATTTGGAGTACATACGGAAATATTTAACGCCCGAGGAACAATATACCATCACCGATGACGGGGTGATTACGAAGTGTTTAGGCTCGGAAACCGACCGCGTCATTCCGGGGGAAGTGCGCGGCATTCCCGTGCGCGCATTGGCGGACAATTTGTTTAAAGATTCGGATATTACCAGCATTATTTTGCCGGATTCTTTAACCACCATCGGGATGAAAACCTTTTATCATTGTACCAAATTGCAATATGTGCAGGGAAACGGGCTGACAACAATAGGCAAATATGCCTTCTGGGAATGTAAAAAGTTGCAAACTGTGGAAGGCTCAAACATACAAACGGTTGAAAACTTTGCCTTTCAATCTTGCTCGGCACTTTGTGAATTTGATTTTACGAATGTGGAATATATCGGGGAGAACAGTTTTAATAAGACGGAAAGTCTGCGCACGGTGTACGCGGAAAAGGTGCATTCTATTGATAACTACGCTTTTGCCGACAGTGGTGTGCGGACGGTTGTTTTACAGAGCACGGTGGAATTCGGTGCAGATTCCTTCCGAGGTTGCCGGAATTTGGAGTCGGTTGCCTTGGGCGGCAACGGTTGCTTGAGTACGGATACTTTCAGCGGTTGTTCTGCCCTAACTTCGGTTGATGCCCCGAACATTACCGTGCTTGGTATCAGTGCTTTCAGCGGATGCACATCTTTGCAAATGGTTGCATTTCCGATGGTGGAGGAATTCCAAGGAAAAGTATTTGAAAATTGTAAAAATCTGCGCAGCGTTTCTGCTCCGCAGGCCAAGAGTTTGGGCGGTGACTCTTTCGGGCGTGATTTTGTTGACTGTACAGCGTTGGAAGAAGTGTTTCTGCCGAGCGTCACAACCGTCGGAGAATTAGAATTTGCCAACTGTACCGCATTAAAGGAATTGTGGTTGCCTGCTTTGCAGGAAGTGCCGAAAGACTTGTTTTCCGGCAGCGAAACTGCACAGGTGATTTTGTTAGACACGGTTAAGAAAATTTACAGTCTGCCTAAAAATGTAAAGATTGCAGTTCCCGCGTGTGCCACTTGGATTGTTGCCGATAATCCAGGCGGCGTAGAGATGTATGGTACAAGCGGTACTTTCGGCGCGGCTTGGGCGGCAATCAACGGCAGTACTTTCACACAGATTTCACAGGATACGGCAATTATTGAGGATGTGCCGGCAGAATACACAGACGCAAGCCAAACCCTTTCTGCGCTGGTGGTCGGGTTTAACCGCACCTATCAATGGTACGCCAATACCGAGCCGAGCAATATCGGCGGTACCGCGATTGCGGGCGCGACCGCGCGGAATTTTGACCCGTTGCAATATGACCCCGCGCCGTATTATTATTGTGTTGTACGAAGCCAAGACGGCAACCGCACACCTGTATATATCCGCACCGGGGTAACCGCGAATAAGACTTTGCCGGCGGACTATTCCCGCATTACGGCGGTAAAAGCCAAAATCCCCAAGCATTTGGAGTATTATTCTGCGGAGACCGTTGCCGAATTGCAAGCCGTTTTAGATAGCATCAACTACACCTTGCCGATTTCCCGTCAGGAGGAAGTGGATGCATATGCCGATGCTTTGGAACAGGCACTTGCAGGGCTGTATGCGTTGTTTTTGGTCGGGGACATCAATCAAGACGGCAAGGTGAATGCCGTAGACGCTCGCTGGGCGTTGCAGTATGCCTCCGGTGTGCGCGAGTTTGACAGCGACCAATGCAAAGCCGCCGATGTGAATGATGACGAAAAAATCAATGCCGTAGACGCCCGCTGGATTTTACAGGCGGCGTCCGGAACAAGGGTGTTGTGACGCGCAACAGTACAAAAAACAGGGTAGCCGAGGCTACCCTGTTTTTATTACGCTTATCGTTCCGCAATCGGGCGGTACGCCTGTTTGTCGGAAACGCTTTTATATGCGGGACGAATAATTTTGTCCACATTATGAAGTTCTTCTAACATATGCGCGCTCCAACCGACAACCCGCGCCATGGCGAAAATCGGCGTATACAGCTCCAACGGAATATCGAGCATACTGTATACAAACCCGCTGTAAAAATCCACATTCGGGCTGACGCCTTTGTATATCTTGCGGCGATCGGCAATCACCTGCGGAGCAAGGCGGTCAATCATACTGTATAGCGCGAAATCCTCGTCGCGCCCTTTCTCGTGTGCCAATTTTTCCACAAAGCCCTTAAAGACCTCGGCACGCGGGTCGGAAACGGAGTACACCGCGTGCCCCATGCCGTAAATCAAGCCCTTTTTGTCAAACGCTTCACGCGAAAGGAGTTTTTCGAGATAATCGCGTACCGCGTCCGCATCCGAAGTGTCACGCACATGTTTTTTCAGGTCGTTCATCATTTCCACAACCTTGATATTTGCGCCGCCGTGCTTCGGCCCTTTTAAAGAGCAGAGCGCCGCCGCCATCACAGAGTAGGTGTCCGAGCCGGAGGAGGCGACCACATGCGTGGTAAAGGATGAGTTGTTCCCGCCGCCGTGCTCCATATGGAGTATCAGCGCAATATCCAACACCTGCGCTTCCAAGGCGGTATACTTCTTGTCCGGTCGCAACATACGCAAAATATTTTCCGCCGCCGACAGCTTCGGGTCGGGGCGATGGATATACAAACTGTCATTGCGCACATAGTGGTTATATGCCTGATAGCCGTATACCGACAGCATCGGGAAACGGCTGATGAGCGACAGGCACTGCCGCAGAACATTTTCGGGATGCATATCCGACGGGTTGCTGTCATACGCCGAAAGCGTCAAAACACTGCGGGTTAGGGAATTCATAATATCCTTGCTCGGCGCTTTCATCACGACATCGCGCACAAAATTGGTCGGCAGGCAACGAAGCGCCGCCATAATTCCGCAGTATTCTTCGAGTTCCTGCGCACTTGGCAAATGCCCGAACAGCAACAGAAAAGAGGCTTCCTCAAATCCAAAGCGATTTTCGGCAATACAGCCGGAGACAAGGTCGGTGACATTGATGCCGCGGTAGCGAAGCTCCCCGGGGCACGGCTCTTTGCCGTTTTCGGTTTCGTTGTAGGATTTGATGGTCGAAATTGTGGTCAGCCCTGCCAAAACACCTGTGCCGCTTTTGTCGCGCAAGCCGCGTTTTACATTGTATTGCGCATAAAGTGCGGGGTCAATGCGGCTGCAAGCAATATTTTCAGCCGCCATACGGTCGGCGTAATCGGTAATATCGGATTTGTGTACTTTTTTCATTACGGTAGCCTCCTTTAAAACGGGATTGCCTACGGAATTTTTCAACATACTTATTATATAGATGCAAATTTTACCGTGTCAACCGAAAATTTGTAAACAAAATATTAACTATCATATTTTTGTTGACAAATTTCGTGCTTGTGATGTATAGTTAAGAAAAAACAAATCAGGAAGCGATAGCAATGCCCGAAGCGGTTTCCAAAGAAGTCGGCAATATGCTGACAGAGTTGATTTTTCGATTTTACAGCGCACTGCAACACCACCCTGCAACTATGGTTGGGCCGAAAATCCATACCCACGGCTTTCATATTTTGTATTTGCTGGAACGCGCGCACGAAAAACGCTTGCCGATGAGCTTTTTGCTGACGGAGCTGCATATGACCAAACAGCAAATGTCGAAGCTTATCAATGAATTGGAAGCGTTAGAATTTATTGAGCGTGTACGCACGGGTCATGACCGCCGCAATGTGTTTATTCGTTTGACCGCGCACGGCAGTACCTACTTCCGTTCTTGCGCGGCGGCGGTATCCGATGCAATTGCCGACGCCTTTCAAAAACAACCGATAGAAAAAACCGAATTGGTGCACAGCTTGCTGTTGCAGTTAATGGATGAAAAATAGAATACGGAATGTATTGTGTAAATAAAGGGCGGGAAATATTCCTGCCCTTTGGTTTATTTCCGGTTTTGTATACTTTGTACCGCGCGTTTATAGTCCTCATAACTCAAAAAGGTGTTTAGAATTTTGAGCATGGCATTTGCCGACAACCGTTCGGGCAAATCCAGCGCCTTTAACAGTGCCTTGCGCTTCGCGGCGCTGTCGGGGCGTCCGGAAAGCCCGTCCTCGTAAAAATCGGTTTTGGTCACCTGTCGGCGGGGGGCGGGGGACGCGTCGGTTTGCGTGCACAGGACGCCTGCTTTTTCGAGGGACTCCAAAATGCGCGCGGTATCTATGCCCTCCACGCCGAGTTTCCCCTCTTTGGAGGGGGCGGATTTGCGCTTTTCCTTGCCGAACACATCGGGAATATAGACATTTGTGATTTGCTCCGGCGGCACAATGCCGCCCAAAAACGAACGAATGACAAAACCCGCCGAATCGCTGTCTGTCAGCACGACAATGCCGCGCTCTTGTGCCAAACGGCGAATGAGCCGCTGTTTTTCCTTATCCTTGAACACGCCGAAGCCGTCCGTGGTAAGAATCACAGCGTCCAAAACACTTTCCAATTTGATTTTATCGTATTTGCCTTCTACAATGACGGCTTGCTGTAAGGTAATCATTTGTTATCTCGCTTTCGCGCTTGCCAACTGCACAAGCAACCGTTCGAGCACGGTTTGGGGATTTAACAGTCCGGATTTTAATTCTTTATCTGCCGCGTTGAGGTCGTCAAGACAACTGCGCAGCTGCCGAACATCCAGTTTTGCCGCGTCGCGTGCGGCGTTACGCAAACGGAATTCCTTTCCCTTGTAGTCAAAATGCTTTGCCGCCGCCTCGGTGGGTTCTCCCGCCGCGACGGATACCTTCACACGGTACATATCCACATATGTTCCCGCCAGCGTCCCGAGAATCAACTCGGGCTTTTCTTTTTCCTGCAACAGTTTTTGCAGAATTTCCATGGCGCGCGCGCAGTTGCCTGCCGTCAGCGCACGGGACAAATCAAAAATATTTGCCTCTAACGATTTGGTTGCGACTGCTTCAATGTCGGCATAGGTGATTTCGCCTGTCTCTTTGTAATTGCACAGTTTTTCCAACTCCCTGAGTAACAGGTTTAAATCGTTGCCGACGGTTTCTGCAAGATGCGCGGCATTTTCCCGCGAAAGGGTACACCCGCGCTTTTGCGCACCGCCCATTAACAGTTTGCAAAGGGAAGCGCGATCCAAACGGTCTAAACAGACCGTCACGCCCGCTTTGTTGACGGCGGCAATCACGCTTCGCCACTTGGCATTTTTTTTCGGATTGATTTCGGTCGCGTCCTGCCAAAAAATCAGCACCGTGCTTTCGGGGGCGTCCGCAAGATAGCCGTCCAATGCCGTTTTGTCATCGGCGGGGAGCGCGTCCAGCGGGTAATCGTGCGCGACAATACACATACTGCCGCCGAAGGCGGGGAGCGTTTGTGCGGCGTCCAGCACCTCTGAAAGGGGCACGCCGTCTGCAAAATCGTATTTTTTGAGGTTAAAGCCCTCCATACCGGGCGTGACGCATTTTTTTGGCAGTAAATCGGCATAGTATTGCTTTAAATATCCCTCATTGCCGTATAGCAGGCAAACCCGCGGGAAATCCCCCGATTTGATTTGCTGTTTCAACTGCGCTTCTTCGATTGCGGGCATATTAACCCCTCCCTGTGATTTGAAATGTGCCGTTTTTCTCGGCAATCAGCACAATGCTGCCGTTTTCGGCGGTGGTGCAAACCGTGCCCAAAAGCGACCAAAAATCCGCCGCGGACGGCGTTTCGGTGCTCATCACAGTCAGCGCGAAATCGGCAGGGTGCACATTTTGCGGCACAGCCTTTTTGCAAATCAAAACATCGGCACAGTCGCCGTGAAAATTGTTCGTGTCGCAAAACGAGATGAGCGCGCGAAATTCGCCGTATATAACCTTCGCGTAGGCGTATTGCCCGCTTTGTTGGATACAGACGGTGCCGTTCCCGTTTGCAAAACGGTACACGGTTTTTGAAATGGGCACAACGCTTTTGCCTGCGGCAAGTGTTTCGGCTTTGAGCGTATTGCCATAGTAGACGGTATCGACACCGTATTGCCGCGCAACCGAGCGTCCTGCTTGTGTTTCCGCTTCCGTTGTGCACGGCAAAAACAGCGCGTCTAAATGCGTAACGCCGTATGAAGACAGTATACCACAAATTTCGGATTCTGCAAAGTAGTCTCCGCCGCTGCACAGCAAAACAGTTTCGCCCTTACTATGCAAAACGACCGCCACGCCCTCGCCCACATCGCAAACCGCAAGCTGCAAGCGGCTTTCCCGCGCAAAATATACGGTGAGATTGCAAAACAGAAAAACCGCCGCCGCCCCTGTCGCCGCAACTTGCACAAGGCGTTTGCGCGGGGTGCGCAGGCATAAAAGCACCGCCACACCGAGAAAAAACACGGCAAGCAGGGTTTTAGAGTAGTTGGAATCAACAGGCAAAAGCACACGGCAGTTTTCGGCAAACCACGCGGTCACGGTTAAAAGCCATTTTGCCGCAAGGGCGGCGGCAAGCAACAGCATTTGCCCGAGCGCGGGACAATGCAAGCACAAAAACAGCGCGCCGAGCGTACCGCAGACCATGGCAATACTGCCGACCGTCAAACACAGAAAGTTGGCAGGCAGGGCGGCGAGAGAGACCGTCCCGAACGCCCACATTTGCACGGGCAGGGTGCACAGACTTGCAGAGAGCGTAACCGTCACCACGGGGAACCCGATTTTCAGCGCCGCTTGCAACGGCTTTGCTTTGACTTTGTAAAGCAATCGAGACAGGGCGGTTTCCATTGGCTTTGCCAACAGCAAAATTCCCACAACGGCAGATGCGGATAAAAGTAATGACAAATCCCGTGCGGCAAAGGGATTGGCGGTGAGCATCCAAAACAACGCAAGCCCCACGCTGTTGAAGGACTCCGCCTCGCGCCGAAACAGGTCGGCGGCAAACACCGTGCCCGTCATAATGGCCGCACGCCAAACCGACGGCGCACCGCCTGTGAGTACGGCAAAAAAGAGTACAAAGCAAAGGCTTACCGCCGCGCGCACCTTGCGGCGAACACGGCAAGCTTTTAAAACTTCGGACAGCACAAGCGTCCAAGTGGTTAAATGCAAGCCCGATACCGCTAAAAGGTGAGAAATCCCCGCGGCGCGAAACCGATTTTCGGCGCTGCCGGACAGAAAGCCGCGCGTGCCCAAAGCCAATGCCGCAAGCAAGCCGCCTGCGTCGTCGGATACGGTTTCGGTGATATTGCGGCAAAGTAAGGCGCGGAACGATAAAATGTAGGCATACCAATCGGTTTGGGTTTGCGCTGTCTTTTGCACATCTCCCGCGGCATATGCCCCGCAGACAATCCCTTTGGCGCGGGCATACGCGCCGTATGTATCGTTGCCTGCACCGAGGGGAAAGGGCTTGACGGTCATATACACGGTATCGTGCGGCGAAAAATCCATTGGCGTATTGGACACAAACCGCAGTTTAAAATCCGCTTTTTCGCCGTTGCAGGTATGCACGCGCAACACCGCATAATACCGCCCGTTCTCGCTGTACGGCAAGTCGTGGAGGGAGGCGGTAATTTCCGCCGTTTGTGCAGAGAACACCGCCGCTTGCTTTTGGGTGTAGCGTGCATGGGCGCAAAACAGCAACACCAGCGCCAAAAGGGACGCGCACAGTGCGGTCGGCAGGGTGCGCTCCTGCCGCGTTTTTTGCACACACAAAGAAAGCACAAAAGCGATAAGCACAGCGAAAAACACTGCACCTATCGCTTGCTGATTTTGGATTGCACTTGCCGTAAACAGCGTAAACAGCATGGAAAACCCAATGACGCAAAACGGGCGCGTCATCGTTTATACCAACCGTTCCCCGAGATTGGAACCCGACAGCACATGAAAATGCAAATGCAATACCGTCTGCCCGGCGCCCGCGCCGCAGTTATTGATGATGCGGTAGCTTTCCAACCCCAAATCCTTGCAGATTTTGGGAATTACTGTGAAAATGTGGGCAATTTCCGCGGCATTTTCCGCCGTGATTTCGTTTGCGCTCGCCAAATGCGTTTTCGGCACGACCAAAAAGTGCGTTTCCGCCTGGGGGTTAATGTCATAAAACGCATAGCAATGTGCGTCTTCATAGACTTTTTTCGAGGGGATTTCCCCTGCAATGATTTTGCAAAACAGACAATCCATTGGTTTCACCTTATTTCAGCATATTCCGTAAAATTTCGTCGGCACGCATGAGTGCGTCGTCTACTTTGGAGGCGTCTTTGCCGCCCGCCATCGCCATATCGGGCTTACCGCCGCCATTGCCGCCCGCGATTTTGGCAACCTCGCGAACAATGTTGCCTGCGTGCGCGCCTTTTGCAATCGCGTCCTTGCCGCAGGCGCAGGCAAAGGATACCGTGCCTTTTTCTGCGTTTGTACCTGCGATGACAGCCACAGTATTCGGCGCGGAATCTCTTGCGGTTTCCGCCATGGAACGAAGTGCGTCTGCACCCGATTCGCCCGCGTAATAGACCACCAACTGTACGCCGTTTACATCCACGGCACCTGCCATCAGTCCGGCGGTTTTGATGTTGTTGATTTCGGCTTGGAGCTTCTGAATTTCACGGTCTTTCTCTTTCAATTCAGCGGCAACAGCCGTTGCACGGCGTACCAAATCCTGCGGATTTGCCACCTTCAAAGACGCCGCCGCGTCGGCAATCAACGCATTGTTCTTTTGAATATACTCCAAAACGCCTATACCCGTTACGGCGGTAATTCTGCGAACGCCCGCCGCCACAGAGGTTTCGGAAACGATTTTGAAAAGGCCTAACATAGAGGTGTTTTGCACATGCGTGCCGCCGCAAAGTTCGGTGGAGTAATTGCCGATTTTTACAACGCGCACCACATCGCCGTATTTTTCGCTGAACAGCGCCATTGCGCCCATTTTCTTTGCCTCGTCAATGGACATCTGCGCCGTTTCTACGGGTTCCGCGGCAAAAATAACTGCGTTTACCGCCGCCTCGATGTCGGCGAGCTCTTCCGTTGTCAGTGCGGAGAAGTGCGAAAAGTCAAAGCGCATTTCTTCGGAATTGACAAGCTGCCCTGCCTGTTCCACATGGGTACCGAGCATTTTGCGCAGGGTTGCCTGCAAAATGTGCGCCGCCGTGTGATTGCGCATGGTGGAAAGTCTTGTGATTCGATCCACGCTTGCCGTGACGGTCTGTCCGACGGCAATGCTCTCGCCTTCACTGACATACCCGTGGTGCAGATACACGCCTTCGGCGGTCTTTTGCGTACCGGTTACGGTAAAGGTAAAGCCGCTGCCCGAAAGTACGCCGATGTCGCCGGTTTGCCCGCCGCCCTCACCGTAGAACGGGGTTTTGTCGAGAATCACCGTCACCTTTTCGCCGCTTTCGGCGAAGTCCACGGTTTTGTCTCCGGAAACAATCGCTTTGACAGTTGCGGCACATTCCAAATCCGTGTACCCGCAAAATTCGGTTGCCGCCATATCCTTGGTCGCGTCGGCAGAGCCTTTCCAAGCGTCCTGCCCCGCATCTTCACGGGCATTTCTGGCGCGCTCGCGCTGGTCTTTCACAAGCTCGCGGTACCGCTCTTCGTCCACGGTCATATTGCGCTCTTCCAACAGTTCCTTTGTAAGGTCAATGGGGAAGCCGAATGTGTCGGACAGTTTAAAGGCGTCCTCGCCGCTGAATACGGATTTATCGGCGGAGTCGATCATTTTTTCAAGGATTTGAAGCCCCGCGTCAATGGTTTTGGAGAAATTTTCCTCTTCGTTGGCGATGACCTTCAAAATGAAGTCCTTTTTCTCCACCAAATTGGGGTACGCGTTGGCGTTTTCCTGAATCACCGTTTCTGCAACCTCCGACAAAAACGGGCGGTTAATGCCCAACAGTCTGCCGTGGCGCGCCGCGCGGCGCAGCAGACGGCGCAGAACATAGCCTCTGCCCTCGTTTGAGGGCAAAACGCCGTCACCGACCATAAAGGTGGTGCTGCGGATGTGGTCGGTAATCACGCGCAGGGAAACATCTTTTTTCTCGTCCTTATGATATTCCACATCTGCGATTTGCATAATGTGCTTCATGATGTTTTGCACGGTATCCACTTCAAACAGGTTGTCCACATCCTGCGCAATGCACGCAAGACGCTCCAACCCCATGCCTGTGTCAATGTTGGGGTGATCCAGACGGGTGTAGTTGTTGTTGCCGTCATTTTCAAACTGGGTGAAAACCAAGTTCCAAAACTCAATGTAGCGGTCACATTCACAGCCGACTTTGCAGTCGGGCTTACCGCAGCCGTATTTTTCGCCGCGGTCATAGTAAATTTCCGAGCAGGGGCCGCAAGGACCTGCGCCGTGCTCCCAAAAATTGTCCTCTTTGCCGAAACGCACCATATGGTCGGGCTTAACGCCGATTTTCTTGGTCCAAATATCGTACGCCTCGTCGTCCTCTTCATAGACGCTGATGTAAAGGCGCTCGGGATCCATTTTCATCACTTCGGTGCAGAACTCCCACGCCCACGGAATGACCTCTTCTTTGAAATAATCGCCGAACGAAAAGTTGCCGAGCATCTCAAAGTATGTGCCGTGACGGGCGGTTTTGCCGACATTTTCAATGTCGGGCGTGCGAATACACTTTTGGCAGGTGGTGACGCGCTTTCTCGGGGGCGTGACTTCCCCCGTAAAGTATTTTTTCATCGGCGCCATACCGGAATTGATCAAAAGCAGGCTTTTGTCGCCTTGGGGCACGAGCGAAAAGCTCGGCAGGCGTAAATGGCCTTTGCTTTCAAAAAAGCTTAAATACTTTTCCCGTAATTCGTTTAATCCTGTCCATTCCATATTTTTACAGTCTCCTTAACGCAGAAAATGCAAAAAGACACACTTTCCTTTATAATGAAAAAATTATACCTTCCCGCGCGTGCCTTGTCAACTTAAAATATGCAGAAAAATGCTTGTTTTCTTTCGCGTTTTCGTCTATAATCTATATTGGTTTTTATTTCGACAAAAATACAGGAGGGCGGCAAAATGCAAATGCGTAACTTTTTGCAAAAATACAAAGCCAACCTGTATTTGGTCTGTTTTGTTCTTGCGGCGTCCGCCGTGCTTGCGGGCATGTTCGGTTTTGGCAGTCTCTCTATACAGCGGGACGGCATTCGGCAGGAAGACCATACCTTCGATTTCAGTGCGGCGGTGCCGCTTGCGAAAACACATCGGTATTATCTGCAAGGAAATTGGGAGTTTTATTATGCGCAGTTTCTTTCGGAGGACGGCCGTGCGGTGCTGTCCGATTCTATTTCCGTGCCCGGCTCGTGGGCGGGCAGTCCCGTGCAAAATATGCCGTACGAAAACGGCGGGTACGCCTCGTATCGGTGCTATGTAAAGGGGCTTTCTCATACAAAGCCGCTGGCAATTATCGTGCCGAATTTGGCGTGCGCCTACCGCGTGTATGCGGACGGCGTTTTGGTGACGGAAAGCGGTACCGTCTGCGACACCGTCGGCGAAACTTTTACAAGCCCCGCGGTGCATAAGGATAAGGTGTATTTTGACGATGGCTTGCACGAAATTATCATAGAGGTTTCGGCGGACTCGTTTTCAGGGCTGTATTTAACGCCGATGATTACCGACTACGCTTATGAAACCGCATATACCAATGCGTTCTCCGCGCTTCGCTTTGCACTCATCGGTATTATTGCATATGCCGCGCTTGTACTGGCGATTTTCAGTGCCCGCTCGAAAATCCGTTATTTTTCCCCGTGGCTGACGGTGCTGTTTTTGGCTTTGGTGTTGCGTATGCTCATTTCCACCGAAGGGTATGCCGTTTCACAGCCGTTGCTTGGGAATTTGAGCTATGAAAGAATGTTTCTCTTTTCCTTTGCGAGCACCTTTATTATCAAACTGATTTCCATTATCTATTTCCGCGATGAATTAAAATTGCGCGTCAGCCTGCAATCTATGGCGCTGTTGAGCGTTTCGTTTTTACTTGTGGTCATCGGCTCGGATTTGCTGCCGAATGCCGTGTATACCAATTATTATTATTTGGTTTTGCAAATGTTCTCGATTGTGGCGGACTTGTATTTGATAAACAAGCTCTGCCAACGCCTTGCGGCGGGGCAAAGAAATGCGGGACTTTTGTGCTGCGCGTATTTGTTTTTACTGTTGGGCTTGACGGTGGACGCGCTGTATACCTGCGGGGCAATGCCGTTCCGCTGCTCCTCGTGTATGCCGATTTCGTTCGCCTTATTTGCATTGTTCATTACGATTATCCATGCAAGAAGCGCCGTGGTAATGTATACAAACGCCCGCCAAGCCAAAGCATTGGAACGAGAGTTGGAAAAAGCCAATATGGCGGTGATGATTTCGCAAATTCAGCCGCACTTTCTGTATAATGCACTCAACACAATAAAATCGCTCATACGCCGCGACCCCAAAACGGCGGAAAAAGCGGTGATCGATTTTTCCTACTACTTGCGCGGGAATATGGACAGTTTAACGCATTTGGAGCCTATCCCGTTCCGCACGGAACTGCAACACATTCAGTATTACTGCAATATCGAACTGCTTCGCTTTGCGGACAAACTGAAAATCGAATACGATATTGCAGAAGACAACTTTACCGTGCCGACATTGAGTATTCAGCCGCTGATAGAAAATGCCATTAAGCACGGTGTGACCAAACGCCCCGAGGGCGGCACCGTGAAACTTTCCACGCGCAAGGATGCGGAAAACTACATTGTGCAGGTGTCCGATGACGGCGTCGGATTTGACCCGACAGCGGCACTTGCAGAGGACGGGCGCAGTCATGTGGGGCTGTCGAACATTCGGTATCGTTTTGCAAGTATGATGCACGCCGAGGTTACGGTGGACAGTACACCGTCGGTGGGCACGACCGTTACCGTTTATATACCTATATCACAGCAAAAAGGAGAAGGATAAGCTATGCAGGTGATTTCCGTCGACGACGAAAGATTGGCATTGGAGGATTTGCGCGATATTTGCCTATCTTTGCCGCAGGTGACAGATTTTCAGGCGTTTTCCAATCCGGCGGACGCTTTGGAGCACGCCGCGACGCACAAAATCGATTTGGCGTTTTTGGATATTGAAATGCCGGTGATGTCGGGGCTGGAGCTTGCCGAACGGCTGTTGCGCATTGACAAAACCATCAAAATCATTTTTGTAACCGGATTTAAAGAATATGCGTTTGACGCATTCGGCGTAAATGCCATCGGGTATGTGTTAAAGCCGTTCTCCGAGGAGATGATTCGCCGTGAAATCGAAAAGGCTTCGGCTTTGCATCCCCTTTCGGAAGTGCCTGGGGTGCGCATCAAAACCTTTGGCTATTTTGATGTATTTGTGCAAAATAAGCCTGTGTATTTTTCCAGCGGTAAGGCAAAGGAACTGTTGGCACTGCTTGTGGATCGCCGCGGCGGCTCTGTCAGCACCGAAAATGCGATTTCGATGCTTTGGCCCAACCGCGATTACGACGAAACCGTGCAGTCGCTGTTCCGCAAGGTCTTGAAAAGCCTGCGCGTTTCGCTCTCTGACGCGGGGATTTCGGATATTCTTATTGATGTGCGCAACCAGCGCAGCGTCGATACCGAGAAATTCACCTGCGACTTGTATGCCTGCCTGCAAAAGGATAAGGCAGCAATGGAGAACTATTTGGGTGAATATATGCAGGGCTACCCATGGGCACAAAGGACAAAACAACACTTAGATACAATTTGTGGGAGGTAAAACCGTGTTATCGGATATTGAAATTGCACAGGCGGCAGAAATGCAGCCGATTGTAAAAATCGCGGAAAAGCTGTCTATGGACGCAGACGATTTGGAACTGTACGGCAAATACAAGGCGAAACTGCCGCTGTCGCTTTGTGAAAAATATAGAGACAGACCCGACGGCAAACTCGTTTTGGTGACGGCAATTAACCCCACGCCCGCGGGCGAGGGGAAAACCACCGTAACCGTCGGTTTGGGCGAAGCCATGCAGAAAATCGGCAAAAATGCCGTGATTGCGCTTCGTGAGCCGTCTATGGGACCTGTGTTCGGCGTAAAAGGCGGCGCGGCGGGCGGCGGCTATGCACAGGTTGTGCCGATGGAGGACATCAACCTCCATTTTACGGGGGATATGCACGCGCTCACCGCGGCGAACAATCTGCTTTGCGCGGTGATTGACAACCATTTACAGCAAGGGAACGAACTGGGGATTGACCCGCGCCGTATTCTCTTGAAACGCTGTCTCGATATGAACGACCGCGCGCTTCGCAATGTTGTTGTGGGGTTGGGCGGCAAAATAAACGGCGTGCCGCGGGAAGATAACTTTATGATTACCGTGGCCAGCGAAGTTATGGCGATTTTGTGCCTTGCGTCGGATATAGACGACCTGAAAACGCGGCTCGGCAATATTCTGGTGGCATATACCTATGCGGGCGAGCCTGTATTTGCACGCGATTTGCAATGCGTGGGCGCCATGGCGGCGCTTTTGAAGGACGCCATCAAGCCGAATTTGGTGCAGACGCTTGAAAACACCCCCGCGCTGATGCACGGCGGGCCGTTTGCCAACATTGCGCACGGGTGCAACTCCGTCACCGCCACCAAATTGGGGCTGAAATTGGCAGATTACTGCATCACCGAAGCCGGCTTCGGCGCGGATCTCGGCGCAGAAAAATTCTTGGACATCAAATGCCGCTTTGCAGGGCTCAAACCGTCCTGCATCGTCATTGTGGCGACCATTCGCGCCCTCAAATATAACAGCGGCGTCGCGAAAGCAGACCTCGGTGCGGAAAATGTCGAGGCGCTCAAAAAGGGCATTGTCAATTTGAAAACGCATATTGAAAATATGCAAAAATACGGCGTGCCTGCCGTAGTGGCCATCAACCGTTTCGGTACGGACACCGACGCGGAAATCGCCGTAATTGAAGAATTCTGCCGTGAAATGGGCGTAGAGGTCTCTTTAACCGAAGTGTTTGCAAAAGGCGGAGAGGGCGGTATGGATTTGGCAAAGAAGGTTTGCAAAACCATCGACGAAAAACCGTCAAATTACCACCCGCTGTATGATACTGCGCTGTCCATCCCCGAAAAACTCGAAGCCATTGCAAAAGAAATCTACCGCGCCGACGGTGTAACCTTTACTGCACAGGCAAAAAAGAATTTGGCGGAAATCGAGGCGCTCGGCAAAGGCGATTTGCCCGTGTGCGTGGCGAAAACGCAGTATTCTCTGTCGGACAATCCCGCGCTGTTGGGCGCGCCGCGCGGCTTTACTTTAACCGTGCGCGAACTGCGGCTGTCGGCAGGCGCAGGCTTTGTGGTGGCGCTGACGGGCGACATTATGACCATGCCCGGACTGCCGAAAGTCCCCGCCGCCTACAACATTGATGTGGACAGCGACGGTAACATTTCCGGTTTGTTCTAAAATCCTTGTTATCCAATGAAAAAGCCCCCGCAGGGTTGTCCGTCGACAATGCTGCGGGGGTTTAACATGTAAGTTTTGTTTCATTCCACCGTGCCGAGTACAAGCGGTGTTTTTTGGGATTTATTCGCGGAAAAGGTAAGGCTTTGCAAAAATCGCTGTTCGCCCGCGCGGCATTTTTCGTCTGTCGCGGCATACAGTGTGGCGAGCGTTTCGCCCTGTTTTACGAAGTCACCCGTTTTTTTGTGAAGCACAATACCCGCCGCGTAGTCGAGTTTGCTTTCTTTGGTTTCGCGCCCCGCGCCTAACAGCGAAGCGCTTTCCCCGACCGTCTGCGTTTGCATATGGGCGATATACCCGTCCTGCGGGGCTGTGACTTCCCGCTCGACGGCGGCTTTTAAAAAGCAGGTGTCTCGGTCTAAAACCGAAGCGTCCCCGCCTTGCGCGGTTACCATTTGCCGCAATTTTTCAAAGGCTTCGCCGCTTTGCAAAACGCGCGCCGCGGTGCAGTAAGCGGTATCGTAATCCATTTGTTTGGCCATGGCAATCAAATGCGCGCTTAAAATCAGACAAAGCTCCCGCAAATCGTCTGCGCCCTTGCCGCGCAACACAGCGCACGCCTCGGTGACCTCCAAGGCATTGCCGATGTGCGTGCCCAAAGGGGTATCCATATCGGTTATGACCGCCGCGGTATTTCTGCCGCAGTTTTTGCCGATGCGTACCATTTCCTCCGCCAAGGCGCGCGCGTCGTCCGCCGTTTGCATAAACGCCCCGCTGCCGCATTTTACATCAAGCGCAATGTTTTTCGCGCCCGCCGCTAATTTTTTGCTCATAATCGACGAGGCAATCAGCGGGATGCTGTTGACCGTGCCGGAAGCGTCGCGCAAGGCATACAATTTTTTGTCCGCAGGCGCAAGGTCGGCGGTCTGCCCCATAACGGCAAGGCCGATGGTTTGCACCTGTTTCTTGAATTCTGCCTCGGAAAGTGCCACGCGAAAGCCGGGAATACTCTCTAATTTGTCAATCGTACCGCCCGTATGCCCAAGCCCCCGTCCGCTCATTTTGGCGATTTTCACGCCTGCCGCGGCGCAAATCGGCGCAACGATTAAGGTGGTTTTGTCGCCTACGCCGCCTGTGGAGTGCTTGTCGGCGGTTGTATTCCCTAAATCCGACAAATCCAGCATATCGCCCGAATGTGCCATACAGTCGGTGAGAACGGCGGTTTCCCGTTCGGTCATCCCGTTTAAGCAAATCGCCATTAACAGCGATGCCATTTGATAGTCGGGGATTTCATTATGCGTAAATCCGTTTACAAAATATGCAATTTCCTCGTCCGTCAGTTCTTGTTTACAACGCTTGTGTTCCAAAATATCGAGCATTCGCATACCGTGCGCCTCCAAAGTAAATTCTGATTGTATAGTACCCTTTTTTGTGTGCTTCGTCAAGGAATTGTAAAAAACAGGTTGAATTCCTACTGCTTTTGTATTATTATAGTGCAGACGGAAATGCTATATACAAAATGATGCGGATAAAAGAGGGCGAACACCATGAAAATTTCCACGAAAGGGCGCTACGCACTGCGGCTGATGTTAGACCTTGCCATGCACGCGGACGAGGGATATATTTCCATAAAAACGGTAGCGCACCGACAGGGGATTTCCGAAAAATATTTGGAACAAATCATTAAACTGTTGTCTGCGGCGGGCTTTGTGGAAAGCACCCGCGGGAAACAGGGCGGGTATAAATTGACAAAATCGCCAGAAAATTATACCGTCGGCGGTATTCTGCGCGTGACGGAGGGGAGTTTGGCGCCGGTTTCGTGCCTCGAAGACGAACACCGCTGTGAAAACTGCGCGGACTGCGTGACCTATGAGGTTTGGCAAAATGTTTTGGACGCGATTAACGAAGCGGTCGACTCGATTACGCTTGCGTATTTGGTAGAAAAGCAGAAAACCAAAAAAACCTGCTGTAATAAAGGGTAAAGTTTATGGAAATATCCGAAAAAGAAGTTTTACGGTATTTGGGATTTCGACAGCATACGCCGGACGAAAACACTTTGCGTTTCATTTGTGCGGTAGAGTCTGCGCTGCAAACGGAAATCCGACCGAAAAGTATATATGGGGAATTCCCGCTTGCGTTTTTGTCAAATCGGGAAGTTAAAATCGGCGATAAGGTGTTTGAAAGTGAAAAACTCCGCCGCCATTTGAACGGCTGTGAACGCATTTTGGTGTTCGCCGCAACGCTCGGCGCGGGGGCGGACAGCCTGTTGCGCCGCTACTCTGCGACTGACCGCGCCAAAGCCGCCGTAGCGCAGGCGGTGCTTGCCGCCGCAACCGAAAGTTACTGTGACGAAGTTTGTGCCGAAATTGCCAAAAAAGAAAACAAAAACGGCTGGTATTTGCGCCCGCGGTTTTCGCCGGGGTACGGCGATATGGCGCTTACGGCGCAACGGGATTTGTTTTCGCTGTTGGAAATTACGAAACGCACAGGAATTGTGCTGACGCAGTCTTGCTTGATGTTGCCGACCAAGTCCGTGACGGCGTTTATCGGTTTAACAAGGGATGCACAGCGGTGCGACAAACGCGGTTGTGCGCTGTGCGACAATACGGACTGCGCATACAGAAAGGAAGAAGAAAATGGGATTTCGTGAACGCTTCGGCAAAGAAATGCTGTTGTTTGACGGCGCGATGGGCACACAGTTGCAAGCGCGCGGTCTTGCGGCAGGGGAATTGCCCGAAATTTGGAATGTGACGCACCCCGAAGTCATTCGGGAAATCCAAAAAGCCTATGTGGACGCGGGCTGTGATATTTTAAAAACCAATACGTTCGGCGCAAATGCGCTGAAATTCGTCGGAACGGGGTATACTGTGCCGCAACTTGTACGCGCAGGCGTGGAAAATGCCCGTGCGGCGGCAAACACAGTAGACCGCGAAGTGCTCGTGGCGTTGGATATGGGACCGACAGGGAAACTGTTAAAGCCTTACGGCGAGCTGGAGTTCTGTAAAGCCTATGAACTTTACAAAGAACAGGTGCGCGCAGGCGCAGACGGCGCGGATTTGGTTTTGATTGAAACCATGGGCGACCTGTACGAAATCAAGGCGGCGGTGCTTGCCGCAAAAGAAAACTGCGATTTGCCCGTGGTGGTCACGATGATTTTTGACACACAGGGCAAACTCTTAACGGGTGCGGATATCGAAACCGCCGTCGTTACGTTGGAGTCTTTCGGCGTGGACGCGCTCGGCTTTAACTGCGGGTTGGGACCGAAACAAATGTTGCCGTTCGTGGAAAAAGCCTTGGAAGTTTCGAGTACACCGATTGTTGTCAACCCGAATGCGGGCTTGCCTGTGTGTGTGGACGGCGTGACCTCTTACAATGTCACCCCCACGGAATTTACCGAAGATTTACTGAAAATTGCAAATACAAAGGGCGTTTGGGCGGTCGGCGGCTGTTGCGGCACAAGTCCCGCGCATTTACAGGCGGCGGCTGTCTGCAAATCGGTTGCGCCACAATCTGTCAAGCAAAAAGACTTTACGGCCGTAACGTCTTACGGCAAAACCGTCACATTCGGGGAAAAGCCCGTGCTGATCGGCGAACGCATCAATCCAACAGGCAAAAAACGGCTGAAAGCCGCGCTCGTAAGCGGGGACGAAGCTTATATTTTAGCCGAAGCGGCGGCGCAGATTGACGCGGGCGCGCATATTTTAGATGTCAATGTGGGACTGCCGGAAATTGACGAACCTGCCGTGCTGGAACGCACCGTGCAGAGTTTGCAGGGGATTACCGATTTGCCGCTGCAAATTGACACCTCGGACACGGATGCCATGGAGCGCGCATTGCGCATATACAACGGCAAACCGCTGATCAATTCCGTCAACGGCAAGAAAGAGTCGATGGAAGCGGTGTTCCCGCTTGCCAAAAAATACGGCGGCGCGGTTGTGTGTTTGACGCTGGACGAAAACGGGATTCCCGAAACGGCACAGGGCAGAATCCAAATTGCCGAACGCATTTTAAAAACGGCGGCATCATACGGCATTGAAAAGAAAAATTTGATTTTTGATACGCTCGCCATGACCATCAGCACGGGTGTGCAAAATGCCAATATTACGCTCAAAGCGTTACACTATATTCGCAATACCTTGGGCGCACATACGGTTTTGGGGGTGTCGAACATCTCGTTCGGACTGCCGAAACGCGACCACATCAACGCCGCATTTTTTACCCTCGCCATGGAAAACGGGCTTTCCGCCGGTATTATCAACCCGAAAAGCGAAGCAATGATGAACGCATACTACGCGTTTTGCGCGTTGAAAGGGTTGGATGCGAATTTTGAAGCGTATATTCAAAATGCGACCGACAGCGCGGCGCCGACTGCCGCCGCAACAGGCGATTTGCAGTCCGCTGTTGAAAAGGGCTTAAAAGCCGAAGCGTCTGCGCGCACCAAAGAATTATTGCAAACTGCCGCGCCGCTGGATATTATCAACACGCAGTTAATTCCCGCGCTTGACCGCGTGGGGCAGGGCTTTGAACAGGGCACAATCTTTTTGCCGCAGCTTTTGATGAGTGCCGACGCGGCAAAGGCGGCATTTGACGAAATCAAAGCCGTTTTGCAGGAAACGGGCACGCCCGACACGGAGAAACACGCACACAAAATCGTGCTGGCGACGGTCAAAGGCGACATTCACGACATCGGCAAAAATATTGTCAAAGTTTTGCTCGAAAATTACGGCTTTGCCGTGCTCGATTTGGGCAAAGATGTGGACCCCGAATTGATTTTGGAAACGGCGCGCCGCGAACAGGTGAAATTGGTCGGTTTGAGCGCCTTAATGACGACCACCGTGGTCAATATGGAAAAAACCATTGCGCTGTTGCACCGTGAATACCCCGAATGCCGCGTGATGGTCGGCGGCGCGGTCTTGACACAGGACTATGCCGACCGTATCGGTGCGGACTTTTACTCCAAAGACGCGATGGGTACTGTGCGATATGCTGAAAAATTCTTTGCGGAATAATCGGAGTTTTGGCATCTGCACATATTGACAATATCCTACTTTGGTTGTATGATATTACCGAATTCATAGGAATTTACTATGAATAAGGAATGCAAATCCTGTTTTTATCCATAGAAAAGAGATGTTTATGTATGCAAGTTTATGCAGATAATGCCGCAACGACGAAATTGTCCGATACGGCGTTGCAGGCGATGTTGCCGTATTTAAAAGACACTTACGGCAATGCCTCCAGCCTTTACAGAATCGGGCAGACGGCACACCACGGCGTACAGGCGGCGCGCGAAACGGTTGCAAAAGTGTTAAACGCCGAAACGAATGAGATTTATTTCACTTCGGGCGGCAGTGAAGCGGACAACTGGGCAATTAAAGGCATTGCCGAGTTGATGGCGAAAAAAGGCAAAAAGCACATCATTACCACAAGTTTTGAACATCACGCAGTGCTGCATACCGTGAAAAAGTTAGCGCAGTACGGCTTTGAAAT
Source organism: Ruminococcus sp. (assembly GCA_004555265.1). Classification (GTDB taxonomy): domain Bacteria; phylum Bacillota; class Clostridia; order Oscillospirales; family Acutalibacteraceae; genus Fimenecus. Next base: position 163,251 of record SFIQ01000008.1, read on the forward strand.
CACCTATCTGCCCGTTTATGAAAACGGGATTGTGAAAGTCGAAGATGTCAAAAATGCCATTCGCGAAGATACGGCGCTGGTCACCGTGATGTACGCGAATAACGAAATCGGCACAATACAGCCCATTGCGGAAATCGGCGCGGTTTGTCATGAAAAAGGCGTGCTTTTCCACACGGACGCCGTGCAGGCGGCAGGGCATTTGCCGATAGATGTGAAAGCGCAGAATATTGATTTGCTGTCGATGTCGGCGCACAAATTCCACGGACCCAAAGGTATCGGCGCGCTGTATTGCCGACAGGGTATTCGGTTGCCGAATCTCATCGAGGGCGGCGCGCAAGAGCGCGGCAGACGCGCAGGTACCGAGGCGGTTTACGCCATGGCGGGTATGGCGGCGGCGCTCAAAGAGGCAAATGACAACCTCGCGGAAAATACCGCAAAAGTTACGGCGCTTCGTGACCGCTTAATCGACGGGCTTTTGAAAATTGAGTTGAGCCGCTTAAACGGCGACCGAAAACAGCGCTTGCCCGGCAATGTCAACATCAGTTTTGAGGGCGTCGAGGGGGAATCGTTGCTTTTATATCTCGATATGAAAGGCATTTCCGCCTCGTCCGGTTCTGCGTGCACTTCGGGCTCCCTTGACCCGAGCCATGTGTTGCTTGCCATCGGCTTGCCGCACGAGGTCGCGCACGGCTCTTTGCGGCTGTCGCTTTGCGAAACCAATACAGAGGAAGAAATAGACTATATTATTTCCTGCGTACCCGAAATCATCGAACGGTTACGCAGTATGTCCCCGCTGTGGGAGAGAATTCAAAAGGAAAGAGGTCTTGCATAATGGAATACAGCGAGAAAGTGATGGAGCATTTCGCCACACCCCACAATGTCGGTAAAATCGAAGATGCGGACGGTATCGGCGAGGTCGGCAACGCGAAATGCGGCGATATTATGAAAATGTATATCAAGGTGCAGGACGGCATCATTACCGATGTGAAGTTCAACACCTACGGTTGCGCGTCGGCGATTGCGACAAGTTCCATGGCAACCGATATGATTAAAGGTAAGCCGATTGCGGATGCGCTCAAACTGACCAACCAAGCGGTTGTCGAGGCGCTCGACGGTCTGCCGGCGGTGAAAATTCATTGCTCCGTGCTTGCCGAGGAGGCAATCAAAGCCGCGGTCAAGGATTATTATGACAAAAACGGCATTGCCTATGACCCTGCGCTGTTCAAAGAGGACAGTTGCCATTACGAGCATCACCACGCGGAATAATCTCCCCCTAAAAAATCGAGCCGATAACGCATGCGCGATGGAAAAATACGACCCCGCGCTGATAGGCTACCGCTGGGACGATGACAACCCGCGTATGCAGTTAGAGCCGCGCGGCGAACGCGGATATATCGAACTGCGCGCCGTCCGCCCGTTGGACAAGAAAAACGAAAAATAAAAAACAAGACTGAAAAACCACCTGCGCAGAATTGAATCGTTGCGCGGGTGGTTTTATCATACAGAGAAAATCGTGTAGGGAACTCGTTGCATGCCGCAAAATAAAAAAATGTCATTCTGAACGAAGTGAAGAATCTCAACAAATCAACTATATTAAGCAGAGATTCTTCGTCTATCGTCTCAGAATGACAATCGTATAGCTGTGCAGGTTATCGGCAGTCACTGCCCATAGCGTTTTGCCCGCCTTGCATCGTGCAATTTCAAAATGCCGTAAATGCCTGCCAATGCTGCCAATACAGCGATCAATACACCGCGGTACGGATTGAAGGCGTAAACGCATTTGACGGTATCACCGTATAACTCGATATTTTGAAAATACGAAAATAAACGGTCGCGTACGGATACGGCTTCGGTGACTTTCAGGATGTTACCGTCTTTATCCACAAAAGCAAGTTTTATGGACTTACACTTTTGAAAATCGTACAGATTTTCGTAATTGTCATCGCCGAATGTTACCCATAAGCCGCTGTCATTGGAAGAAGAAACCGTTATTTTTGCATGTTCAAAATGTGCAAGAAAACTGCAATACCCGTCTTCGCTATAGTTTGCAATCGCGCTGTCGGCAGAAATCTGTATATTTTCATAGGCAATACCGTCGGCGGAATATGTTTGGTTCCATTCGGTATAACACGCGGGAATTTCCGCAAACGGGAGCAACAAATCTATATAGGCTGTTTCGGTAGGTATATCCTCTGTTTGCAAAACGACACATTCTAACGATGGGCTGATTTTGATTGCCGAGACGGGCAGAATACAGCTGAACAAAAGTAGGACGGTCATTACGATTACGGTCGCTTTTTTTATACCATTCTCCTCCTTTTTGCTTTGCGAATTCTATGCAAACGCAAAACCATATAAATCCCGCGGCGGGGGCAAGCCGCCCTACTCCGCCGCAACGCTTTGCGGGTCATCGGGCAATTCCTCTTTCGGGTCGCCGGTGGTTACCGCCTGCTGGGTTTCGCCCGCGTTACAGCGTTCCACAATCGCAAAGAGCATGGTCACAATTAAAAGATAGGGGATCGGGCTGAAAATGCCGGGGTTGACAAGCGACATCAGCTCCAAACTGATATACGCCAAAAATACCGTCATATTAAACATTGTCGCTTTGCGCCACAACAGGACAATGCGGCAGATGAATTGGTAAACATATGTCGCAATGCCGACAATGCCGAAGCTCGCGGCAATTTGAATCGGCTCGCAATGATACCACGCAATCGAAAAATCCGCGCCCGCGTACACATCACGGTTGCCCATATAGCCTATCCCCGTGCCGAATACGGGGTTGTTGAGAAAATCCTCGATTCCGCGCTTGTATTGATAATAGCGCACCTCTTGCTGTTCCCCGATAAGCACGCCGTTAATCGCGGACAACAGGCGGTCAAAGGTCGAGCCGAAAAACGAGAAAAATTCCCGCGAAAAGACCAATACGCCGAACAACAGACACAGGCAAACGACAATATAGGTTAAACGGCGGCGCTTGTCATACAAAATGAACAGCACACAGCACATCAACATTTCAATCGCGCCGAACACAAGCCCACCACGCGAGCCTGTGAGCAAAATACAGAAGAAAAATACAAAGCCGAGCATAATGGAATACGGCTTTTTGTTGCCGCGCAAAAATGCAAACGGAATACACAACATTAAAAAGGTGGAGTAATTGTTGCGCCACTGCATAAATAAAAGCGAATGGTTTTCCAAGACCGCATTGATATTGATAAGGTAAAACGCAATGGTGACAAACGAAGCAAAACACCCCGACAGCACCATAATCAAGGTGACCTTGTCTATCAAGGAATATTCTTTTCGCACGGTAAGATGTGTGTAAAAAAGTACATACAAACACACCATGCCGAGCCCCAAACTCAATATGTAAAAAACGGAAACGCCGCTTAGGTACTCTTCTTTGGAAATAAAGCCGACGCCGCCCAAAATCACCGCCGCGGAGACGAGCGTCATCGGCAACAGCAGCCTGCCGCCGAAATCCGGTTTCTTTCCGTATAAAATAAAATGCAATAAGATGCAAATAATCAATATGACGCCCAGCGGCACATACTGAATGAAAATGCTGAATGAATTGTAGCATTTTGCGGCAATTAGGCAAGTCAGCATAAACGGCATAAAGGTGGCAAGCAAATCGTCGCAAACCACCAGGGTAAAGCCGATGATGCAGGCAAATACCAACACGCCCTCTACATTGAACTCAAAGGTCGAAAACAACGCGGCTATCGAGCACAACAGCGCCATATACCGCCCGCTAATCATAAATTCGCGCATATGCAACAGGCGCGTAGAATTCAGAAGTTTATTCATAGCAAAAAATCCTTGCAAATTCAAAAATGCGTTCTTTCGGAAAAGTCCTATTTCCACACCTATATTATATATAGATTTTTGAAAAAAACAAGACTTGTTACCGATTTGTAATATTTCGGCAACACAGGAAAGATACAGTTTTCGTAAATCCCTCTTGATTTTTCAATGAAAATTGCGTATCATGAAAGGCGACGGAAACCGATTTACGGATTTTCAATAAGGAGTATTTGCATATGACCGTACAGGAATTGCAGACGGAAATTTTACGCCTGAAAAAAGAAAAAGATGTTTGCATTTTGGCGCACAGCTATGTGGCGCATGAAATTTTGGAAATTGCCGATTTCACGGGCGACAGTTTCGCCCTTTCGCAAAAGGCGGCAACGGCGCCGCAAAAAAATGTGCTGATGGTCGGCGTGCGCTTTATGGCGGAGACTGTAAAAATTTTGTCTCCCGAAAAAACCGTGTGGCTCGCACACCCCGAGGCGGGCTGCCCCATGGCAGAGCAGATGGACAAGGATATGATTGAAGCGGTGAAAAAGATGTATCCCGATTACACCGTCGTGGCATATATCAACACCACCGCCGCGCTCAAAACCGTTTGTGATGTGTGCGTAACCTCCTCGTCGGCGGTAAAGATCGTCAAGCAGTTGGAAAACAAGAACATTTTGTTCATTCCCGACTGCAACCTCGGCGCGTATGTGCAGGAAAAAGTGCCCGAAAAGAATATCAAACTGTTACAAGGCGGTTGTCCTATTCATGCGGCGGTCAATGAAAAAGAAGCCGTTGCGGCGAAAGAAAAATATCCGAATGCCGAACTTTTGGTGCACCCCGAGTGCACGCCCGATGTGGTACGCCACGCGGACTTTGTCGGCTCAACCTCGGCGATTATGGACTACGCGAAAAAGAGCGACTGCAACGAGTTTATCATCGGCACGGAATTGAGTATTGCCGAACATTTGCAGTACGAATGCCCTGACAAGATTTTCCATTATCTTTCGCAGAAGCTCATTTGCAAAAATATGAAAATGTCCACATTGCCCGATGTATACAATGTCCTGCTGGGGCGCGGCGGGGTGGAAATCACGCTGGACGCAGACACAATTCAAAAAGCGCGCAAATGCATTGACGAAATGCTGCGGCTCGGCTGATAGGAATTTTGTTTATGGCAGATACAACCAAAAAGGTGCTTGCGGCAATGAGCGGCGGCGTGGATAGCTCCGTGACCGCATACTTGTTACAGGCAAAGGGATATGAAATCGTCGGCGCCACGATGAAACTGTTTCAAAACAGCGAAATTGATGTGCCGAAAGAAAAAGCATGCTGTTCTTTGGATGATATTGAGGACGCGCGTTCTGTGTGCGCGCGGCTCGGCGTGCCGCACTATGTGCTGAATATGACCGCGGACTTTGAAAAAGAGGTTATGGAACGGTTTGTGCGCGCGTATGAACAGGGCTTTACGCCCAACCCGTGCATTGACTGCAACCGATATATGAAATTTGAACGCCTTTTGCACAAGGCGCTGACACTGAATATGGACTATGTTGCCACGGGACATTATGCGCGCATTGCAAAGCAGGGCGACCGGCTGGTGCTTAAAAAAGCAAAGGATTTGCACAAAGATCAAAGTTATGTGTTGTATTCCCTAACGCCCGAACAACTTGCGCATACGCTGTTTCCGCTCGGGGAACTTACCAAGCCCGAAGTGCGCGAAATTGCCGCGGAAAACGGCTTTGTCAACGCCAAAAAACATGACAGTCAGGATATTTGCTTTGTCCCGAACGGCGACTATTTCTCCTTTATCGAAAAATACACCGGCAAAACTTACCCAAGGGGCGAATTTGTCGATTTGAACGGTCGGGTATTGGGCGAGCACAAGGGCATTATTCGCTATACCGTCGGGCAACGCCGCGGTTTAGGGTTAGCGTTGCCTGCGTCGATGTATGTGGTGAAAAAGGATTTGCCACACAATCGTGTGGTGCTCGGGTTTAACGAGGATTTATTCTCGAAAGAGGTTTTTGTACAGGACATCAACCTGACGGCGTGCGACCGTTTGGATACGCCGATGCGGCTGTCTGCCAAAATTCGCTACAACCAAACCGAACAGCCCGCAACGGTTACGCAAACGGATGAAAATCACCTGAAAATTGTGTTTGACGAGCCCCAGCGCGCCGTGACAGCAGGGCAGGCGGCGGTTCTGTATGACGGCGATACGGTGGTCGGCGGCGGCACGATTGCCGAAAAGTGAACATATATTCACTATAAATAAATATAACAAAAAAACTGAAAAATATTCCAAATGGTTTGGCGCATCTAAATTCTTAAAAAGAATTTAGATGCGTTATTTTATGCCTATTTTATTTGAATACGCCGATATTGTTGTGAGATTGCACAAAAAATATATGCAGAGATTGTGCATTTTATTTTATGCGATAAAACCGTACTGATTAGAACAAAAGGTATGATTTACCTGTTGACTTTTTTAGAAATGCATTGTAAACTATGACTAAACGAAAGAACAATTCTATGTGCAAATTCACTAAATTCGCACTTTCGATAAGGTAGGTACAGATATGACAGCCATTCTCAAAAATTTATCCCCGATGACCGTTTGGAACGAAAAAAACGGCAAGCGCCGTATGCTGATTATGGTATGCAGTATTTTGCTGATGGGGTTTAGCACCTCCGTTTTCTCTTTTTCCGACCTCGGCGTCGACCCCTTTACCGCAATGAATATGGCGGTCAGCGAGAAATTGGGTTTGAGCTTCGGGTTTTATCAAATGACGGTCAACGGCGTTTTGCTGTTCGCCGTAGCGTTTTTCTCCAAAAAACTCATCGGCATCGGCACGGTGGTCAATATGGTCGGCGTCGGTTATGTTTGCGAGTTTTTCACCAAGCTTTACGACCGCTTTTTGCCCGCGCCGACGGCATTCCCCGTACAGCTTTGCCTGATGCTTTCGGGCGTGATGATGTTAAGCCTTGCCGCTTCTTTGTTCTTTACAGCGGCTTTGGGTGTCGGCCCGTATGACGCGGTGGGATTTGTGTTCGACGAAAAAACCAAATTGCAGTATAAATGGTGCCGTGTGGTTACCGACCTTACCTGCACGGCGGTTGCCATGTGTTTTGCCGGTCCTGTGGGTATCGGCACCGTTGTTACGGCGTTTTGCATGGGCCCCGTCATTGCGTTCTTCAACAAAAATGTTTCCGAAAAACTTTTACATGCGTAATCGGATTTTGTTTTCTCTTTCTTTTTAACTTGCGAATGTTGTGTTCGCAAAAGGCGGCGGTGAGCCGCCTTTTTCTTTTGTCGTATTTTGCCTGCGTCTTGACAATCGGGCGGCTTTTTTGCTATCATATATACTCGAAGCATTATTTGTATTTACATAAACGGTTTTCGGAGGTCTTTGTATGCTGCAAGACAATTTATGTATGAATTGTATGAAAGAAATCGGGGACGCCGCGGTTTGCCCGCATTGCGGTTTTGCGGCGGACAGCCCGCAAATCGCACCGTATCTGCCGATGAAAACGATGGTTGGTGGGCGGTATGTGATTGGCAAAATGCTGTCTGCCGGCGGCGACGGTGCAACCTATATCGCATGGGATGCCGAGCGCAAGGTGCCGGTTTCCGTGCGGGAATACCTCCCCGACGGGCACATTGCCCGCGCCGAAGACGGAAGACGGGTTTTGGTGCAAAGCGGCAGTGAACTTTTGTATCGGGACGGTCTTGCGGACTTTTTGGAACTGTGGCGCAAATTGGCGCGCGTGCGCTCGCTGACGGCGATGATTCCCGTTTTGGATATTGTCGAGGAAAACGGCACGGCGTATGCGGTTTCGGAATTTGTGGAGACCATTACTCTGCGGGAGTTTTTATTGAAAAGCCGCACGGGGTATTTGACCTTTGAACAGACAAAAACCTTGCTGATGCCGGTGGTGTCCACCGTGTCCAAACTGCACGAATTGGGTGTTGTGCACGGCGGGATTTCGCCGAATTCGCTCCACTTGGGGCGCGACGGCAAAATCCGTTTGACGGATTTTATGATTTTGCCGGCGCGTGTGCAAAACAGCGGGTATGTTTCGGAACTTGCGGTGGGCTATGCCGCGATTGAGCAGTACAGCAATGCGGGCAGTATCGGTCCGTGGACAGATGTGTACGCCTTCGGTGCGGTGACTTACAGAATGCTCATCGGCAGCACCCCCGAGGAAGCGCCCGTGCGCGTTGCCAACGATAAATTGATGATTCCGGCGAAGTTTGTCGAAAGTCTGCCTGCCTATGCGGTAAGCGCGGTGCAAAACGCTTTGGCGATTGCCCCCGACGACAGAACCGAAACGATTGACGAATACCGCGAAGAACTTTCCGGCTCGCCGAAGGTGATGGAGGCGCGCAAAACCGCCGCCCAAGCCGCCGTACAGGCGAAAACCGCAAAGAGATGCTCCGCAAACAGGAGCAAACGCGTATTTTGTTGATTTCTTTCGGCATTTGCGTTGCGGTCGGGCTTTTGGTGCTCGGCGGGTATTTGTTCTTCACGCGGGACACTTCCGCGGCAGACGACACCACCGCGCCGTCCGTACAGCAGGAACTTGTCGATGTGCCGAACTTTGTCGGGCAAAGCTATACGCGCATTAAAAGCGACACCGTATTAAACGAACGCTTCCGTTTTGTCGTGGAATATGCATACAGCAGTGATGTCGAAACGGAC
>SFIQ01000041.1 GCA_004555265.1 Ruminococcus sp.
GTTTCGTCCGCTTCCATCGCGTCCTCCAAACTCACGCGCAGCATCGTGCGGAAATTCGGATTCATGGTCGTTTCCCACAACTGTTCGGGGTCCATTTCACCAAGACCTTTGTAGCGCTGCACATCGCAACTGCCGCCCAGTTCTGCAATTTGGCGGTCGCGCTCTTCGTCGGAAAAGGCATACAAATGCTTTTTGCCTTTGGAAACCTTGAAAAGCGGCGGCTGTGCAATATACACATAGCCGTGTTCAATCAGCGGCCGCATATAGCGGAAGAAGAAGGTTAACAGCAGGGTGCGGATATGCGCACCGTCCACATCGGCATCCGCCATAATGACCACTTTGTGATACCGCAGTTTTGTAATGTCAAAATCGTCGCCGATGCCCGTGCCCAGCGCCGTAATGACCGGCGTTAATTTGTCATTGCCGATGACCTTATCGACGCGTGCTTTTTCGACATTGAGCATTTTGCCCCACAGCGGCAAAATTGCCTGAATGTTGCGGTCGCGCCCTTCTTTTGCCGAGCCGCCTGCCGAATCGCCCTCTACGATATAAATTTCGGTGTTTTCGGGGTTTTTGTCGGTGCAGTCGGCAAGTTTGCCGGGCAGGGAATTGCTTTCGAGTGCGGATTTTCTGCGCGCATTGTCACGCGCTTTTCTTGCCGCCTCTCGCGCGCGGGACGCGTCCAGCGCTTTGTTGAAAATCGCCTTCGCCACGCTCGGATTTTCCTCAAAATAGGTCATCATTTTGTCATAAATCATTTTGGAAACAACACCGGTCATTTCGGTGTTGCCGAGTTTGCTCTTGGTTTGCCCCTCAAACTCTGCCTCGGTGAGTTTTACGCTGATGACGGCGGTCAAGCCCTCTCGCACATCTTCGCCCGACAGTTTTTTGTCCGCCTCTTTCAAAAGACCGAACTTTTTGCCGTAATCGTTGAACACACGCGTCAGCGCGGTTTTAAAGCCCTGCTCGTGCGTACCGCCGTCCACGGTGCGGACATCGTTTGCAAAACTCAAAATAATTTCGTTGTAGCCGTCATTGTAAGACACCGCTACCTCGGCGCTTTTGTCGCCGTTTACGGTGGTAAAGTGCATTACATCATCGTGTACGGGCGTAAGGCCGCGGCTTTCGTTGATATATTCCACAAATGAACGAATGCCGCCCTCGTAGCAGAATTCCTCGGATTGAATATTGCCCGCGTCGCGCTTGTCGGTCAAGGTAATCGACAGCCCCGCGTTCAAGAACGCCTGCTCACGCAGTCTGCGCTCCAACACTTCATATTCGTATTCGGTGGTTTCGGTGAACACCTCGGCATCCGCTTTGAATTTAATAAACGTACCGGTTTGGTCGGTGTCGCCGATGACGGTCAAATCCGTTACGATGTCGCCGCGTTCAAAGCGTTGGTGATACACATGCCCTTGGCGGCTGACCTCGATTTCAAACCATTCGGAAAGCGCATTTACAACCGACGAGCCCACGCCGTGCAAGCCGCCCGAAACCTTGTAGCCGCTGCCGCCGAATTTACCGCCGGCGTGCAGAACGGTCAAAACCACCGTCACGGCGGGCAGTCCCTCTTCTTCATTCATATCCACGGGAATGCCGCGGCCGTTGTCGCGCACGGTAATCACATTATCGGGCAGAATTTCTACCTCGATGTGGGTGCAATAGCCCGCCAGCGCTTCGTCCACCGAGTTATCGACAATTTCGTATACCAAATGATGCAAGCCCTTCGGCCCCGTCGAGCCGATATACATGCCCGGGCGTTTGCGCACCGCTTCCAAGCCTTTTAAAACCTGAATTTGATCCGCGCCGTATTCCTCGGTGACGACGGTATCCATTTGTTCTTCTTCGTTCTCCGTCGTGTGCAAAACTTCGTTTTCCATATATTTCCTCCGTTTTTAATCGTGAATTTACTTTGTAGATATTCTTTCTATATCCTCTCGAATGGAAATTTGTGCAAATAGAAACATACCTATTCTCGATTGGGAATTTGTGCGAATAGAAACATATCTATTCTCGATTGGGAATTTGTGCAAATAGAAACATATCTATTCTTGATTGGGAATTTGTTCAAATTTGGGTTTGTGGGGATATTAACGGAACGGGCAAACTATAATGCGAGCGTAGGGGGCGACGACTCGGCGCCCCGTTGTAGGGGCGATTCACGAATCGCCCGTCGATTTTGATGTGATTTTACGGAACGGTCAAGACCGTTCCCTACGCACGAAATTGAATTTCCATGGTAGGGCGGGGTGATTCCCCTGATAGGGGAAATGTCTGCGAAGCAGACAAAAGGGTGCCCGAATTCGGAAAATTTTGCTCCCGCCGTTAATTTACATCAAACCCCACGGCGGGAGCAAGCCCCCGCCCTACCGCATAGGATTATCCCCACAAACCCCAATTTACAAGAACACAAAAAGGCATATATTTTAATAATAGATAAAAATTATCTACCCATTCAACCGTTTTAAAATCGTTGCCGTGGACAGGGGTGAAATATACACAAACCGGTCGTTTTTTTCCACCGTGACCAAAAAAGATTTCGGCAAATCATAAGAAACCGTTTTGGAAAATCCCGTTTTTTCGGCGTCGCTTAAATATTCGCGCGTTACCTTATTGACGGTGGTGTTGTCTAAATCAAAAATCCCGAGAATATTTTCCGTGCGCAAAAGCGTTTCGCCGCCGATGTCGAGATACATCAAAGCACCCGCCCTTCTTCCATGTGAAAGGTTCTGCCCTCACAAAGCCGCAGTACGGCGGTCGGGTCACAGCAGGTGATAAATACCTGTCTGCCGCCCAAATGGTTCAAAATATAATCCTGCCGCGTTTCGTCCAACTCGCTCATCACATCGTCCAACAAAATCACGGGCTCTTCGCCGGTTTCCGCTTTGATAATACTCGCCTCGGACAGCTTCATCGCGAGTGCCGCGGAGCGCTGTTGCCCTTGCGAGGCAAAACTGCGCGCCGAAAGCGCGTCAATTTGAATTTGCAAATCGTCACGGTGCGGCCCTGCGACGGTCATTTTATTGAAAATATCCTCGCGCCGCGTGTCCGTCAGCCGCTGTTTTAACAGGTCTTTTATGGCGTATGCATCGCCGTTATACCCGCCGAAATTGCTGACGTAGTTAATTTTTAACTTTTCACGGTTACCCGACAATCCCGCGTAAATTTCTGCACAGTTTTCGCTCAGCTGCGCGGTGTATTTTACACGCTCGCTGACCACCGCCGCCCCGTAGGAGGAAAGGCGGTCATCCCAAACCTCTAAGGTGTCGAGCAATTCCGGGTGAAATTGAATATCCTTTAACAGCGCGTTTCGCTGGGTTAAGGTGTGGTTGTATTTTGCCAAGGTTTTTGCGTAACTCGGCTTTAACTGACACAGCGCGGTATCCAAAAACCGCCGCCGAAACAGCGGTCCTTCCTTGACGAGCGACAAATGTATGGGCGCAAATACCACTGCATAAAAATCGCCGATTAACTCCGCGGGGGATTTTAAGGTCACGCCGTTTTTCATCGCCGTACGCTTTTGGTCGATATATAAAATCGCATCCTGTTCTCTGCCGTGGGCAAAAAAGCGCATCGTATTTTTGGCAAACGGCGCGTCAAAGCCGACCATTTCCCGATCACGGTGACTGCGAAAACTTTTACAGCCCGTAAACAGCCAAATGCTTTCGAGCAAATTGGTTTTGCCTTGCGCATTTTCGCCGAAAATCACATTGACGCCCTCGGCGGGCTCTATCTCTATATCTTCCAAATTGCGGAAATTTTGCAGATTCAGCCATTTTACAAGCATCAAAATCCCTCAAACAATCTCATACACCGTATTTGCAAAAGAAAAAGTATCGCCTTTGCGCAGTTTCCTGCCGCGTTGGGTACAAATTTCCCCGTTTACTTTGATTTCGCCCTCGGTAATCACGATTTTTGCGTGCCCGCCCGTCTGCACGGCGTCTGCCAATTTCAGCGCCGCGTCCAAGCGGATAAACTCCGTGGTAATCTGCACTTGTTTTTTTGCCATCGGCACAACCTTTGCCGTAATTTTTATCGGTTTCATTCGGTTTTCAACCTCACAGGCAACACCAAGAACAGGAAGTCATCGCCCTCTACGGGTGTAATGAGAATCGGCAAAATCGGACTGCTCAATTTCACGAGCACTTCGTCTGCATCGCACACGCGCAAAGCGTCCAAAAGATAACGGTTGTTAAAGCCGATTTCCATTTTGCCGCCCGAGCCCTCGCACGGCAGACGGTCATTTGCCGTACCGAGCGCGGTTGTACTCGAAATGCGGATTAAATTGTCATCAAAAATACAGCGAATCGGGCTTTTTGCGCGGTCGGTAATAATCAGCGAAGTGCGCTCAATGCTTCTGATGAGTTGTCTGGTATTGACGCGCAGCGTTGCGTTGATATTGCCCGAAATTGCCGCCTGATAATTGAGAAATTCGCCTTCCAATAAACGCGAAACAATGCGGTAACTGCCGATTTCAAATACGATAAACCGTTTGCCGACATTGACGGCAATTTTGCCGTCCTCGCCCGCATTTAATTTTAAAACTTCGTTCAAGGTCTTTTTCGGTGCGACAAAGATTTTTTCTTCGCCGTCATAATCAATTTCTTCGTTGCGGATGGCCAGACGGAACCCGTCCACGGCAACCAAACGGATTTTGCGGTCGCGGATTTCAAAGCGTACACCGGTATGCACGACTTTTACATCGTTTTCGGCGGTGGCAAAAATCGTTTTGCGAATCATATCCTTTAACAAATCGCTGTCCACAACAATCGGAAACCCGCTTTCGACATTCGGTAACTCCGGATATTCCGCGGCGGAAATACCAATCAGTGTAAATTCCGCGTCTCCGCTTTTGATGCGGCAGGTAAGTCTCTCGTCTGCCTCAATGCGCACGGTTTCAAAGGGGAGACTACGCAAAATATCACAAAGGATTTTTGCATTTAAAATAATACTGCCGCGCTCCTCGACGCGTGCCTCCATTGAAGTAATCATACCGACCTCCAAATCGTAGCCGGTTAAAGTCAATGTATTTTCCTCCGCCTGCAACAAAATGCCTTCGATTGCGGGAATGGAAGATTTGGAAGAAACCGCTCTTTGTACATTTGAACAAATTTCAGAGAGCTTTTGGGTGTCGCAAATCAGTTTCATACGAAAAAGTCCTTTCAAAAAAATATAATATAATAAATAATATATAGTAGTAGAAGTAGGGGCGGCGCAAAATGTTAAAAACCCGGTAAAATGCGCCTGACAAAAGGCTTAACAGCCCTTGTTTGCTTTTTGAAAACTTGTTTAAAAAATTTGTTTTTCAACAGTTAAAAAATAACCGGTAAAAGCATGTTCAAAACTTCGCTGTTTAAAATCAAAACTTGTTTATAAATCAGAAGGACAATTTTGGGGTTGTGGGGATGATTTTATGCGGTAGGGCGGGGGCTTGCTCCCGCCGTTTCCGCCCCCTCTCAGAGGGGGCTGTCAAATGCACAGCATTTGACTGGGGGAGAGATTTTTTCATTTCTCTCCCTCCGTCTTTTGCCTGCGGCAAAAGCCACCTCCCTCTAAGAGGGAGGGGATACGGGGCGCCGAGTCGTCGCCCCCTACGCTCGAATTGTTTTTTGTGCGTAGGGAACGGTCTTGACCGTTCCGCAAACCTCCCCATTTATTGGGGTCGACTCCCTCACAGTGTGAGGGAGATGTCGCAAAGCGACAGAGGGAGACCGCCGCCGTCAGCGGGTGGCACGCGCAAAGCGCGTGACGGAGGGGCAAATCACATCAAAATCGACGGGCGATTCGTGAATCGCCCCTACGGTTGGATAGACAAATCCCAATTTGTATAAATTCCCAATCGAAAGGAAAAGAAAAAGTCTTCCTACAAAGCAAACCTACGATTTAAATTTCCTGTACATTTTTGATGATATTTTCGACCAAACCTTTATATTCTTTATCCTTATCCATTTTATCGGCAACGCTGTCAATGGAATGTTTGACGGTGGAATGCGTTTTGCCGTTAAAGCATTTTCCGATTTCTTCTAACGACATTCCCGTCATTTCGCGGATAATATACATTGCCATTTGGCGGGCGTCTTTGATATTTTTGTCGCGCTTGTCCGAGGTGATATTGTTGACAGAAACGCCCATTACGGCACTAACCTGCTCTAAAATCTTTTCACGCACGACCGAAACGGGTTGTGTGGTGTTCATCAGTTCTTTGATGGCATCTTTGGTAATTTCGATGGTCGGGGTGGTGTCAAGCAGTACGCAAATGGCCTGCAATTTTTTCACCGCGCCTTCCAGCTGCCGCACATTGTGGCTGACTTGCTCGGCGATAAATTCCACAACCGCGTCGGGAATGGAAAAAGAAAGTGCGTCCGCTTTGTTTTTGATAATTGCCATACGCATTTCAAAATCCGGCGGCTGAATGTCTGCCATTAAGCCCCATTCAAAACGGTTTTTCAACCGTTCCGTCAACTTCGGGATTTCGTTGGGCGGATTATCGGAGGAAAGCACAATTTGCTTGCCGTTCTCGGTTAAGGCATTAAAGGTATGGAAAAACTCCTCTTCTATTGAGTTTTTGCCGGCGATGAATTGAATATCGTCCACCAAAAGCGCGTCGGCGTGACGGTATTTTTCGCGCATCTCAGAGGGATTGTTGGAAAACCGCACATGCTCGATAATGTCATTGGTGAAATTTTCGCTGGTAACATAAATAATCGAAGCCTCGGGGTTGCGGCTTTTCATATAATTTTCAATGGCTTTTAAAAGGTGTGTTTTGCCAAGCCCGCTTTTGCCGTAAATAAACAGCGGATTGTAGGTTTTGCCAGGATTTTCGGCGACCTTTTTCGCCGCGGCATAGGCATAGTTATTGGATTTGCCGACCACGAAATTTTCAAAACTGTTGGCGCGATTGTTAATAACCAACTCGTCCGCAGAGGTGCTCGCGGTGGCGGAAACGGGCGTTTCTTCCTCTTTTTCTTTTTCCACAAGCAGAATTTCCACACGGACGGGAAACGCCAGCGCATTGAAAAACGCCTGTTCCAAAAGTTCGGTGAATTTTTTGGTGACAATGCCGTATTTGAATTCGTTGTCAATGGTTAGGGTGACTTTTTCCCCGTCAAAAGCAGCCGGTTGTAAGGGTGCAAGCCACAGGGAAAACACCGCGCTTGTAATGCCGCCGTCGGTTTTGATATAGGTGCAGGCGGCGTCCCACAATTCGGAAAGGGATTCCATAAATCAGTCTCCGTTCAAAAAAATTTAAAAAATACAAAAAACAAAACCAAAGCCGGTTTTTAAAAATCGCTGAAAACCGCCACAGGGCGCGTTTGTGCCGATTGCATATTCTCACCCGTGTTTAGGGCAAAACAGCAAAAACGGCGCTTGAAAGCGATATTTTTACGAATACATTTATTATATTAGCATAAACCGAAAACTTTTTCAACTGTTTTATATATATTTATATATATTATAATATGTATAGCGTTTTCGGCAGAAAAAAGCGTTTTTCGCGGCGGAGATGTATTCCCTTCATTCAGAAGGACAAATATGGGTTTGTGGGGGCAAACATATTCTATTTCGTGCGTAGGGGGCGACGACTCGGCGCCCCGTTGTAGGGGCGGGTTTCCATGCCCGCCCGTCGATTTTGATGTAATTTTGCGGAACAACACGGAGGTTGTTCCCTACTCGTAGGGGCGAACTGTGTTCGCCCGCGTAATTTGATATAATTTTACGGAACGG
>SFIQ01000042.1 GCA_004555265.1 Ruminococcus sp.
GCGCTGACGGAAAGCAGGTCAATCCCGCATTTTTTCGGCGCAATCGGGAGTTTCATAAAGCCCTGCACCGCGTCCACATGCAAAAGCGCTTTGCTCTTTTTGCGCCGCAGAATGCCCGCGATTTTGTCAAACGGTAAAATACTGCCGACCTCGTTGTTGACCGCCATCAAGCTTACCAAAACGGTTTGCTCGTCAATGGCGTTATGGAACTGCTCTGCGGTAATGTTGCCGTCGGTGTCGGGCAAAAGCCGCACCACCGTAAAGCCCTGTTCCTCCAATCGGCGCATAGCGTTTTCCACACTCGGGTGCTCAAACGCCGTGGTGACGATTTTGCCGCCGCGCCGTCCCGCTTTCGCGGCCGCGCCGAAAATCGCGGTATTGTTTGCCGCCGTGCCGCTCGGGGTAAAATAAATTTCCGCGCTGTCTGCCGACAGGGCATTCGCCACCTGTCTGCGCGCGTCTTCAAGCAGCTGCAACGCCGCAAGCCCGTAAGCATGCAAAGAGGAGGGATTGCCGAACGCTTCGGTCATCGCCCGATTTGCGGCATCGACCGCCGCTTGACACGGCTTTGTGGTCGCGCTGTTGTCCAAATAACAATACAAAGCAAACCCTCTTTTCAAAAAACTTTCAAAATGCAACAATTTCGCAGTTTCTTATTATACACGAAATTCTCTGCTTTGGCAAATAAAACAGCATATTTTTTCAAAGAAATTTCTGTATATTTTCATATTTTCTGTAAATTCTACCGACGAGGTGAACCGTATGAAGCAAGAAATCACCAAACGCGGGAAAATTCGCGTTTTTTCATTCAGCGCGGCCGTATTTTTCGCCCTTTTAACCTTTGCGATTGTCGGGAATGTCCGCGCGACAAAGCTGCAACGGCAGGTGCGCCTTTCGAGTGAGCGCGCCCTGTGTGAATTAGACACCTATTTAGACACGATTTACACAGATTTGCAAAAGGGCATTTACACCGCCACCCCGCCGATGTTGGGCAGTCTTTCCGAAGAACTGCACCGCGCGGCAACCGGCGCAAAAACCAGCCTGTCGGTGTTGCCGCTGTCGGGGGTACAAATGGACAACACCTACAAATTCCTGTCACAGGTCGGCGATTTTGTCGCCACGCTCAACGGGAAGGCACAGCGCGGAGAAAAAATTACCGACGCGGAACGCGACCAAATGCAAAAACTGTTGTCATTTTCCCAAACGCTGACAGAGGAAATCTCCCAAATGCGCACGCAGTTGTATGACGGGAGTTTGAATTTCACGGCAACCAACCAAACGCTTGCCGCAACCAAAGATAACGGCGTTCTGTTGTCCGACGATATGGAGGACGCGGAGCAGTCGCTGACAGAATATCCGTCGCTGATCTACGACGGGCCGTTTTCCGACCATATTTTGCAGAAAGAGTCCGTCTACTTGGCCGATAAACCTGAGGTCACGCGCGACGAAGCACAGGAAAAAGCGGCAAAAATTCTAAAAATGGACAAAACCGATTTGGAATTTGTTGCAGAGGAAGCGGACACCACCGCCGCCTACTGCTTCCGTTATGACGATACCGTCATTGCCGTGACGAAAAAGGGCGGTACTCTTTTGTATATGCTGTCGTCCGCTTTCGTCGGGGAGAGCACCATGGGCTATGAAGACGCGCGCAAATACGCCGCCGAATTTTTGGTGCAAAACGGCTTTTTTGATATGAAGGAAAGCTATTACAGCATTTCCGACGGCATTTGCACGGTCAATTACGCCTATAAGGACGGGGAATATATCTGCTATCCCGATTTAATCAAGATTTCGGTAAGCCTTGCGGACGGCAAAATTCTTTCCGCCGACTGCCGCGGGTATTTGATGAACCATAAAGCGCGCCGTATTCCCGCGCCCACGCTTCCCGCCGCCGAGGCACAGAAAAATATCAGTCCCCTGCTCACCGTTACGGACACGCGCCTTGCCGTCATTCCCACCGACGGCGGGGCAGAGAAATACACCTATGAATTCCATTGCAAGAACGAAAGCGGCACGGAATTCTTGGTGTATATCGACACCGAAACGGGTTTTGAGGACGATATTTTAATCCTTTTGTATGCCGACGACGGCGTTTTGACAAAATAATGTATAAATTGATGCAGACAGCGCACACTAACAGCGTCCGAAAATCAGGAAAAGAGGAAAATTCTATGAAAAAAAGCATACTTTTAATTGCGGCGTTAATTGCCCTGCTGGCAGTCGTTTTGGTTGCCTGCGGCAGTAAAAACGACGGTATGGTGACAGACAACAACAATGCGGAGACCAACAGCGTAACGAACGGTGTTTCCAATGCCGATAACGGGCTCGGCGCGGCGGCAGAGGATATCGGCGACGGGGTCGGCGGTGCGGTCACGGGCGCAGGCAACATTGTCGGTGATGTGGTCACGGGCGCGGGCGATATTGTCGGTGAGGTGGTTACAGGCGCCGGCGACGCGGTTTCCGACGCGGTAAGATAAGCGTCAGCAGCCGGCAAACAGAAAAACACAACCGTGTGCGGAATAAGCCCGTTCACGGTTGTGTTTTTGCTTGTTTGTATTTACAAAATCAAATTCTCGGCAATCTGCCGTTTGTAATTTAAAAATGCGGGAGTCAGCGAAAAATCGTGCGGGCGCGGCCGCGGCACATCAATCGGGATTTCGCATAAAATATGCCCCGGTTTTCCGCCCAAAATGCAAATACGGTCGGACAGTTTCACCGCTTCGTCCGTATCGTGCGTGATAAACAGCGTTGTCAGATCAATTTCATGCATAATATCCAAATACCAATCGTGCATGGCGCTTTTGGTGATGGTATCCAGCGCGCTGAACGGCTCGTCCAACAGCGCCACGCCGTCGCTTGCAAGGTAGGTGCGCAGCAGCGCCGCCCGCTGGCGCATCCCGCCCGACAACTTATTCGGATATTTTTTCTGTGTGCCGTCAATGCCGAACTGTGCAAAATAGGACGCCGCTTTTTCGCGTGCCTCTTTTTTCGGCATTCCCTTGATAATCAGCGGCAACGCGACATTGTCGACCACCGTGCGGTACGGTAACAGCAAGTCCTTTTGGAGCATATAACTGATTTCGCCGGGGCGCCCCGTAATTTCACGGTCGCAAAGATACACCTTGCCGCTGTCGGGCGGCATAAGCCCCGAAAGAATGTTGAACAGCGTGGTTTTGCCGCCGCCGCTGACGCCTAACAGGCAGACAATCTCACCCTTTTTCAGCGTGAAATCCACATTTTGAAGCACTTCGTTGTCGCCGAAGCGTTTGGAAATCCCCTCGGCGCGCAACAAAACCTCGTTAGGAGAGATAGGCATTGGTATACCCCGTTCCTGCGGGCAATTCTTTTTCAATCAAGCCGTTTTCCCAAAGCCAAGCATAGAAACCGTCCCAGCGCGCGGGGTCAATATAGCCCCACTGTTCGACCTCGGCTTTATACTGCGTGGAAAGCCATTTTTGGCTCTCGGTCACAAGTTCCAACGAATCTTTGAGCGACCCTGTGGTGTCACCGTCCACCAAAATCTGCGCCGCTTCTTCCGGATTTGCAATCGCATATTCATAGCCCTTTTTGAGTGCGGCAAGGAACGCCTTTGTCGTTTCGGGGTTTTGCTCGATATACGCGTTGTTGGCAATCAAAATGGGGGTGTAGTAGTCAAATACGGGGTCAATATCGGTGAAGTTGAAATAGTCAAATTCCAAACCCGAAAGTTTTGCGGAAATGCCGCCCCAGCCGTAGAAAACCCAAATTGCGTCGGTCTGTTTTTCTCTGAGCGCGCCCGCTTCGTCGGTGATGGTGTTCGGAATCAACTTGACTTTCGAGAAGTCGCCGCCGTCCTTTTCCATAACGGTTTTGAGCATCGCCAGTTCAATCGGGGAATCCCAAGTGGAATAGGTATGATTTTCCATACCCTTCGGGCTGTCCATCCCCTCGCCCTTGCGGGAGATGATACCCGATGTATTGTGCTGTAAAAGTGCGGCAACCGCCGTAACACCCAAAGGCTCGTCCGAAGTGAACGCCGAAGCGATGGTATCCTGCGCTTCAATCGCAAACTGTGCCTGCCCTGCCGCACACATCGCGGCGGCACCGCTTTCAGGCGGCTGTACCACGGTGACATCTAAGCCCGCTTCGGTGAAATAGCCTTTTGCGAGCGCAACATAAATACCGGT
The DNA here is from genome assembly GCA_004555265.1 of Ruminococcus sp. Lineage (GTDB taxonomy): Bacteria > Bacillota > Clostridia > Oscillospirales > Acutalibacteraceae > Fimenecus. The sequence goes on from SFIQ01000042.1 coordinate 4,167, forward strand.
ATGGTTGGTATTCGGCGTCCAATCTAACGAAAGGGTAATTTTTTGTAAATCTTCGGTCTTGTCGGTTTGGTCTCCTGCGCAAGCGGCAAGCGACACGAGCATCACCACGCACAACAGCACGGCAAGAATTTGTTTTGTGTATTTTTTCATTGGTTTTCTCCTTTTTCTTTTCGTTCCCACGGCATAACGAGTTTGCGCAACACCGCAACACCCCACATCAGCAAAAGGCTGACAAGCGTTATGAAAATGATGACGGCGAACATTCGGTCAAAGGCATAAGCCTTGCGCACACGCGTCATATACACGCCCAAGCCCTCAAAGCCACCGAGCCATTCGGCAACCACCGCGCCAACCACGGCGTAGGAGGCGGACACTTTCAGCCCCGCAAAAAACGAGCCCAATGCCGAGGGGAATTTAATGTAACGGAAAATTTTCACGCGTCCCGCGCCCATGCTGCGCAACAGATTGATGGCATCCGGGTCTGCACAGCGGTATCCGTCCAATAAACTGACGGCAATCGGGAAAAAGGTGGTCAGCACCACCAGCGTGATTTTCGGTGCCATACCGAAGCCTTGCCAAAGCACCAACAACGGTGCGACGGCAATGGTCGGCACGGTTTGCGTAATCACCAAAAGCGGATAAATCGCCTTGTAAAGGAGTTCAAAGCGATCCATCAGCGTGGCGAGCAAAAATGCCAGCACCACCCCGAGTAAAAGCCCCAAAAACGCCTCGGTCAGCGTCACGCGCGCGTGCTGTAAGAGCAGCGAAAAATCCGAAACAAACGCCTTTGCCACCGCCGCGGGGGACGGCAACATAAATGACGGTACCAAGTGGAAGCCCGTCGCCGCCGCCCAAATGGCGACCACCGCCAAAAGCGCAACGGCGGGAGAGAGCTTACTGATGATGCTTTGTAACTTTTTGGTCAATGGTCAGAACACCGCCCTCCGGTTTGTACGCGATTTTCACATACGCGGAAACCGACGGTGCGCCTGCGCGGATTGCCACATGCTGGCACGCTTTGACAATGTCCATCAGTTGGTCGTAGCTTTCGCCCTCGATGGTGGTTTCAAAGGGACCGACATAGTAGTTTAACCCTGTGCTTTTGATGTAGTCGATAACCTCATCGACAATCCGCACGAGTTCGTCGGTATCCGAAACACCGGGCAGTACCTGAATGGCGACACTTGCTTGCATACAGAATTCCTCCTACTAAAAATGTAAGCCTTACGATACTTCCTGCATACCGTAAGGCTTTTGTGTTTTTTGTGCAACAAACTACCTACGGCGGCATTACCCGCATCAGGTGAAAGGGTCAAAGAAGCGTTCATTCTTTATCTCAGCCGGCTTTTGCGCCAGCCCCCCTGTGGTTGGATTCAGTTTTCATAAGACTTTAAAAACAGTATAGTACACCGCACAAAAAAAGTCAATACCGATTGTGTACGCGTTCGGCAAAAACCAACTTGTTTCGCACTTGGATTTTTGTGCCGTCGTCCAAAACCGCCGTGCCCGACAGCCGCCCGAACACCTGGTGCGCGTCCTGCGAAATCACCACCGCGGAAATGTCTGTGCGGTGGTCAAACAGCGGCACAAAATCCATTTCAAAGCGGTGGTCGGTTTCCGTAAATTTCCACGGTTTCATGATATCGTCTTCGGGAATGACAAACTGCACGCGGTCTAATTTGTGGCAAACGCCGTCATAAAACAGCATATTTTCGCTTGCCGCCGCGGTGTCGCCGAAGCCGTACCCGATATTGTACCCAAAGGCGTGCCCGTCCATATCCATATTGCCCGAACCCCAATACCAAGTGTTGTCATAGGTCCAAACGCCGCGCCCCCAGTCGAGCGTACCGAAATCGGTTTTCGGCGAAAAGGTATAGCGCTGTCCGCCAAATTCGCAAAATCCCTCGGCGCGCATACAGTTGATTTTTTGATTATAGTAAAACGCCTTGGGGTCTTCTTTCCACGGTGTGGCAATCACCATGGTATCCATTTTCGGCTGTTGCAAAAAAATATTACATACAAATGTTTTTCCGCCGGGGAGATTGTAGTTGGCAAGCAACCGCCTGCCGCCGTCTGTTAAAATATAGCGAAAATCGCAAAACGCATTGCGAAAAATCACATCACCTTTGCCCGAATCCGTCGGCAAATGCAGTTTTCCCATCGGCAGGATAAGCGGCACCAAAAAGTCATGCTTTACGCCGTTTTTAATGTCGATCAGCGCCGCGTCCACAAGCCCCATATAGCGGTTGTCGGCAATACAAAGCGCAAGTGCGTATTCGCCCTCGTCGCTTATCATAATATAATAATCCCATTCTTTCAGGCGGATTTTGCTTGCCTTGACCGCTTTCGGATTATATTCATACAACAGTTCGGTTGCCCAGCCGGGCTTTGTGAGACTGCCGTTTTTATCTAACAGCGGCGCGCGTTCGGTCATGCGGACTTGCTCCATAGGTCTCCCCCGTTTCTGTATTTTATCGGCTGTTTTTATTATTATAGTAGCATTCCCGCCGCAAAATTACAAGGCGCGCGGTGTAGAAAACCGCGTGCTGAATTTGTGCAATTTGAAACTCTTTTGTCTGTTTTCACACTTTATAATCAATTCCCGCTTGACGAAGTCGAAGAATTCCTATACTATGAAGCAAAGAAGGGAGAGATACAAATGTTTGAACCGAAAGAAGATGTTTACAAAGGGTACAGCGAATCGAACACAAAGCCGTTAGAGGATACGCCCCAACAGCCGACCGCCACGGCAGTGACCGACGCGCCCGTACAGCCGAACCCTTACGGGCAGCCGCAACCGCCCTATGCACCCGTACAGCCAAATCCTTACGGGCAGCCGCAAATGTACGGGCAGCCGCAAATGTACGGCCAACCCGCATATCCGTATATGCCAAGTCAGCCGCCGAAGAAAAAAAGCGCGGGCAAAATCATTGCCATCGTTATTGCGTGCATTGTCGGGGTAAACCTTTTGTTGTTCGGCGGCGTTTTTGCGTTTATCGCCCTGCAATCCCCCGAAAAAAAGGTGGAAGCCTACGAGCAAAGCGGCAATTTGGCGGATTTGATTGACGCGTGCGACGCGTATGACAACCAAATGCCCGATGTAGATGACCCCGTGGCGGCGGAACAGCATTTTGAAACGGCACTTTCGGATACAAAAACTTTCCTGCGCGCCGCAAAGGACGCAGATTGCCTGCTGTATTACACCGACGAGGACGAAGCCTACCGCACTTTACTGTCGGATTGGCTGTTTTTGATGCTTATAAACGGGCAGTATGACAAATACAGCGCTGTATTCGTGCAAAAAATGCAGGAATGCGCGCCGAACGGCACCTATTATTTTGACACTTATACGATGATGCACTATATTGAAAACGACTATATCACCCTGACCGAGCCGCAAAAGCAAGCCGCACTTTCGGCGTTTGACGCGCTGATTGCCGCCGCGGCTTCGGAAGAGGAGCGCCAAATGAATTTAGGGGAATATTACGATTTCTGCGAAGCCTTGGGCGAATATGACAAGGCGGACGAAATCGAACGGCAGTTGTATGAATAAAAAACAGAAAACACCAAACAAAGACTTGTCATTCTGAACGCAGTGAAGAATCTCAAAAAGTAAAGAGATAGGAAACAGAGATTCTTCGGCTGTCGCCTTAGAATGACAATCGGGCGGGCAACAAGTGCATCGTCCCTAAAAATCTCGTAAGGAACAACCTTCGTGTTGTTTTGCAAAAAACACAGCAAACCATGCGGCGGGAGCAAAATTCTCCGAATTCGGGCACTTTGCGGCGGGAGCAAGCCCCCGCCCTACTCTATTATAACAGACATTTCCCCTATCAGGGGAATCACCCCGCCCTACCTGCCGGCATCCGCAATTATACCGTAGGGAACGGTCTTGACCGTTTTGAAATCTTCATCCAAATCACGGGCGAACGCAGTTCGCCCCTACACGCGTAGGGACAGGCGCCCCGCCTGTCCGTAAAAAAGCATAATAAAGACTTGTCATCCTGAGCGAAGCGAAGGATCTCAAAAAGTAAAGGGATAGGAAACAGAGATTCTTCGGCTGTCGCCTCAGAATGACAACACCACGGGCTGTTCAAGCATTTGAACAGCCCGTGGTGTTTTTTATAGTCTTCGTGTTTTATTTTATTCCGCCGCAACTTCTTCTTTCACGGTTTCCTCGGTAAATTCGTGTTCATCACCCGCAACCGACACCCATTCGGGTTTTTGCACCATAATACGCACGGCGTGCTTCAAGGTTGTTGCCTCCACCTCTAACTGATTCCCGCCGAACTCGCCGTCCAGTGTGAACGGCGTGGGATCATCAAACATAAATTTGATGTGTTTACAATGGCGAATGATTACATTGTCATTTTGCGCCACGGTTTTATGTACCATATCGTTGGCAAGGCGCAAAAGTTCGCCCAAGTTTTTGAACATACGCACAAGCACCAACTCGTGCAATCCGTCGTCAAATTCCACACCGATATTGTGGAGCACCGGCATACCGCCGACGGCATACGAATTGGATGCCGCACCGTAAAACCAGTCGCCCTCAAAGAATTCGCCATCCGCCTCCACACGCGCGTGATAGGGGCGCATTTTTACAAAATCCTTTGCCGCCTGCACATAATAGGCATTTTTGCCTAAAACATTTTTGACCTTTTGGTTGACGCCGTAGGAAATCGCCGTAAAATTACCGAATCCCGCCACATAAATAAAGTATTCGTCACCGAATTTGCCGATGTCCACAGGTTTCGGTTCGCCGTTGATAATCGCCTCCACCGCCGCGAACACATCGGTCGGAATATTTAAGGAATGGGCAAAATCGTTGGTCGAACCCATCGGCAGATACCCGACGGGAATATCTTTGCCGAGGGTGAGCACACCGCAAACCGTTTCTTTTAAGGTGCCATCCCCGCCGCAGCAAACGATAATATCAAATTCTCCGCCGCGGGCTTTGACAATGTCAAACGCATTTTTATCGATTTGCGTACAGCACGCGGTCACATTGTACCCCGCCTGGTCAAAACGGTTGATCATACGCATCATATACTGCTTTGCCATTTTTTTACCCGAAACGGGGTTCACGACCAACAGCATTTTTTGATTGTTTGCATCTGCCATGCCCACACACCTCAATTTTCTTTGAATTAATTAAAATACGATTTTCTCGGCAAGGAACGCTTCCAACTCGTCAATCGGCAAGCGAACCTGTTCCATAGTGTCGCGGTCGCGCACGGTCACACAGCCGTCCTGTTCACTTTCAAAGTCATAGGTGATGCAATACGGTGTGCCGATTTCGTCCTCACGGCGATAGCGTTTGCCGATAGAGCCGGTCTCGTCGAAATCCACCATAAACTTTTTGGAAAGCGCCTCGTACACGGGCAAAGCCTTTTCCGAGAGCTTCTTGGAAAGCGGTAAAACCGCCGCCTTGTAGGGCGCAACCGCGGGGCTTAAATGCAGCACCACGCGGGTATCGTTTTTCTCGGCGTCGAGCACTTCCTCGTCATACGCCTCGCACAGCAGCGCCAAAACGGTACGATCCAGCCCGTAGGTGGATTCAATGATGAACGGAATGAATTTTTCGTTGGTTTCGGGGTCCAGATACTCCATTTTCTGCCCGCTGTATTCCTGATGGCGGGTTAAATCGAAGTTGGTGCGGTTGTGCGTGCCGTTGATTTCGCCCCAGCCGAACGGGAACAAAAATTCAATATCGCACGCAGCTTTCGCATAGTGCGCTAATTTTTCGTGGTCGTGATACCGCAAATGGTCGGCAGGGATGCCCAAATCCTCAAAATACTGTTTGCCGTATGCCTTGAAATAGTCATACAACTCGCTGTCCGTGCCTTCTTTGCAGAAGGTTTGGAATTCCATTTGCTCAAATTCAATGGTGCGGAAGGTAAAGTTACCGGGCGTAATCTCATTGCGGAACGCCTTGCCGATTTGCCCGATGGAAAACGGCAATTTCGCACGCATAGTACGCTGGACATTCAAAAAGTTGACATATTCGCCCTGCGCGTTTTCGGGGCGCAGATAAATCACGCTTTTGCTGTTGTTGGTAACGCCGCGGAAGGTTTGGAACATCAAATTAAATTCACGGATATCCGTGAAATTGTGCTTGCCGCAGTTCGGGCAGGGAATGTGATGATCCTTAATGTATTGGAACATTTCCTCTTTGGTCATCCCGTCGGCGTGCGCGTCGGGGTCGAAATCGTCAATTAAATTGTCGGCGCGGTGGCGCATTTTGCACTCTTTGCAGTCAAGCAACGGGTCGGAGAACGACGCCACATGGCCGCTTGCCTCCCAAACACGCGGGTGCATTAAAATGTCTGCGTCCACTTCGTAACTGTTTTTGCGCTCCTGGATGAAGCGCTTGCGCCAAGTGTCTTTCACATTGTTCTTTAAACGCGCGCCCAAGGGACCGTAATCCCAAGTGTTGGCAAGGCCGCCGTAAATGTCGCTTCCCGGGAAAATAAACCCGCGGTTTTTACAAAGCGCCACGATTTTTTCCATAGATTTTTCTTCGTTTTTCAACATAATAACCGTCCTTTGCTCCCTTCCCGGCTGGAAGGTTCATCAAAAGTATCTGAACTAAAATTTTAATCCATATTTTCGGATATGTCAAGGCAAAATCCAACATTTTGACAAGTTGGGAAACATTGAGCAGGATTTCCGCATGGCAAATGCCCTGCCTTTCGATGTAAATCGCTTGCCGATATGGGGCTCAGCGTCATCGACACCCTTTGCTTGAAATATAAATTGGGGGTTGTAAGGTTGTTTAACGGAACGGGCAAATGCGAGCGTAGGGGTCGGCGTCTCGACGACCCGTTGTAGGGGCGGGTTTCCACGCCCGCCCGCTTGTCATTTTGAGCCGTTCGGCGAAGAATCTCGTTTCGCGCAGGTTTACTTTGTTCTATTGGAGATCCTTCGCTTCGCTCAGGATGACAAATCGGGGTTTGTAGGGGTGTTTTTGGAACGAACGAAACACAGGATTAGGGTAGGGCGGGGGCTTGCCCCCGCCGTTAATTTACATCGAACCCCGCGGCGGGGGCAAGCCCCCGCCCTACCCTGTAAATTGTATTTTGTGCGTGTAGGGAACGGTCTTGACCGTTCCGTAAAATATATCAAATTACGCGGGCGA
>SFIQ01000009.1 GCA_004555265.1 Ruminococcus sp.
AAAATTTTTTGCAGACCGACTTTTGCCGGTCTGCTTTTTTCTTGCTTTTTTCCCTGTGTAGAAACAGACTTTCGGCATTATTATGAATTCTTGCCCTGCTTTTTTGTCGTTTTTCACAATTCTTTTCGTTTTGTCTGCTTTTTCGCAAAAAAACGCTTTTTTTGGTTGAAGTAACTATATTTTTGTGCTAAAATTATAAAGCTGTATAAAAATATGGGAGGTTTACTATGAATTTGGTTCAAAAGGCAAAAGACGGCGTTTCCAAAGTCCGTACATATTGGAAAACGCCGATGGCCGGTCGGTATATGAACTTCCGCGAAATCGCGGCATATTCCGGCGGCGGTATCGGTGCGTATATGATTATTACGCTTGGTACGGCATGTCTTCTCGCAACAGGGAATACGCTGATTTCCAGCACCTTGGGCGTGGACGCCACCGATATGTATATTATGTATGTGATTGCGGTGCTTGCGAATATCCCGCTGACGGGTATCCGTGCCAATATCATCGACAATACGCGCAACAAGGCGGGCAAATACCGTCCGTATATCGTTTCCATGGCGTTGCCGACTGCCATTATTTGTATTTTAATGGTGTGGTTCCCGTACAATAAGCTGGAAGCGATTGTCGGCACAGGCACTTGGTTCGGTGAACCCCGCGCGTATGTTGCGAAATGTGCCATTATTATGGTGTTGAATTTGTTCCTGCATTTCTTCTATTACTTCTTCTATGATGCGTATGAGAACTTAATTCACGTGCTTTCTCCCAATACGCAGGAACGCGCCGATGTTGCGGCTGTGAAGAGCGTTGTGTACTCTTTGGCACCGACGCTTGTAAATCTCTTTACGCCGATTATTGCGGCAAATGTGTTCCACACCAATTCCACCGATATTCGTGTTTACAGACTGCTGTATCCCATTCTCGCCGTGCTCGGTATTCTGCTTTGCATTGTTGTTTATAAATATACCGAGGAAAAAATCGTCCAGGCGAGAACCCATGTGGTGCAAATTAAATTTGTGGACGCACTGCGTGAGGTGGCGAAGAATAAATATTTCTGGATTATCTCTTTGGCAGGTTGGATTGGCTTCTTGGAGTCCTCTTACGCCAACATTCTCAACTGGCTTTACAATTACGGCGGTGTGTGCTCGGGCAATGAATACGGCTTGGTGGTCACACTGTACGGCAACTCGTCTTTGTGGGGTATGCTTTTGGCGCCGTTCTGTATTCGCCGTTGGGGTAAAAAATCCGTTTTGGTTGTGACCAACCTCTTTAACATTGCGTTCATTATGTTAATGTTGCCGTTCACTTCGCAGTTGGACGGACATATGACCATTTGGCTTGTCATGGGTTGTTTGTATTTGAACGGATTTATGGGTGCGTTTGCCCATATTCTCAATCCTGCCATTCAGGCGGATATTCGCGATTATCAGCAATACAAAACCGGCGAGCGTATTGACGGTATGTTCTCTGCCGTTGCAACCATCGGTACGGTGATTGCGCTTGCGACCTCCTCGGTACTCCCGATTATTTATGAAAAAGGCGGTATTACCAAAACAAATGCCGCAGTGGTTACCGCCAATCCCGAAATCCTGAACCGTATGCTCGGGGACGGAAAAACCGTCGGTACCATTCTTGCCGAACAGCTTGCAAATGGGCAGGATAACTACAACAACGCCTATTCCGCGCTGTATGACCCGAATATCTTAACCGGCTTACTTCATGTTTTGATTATCGTTTCCGCGATTGGTGCGTTGATGAATGTTATCCCGTATTTCTGGTACGATTTTAACGAGAGAAAACAAAAGTCCGTCGTGCGCGTGTTGCAGATTCGTGCATTGTTTGAGGACTACGGCAACAACGCCTTGGATGACGGCAAATTGGTCGAAGCGATTGACTTAATTCGCAATGCCCGTGAAACCGTGGCGCTTGCACCCGAAGAGGTCAGCAAAAAAGATTATAAGTCCATAAAAGACAAGGCACAGCGCAAAGCCGCGAAAAAGGCATACCGCGAGGCGGTTGCACGCAATGAAGAAATCGAAGTTTCCAAATTTGTTTGTGAAGAACTCGACAAATTCTCCACCGCCCTTGTGCAGCATCAGCTTTCGGTTTACAAAAAGGTATATGACGCAGGTCTTGCCGGACTTCGCGCGAACGACATGGCAGATTTGCGCGCCGAACTTGCCGCGGCAAAAGCCATGCCGAAGACGGATGCAAACGAAAAAGAACTGCGCAAATTTGCGATTGAAGTTGCCAAAAAGAAAATCAGCTCTCGCAAAGCGATTGATAAGTATTTCAAAGACGGTGCAGACTTCTCAAAACCGGATTTTGCCGTTTTGGAAGGCTATTTTGCCGCCGAAGACGAATGCGATGAAAAGTTGAAAGCGCTGTATGTTGAGCAAAGACTTGCGAAAAAAGCGCATGATTTCGCAAAAGCCAAAGAACTCAAAGCGGAAATTGACGCCGAGCAAATCAAACGCAAACAGGCGCGCAATGCTTCCAAAGCCGAAATGGACAGACACGCTTACTTTAACCGTGCCGCCAAGCCCTATTTGGATGCGGAAAAACTCATCAAACAGCAGGAAAATTACAGCCACTTCGATGAAATTGCCGCAATGTATGATGACGCTAAGGTTCGTCACGAAGCCGCTTTGGCAGAGGCCGCCGCAGAAGCAGCGCGCATAAAAGCGGAAGAAGACGCCCTGAACGCCAAAATCAAAGCGGAAAAAGCCGCCAAGAAAAAACGCAAATAATTCCCTGTAACCAAAGCGGGTATTTTACTTCGTTAGTAAAATGCCCGCTTTTTTTGCGTTTTTTGTGCGTTAAACCTTGAAAAATCCACCGAAATATGGTAATCTATACAAATAAAAGCAAATCAAAAAGGGGGTGCTCGGTGTGGAAAATGCTTGCCAAATCAAACTGAATAATGTAAAATTCAATGATTTTCGGCTTTGCTATTGCGGCTATGAGGAATGCGAGCCCGGGCACAGTTTCGGCCCCGCCGTGAAAAATCACTATGTTTTGCACTATGTGTTAAGCGGAAAAGGCGAGTTTTCCGTCAACAATCAGCACTATACCATTACAAAAGGTGAGGCCTTTTTGATTGAGCCGAATGTTCGCGCGTATTATAAAGCCGATACGGAAAACCCGTGGACCTATCTTTGGGTTGGCTTTGACGGCGACCATGCCGAGGAATACCTGCGCGAAATGAAGTTGCTCGGCGCGAAAAAGCCGGTCTTTTCCATTACAAAAGGCATTGAACTGAAACAAATTGTGATGGAAATGCTGAAACACAATACCTTAGGCATTGAAAATGAGTTTGCCTTGCAAGGGCTTTTGTGTAAATTCTTTTCGATTGTTTCGTCCGAGGTCACGCGCCGCGGCAAAAAGGCAGAGGACGACAGCAAACAGAATTATTACATCAAAAAAGCGATTGAATTTATCCGCGACAATTATTCCAACGGGATCAATGTGTCGGATATTTCCGAATATGTCGGTTTAAACCGCAGTTATCTGTTCACCCTGTTTCAAGACCATTTGGGCATTTCCCCGCAAAAGTATTTGAGTAACTTCCGCTTGGAGCGCGCGTGTGAGTTATTAAAAGCCACCAATTATTCGATTGAGGATATTTCCTATTCCTGCGGCTACCGCGACCCGCTGGTGTTCTCGAAAGCCTTTAAAAAACTGTACGGCGTGTCGCCACTCAAATATCGTAAGGATTGCTGAATAGAATGCACCTGATAATGTGAAGCCTGCAAGGGCAAGAACAACTGTTGTATATCAAACCAAAAGCCGCCGTTTCGGCGGCTTTTTTCTGTACGCGCGCGGGATGAATTTGAAATATAAATTGGGGGTTGTAGGGGTATTTAACGGAATAAAATTTTCAGGGTAGGGCGGGGGCTTGCTCCCGCCGCAGGATTTGCTATGAATTCCGAAACGGGCAAACTGTAATGCGAGCGTAGGGGGCGACGACTCGGCGTCCCGTTGTAGGGGTCGGTGTCCTCGACGACCCGTTACTCCTCCCTCTGATGAGGGAGGTGGCTTTTGCTGCAGGCAAAAGACGGAGGGAGAGAAACGGAAAAATCTCTCCCCCAGTCAAATGCTTTGCATTTGACAGCCCCCTCGTCAGAGGGGGCGGAAACGGCGGGCGATTCGTGAATCGCCCCTACAACCGTAGGGAACGGTCTTGACCGTTCCGTAAAATTATATCAAATTACGCGGGCGAACACAGAAATCGACGGGCGGGCGTGGAAACCCGCCCCCTACGGTTGGAAAGACAACCCCCATTTGTCTCACTGTAACAGAATCTCTATGAAAAAAACCGGGCGCTGTTCGGCGTCCGGTTTTGTGGTTATTCCACAAATCGTTTTTGATAACTTTCCATATCAAAATCATCTAACGGGCTGTCTTTTTTGAGGTACAACGGGTGGTGCGGGTGACCTTTGACCGAGATTGTCCCCGCCGAAACCCAATGCGCGTTGTGGGCGTTTCCGACCTCAATAATCTCGCGCAGACACAAATTCAAATATTTTCGCTTTTCCACAATGTTGCCCCACGCCGCCCAAACCGTCGGTCGGTCGCCTTTGCAAAGACTGAGTGCATAGGTAAACGCCTTTTTGTTTTCTTCGTGCAAATGCGCGTTAAAATGCGTTTCCATATCGTCGGGATTGGTCGCGCGCTGGGCGTAAACATTGAGCATAATAAAACTGTCAAATCCGTTAAACAGCGCAATGCGCTCAGCAGATTTCAAGGTGTTGTCCAGCGCGTCGGGCGCGGCAGTCGAGGGGTTAATGCCGTAGCAAATCAGCGGATTTTCGCCGCGTGTACCGAGTATGTATCGGTATTCGTCATATTTGTTTGGCACAAACAGCCATTTTTGCACATCGTAATCCGCAGCAGGCGCTAACGCCTGTTCCAGCGCGGGGGCAAAATCCGCAATTTCAATTTCGCCGGTTTCACAAGTCGGAATATGCATTTGATAAACTCCTTATTCTGCAACATTTTCTAAGAATTCCGCTTTCCATGAAAAACGGAAGGTTTCGCCCGCAGGTAAGGCGACAATGCCACGCTTTTGCGAGAAATCCGCGACTGTTTGGTACCCGTCATTGATCCCGTGCCAAGGCTCAATGCAAACAAACGGCGCGGCGGGCTTTGCCCAAATCGCCAAAAACGGTGCATCGCCGAAGGTGAAGTGCATTTTTGTGCGCGCCTGTCGGCAGTGAAGGGTGATGCCTTTTGAACGGACATCGGAGAAAATCAGCGCGTCTTTGTCAAATAGATGTTCTGTCAGCGTCAGCGTGTCGCTGTTTTCCAAAATCAAATCGTGTTCCTCGGTTAAAAGAGAGTGATGGTCGATGCGCTCGCTCCAAAGCGTCTCTTTTTCGTCAAAGACAAGCGTATCCCCAAGCGCGCAGTTGAATGCCGGGTGCGCACCGAGTGAAAAATACATCGTTTCCGTATTTGGATTTTTTACGCTGTGGGTAACGGTTAGACAATTTTTGTCTATTTTGAATTGCATATACAATTCGTAGTCAAAGGGATAGTTAATTTTTGTCTGTTCGTCGCTTTTTTGCAAAAATACAAGGGTATCTTCGGTTGCTTCTATGCAGGCAAAGTCCCGATGCCGCGCAAGCCCGTGGCGGATAATCTCGTATTCCTTGCCGCCGATACGGCATTTATCGTCGAGCAATTTTCCGATAATCGGGAACAGCACGGGGGATTGCCCGTTCCAAACAGCGGGGTTGCCCTGCCACAGAAACTCGTGCCCGCTTTTTGCACTTTGCACACTGCAAAGTACCGCGCCGAAGTCTTGCACCGAAATGCGTAACTGTTCATTTTGGATTGTCTTCGTCATACCGTACCTCCGAAACTGTGTTTCCTGATGCGCTTTTGAAAGCAAATGCATTTCCGCCGTATACTTTATTTTCAAAAAAAGCAGTAAACGGCTTTGACAAGTCTGTTCACTGCTTTGGTGCATTGACGGTTGTTTTTACGGCTTTGCCTGCCTTGCGGGCTTATAACTGCAAGTGCCGCAAATGCGGTCGCCCGCATCGCCGGCGGCGGTTACAATATACCCGTCTTTATTTAAGCCGCCGGGAATATATTTTGCGGCGTAAATTTTTACATCGGGGTGTTTTTCATATAACAGCTTCACGCCGACATCCGACGCGAAAATGCACATCACTTTAATATCTTGGCAGCCCTCTTTTTTCAGGTAGTCAATCGCGGCGTCCACACTGCCGCCTGTTGCGAGTGCAGGGTCTACAATGATAACAGGCCCTGCGGTGATGTCCACAGGCATTTTGTAGTAATAGGTAACGGGCTTCAAGGTTTCCTGGTCACGGTAAAGCCCGATATGCCCGACCTTTGCCGTCGGCGAAAGTCGGCGAAGCCCCTCGACCATACCAAGCCCCGCGCGGAGAATCGGTACAATCGTGAAGTCCTCGGCAAGCACGGGAGAGTCAAAATCGGCAAGCGGCGCCTGAATGGGCACATTCTTGGTTTTCAGGTCTTTTAATGCCTCATAGCCCATCAGCATTGTAAGTTCGTCCACGATTTCGCAAAATTCCTTGGAACCCGTGTTAATGTCGCAAAGATGGGTGACCTTGTGCGCCACCAACGGGTGGTTGTCGAAACTCGTTACATTTTTTGTAAATTCTTCCATATCGGTCTTGACGCTCCTCGCCTTGATTTTTTTCAATCATAGCATATTTTTTTGCCTTTGACAAGAGCGTGCAAACCAACTTCTCGGTGACGCCTGTCGGTTGACATAAAATTTCGGCTATGCTATACTTTCGAGGCGGCAGTCAAGCGGGCGCTGATGCGCATTTCCTATGAAATTGTCGAAAAATGCGCCGATGTATCAAATCTTGTTTTGGTCGGCATTCGCACGCGAGGCGTACCGATTGCGGAAGTTATCGCCGAAAACATACAAAAAAACAGCGGCGTTGCAATTCCCGTGGGGTCGTTGGATATTACCTTTTACCGCGACGATCTCGAAAAGATTGACGAGTCCCCGAAATTGAGTGACACGAAAATCGACGCGAACATCAACGGCAAAGAGGTTGTACTTGTGGACGATGTGCTGTATACGGGGCGCACGGCGCGCGCGGCGATTGACGCGCTCTTTGCTTTGGGCAGACCGGGTAAAATCCGCCTCGCGGTGTTGGTGGATCGCGGGCACAGGGAATTGCCCATTCGCCCCGATTATGTCGGGAAAAACATTCCCACCGCGCTGTCGGAGGTTATCAAGGTGCATATTGCGGCAACCGACGGCAAAACGGGTGTGGATATTTGCAAAGTCGTTCAGAAGTAAAAGGGGAAGTAACAAATGGCAAACATCATTGTAAGCGCCTGCCTTTTCGGCTGTGATTGCCGTTACAAAGGCGACAACTGTAAACAGGAAGAACTTTTAGCCCTCGCAGAACGGCATACACTTGTGCCCGTTTGCCCCGAGCAGTTGGGTGGGCTTCCGACGCCGCGCAATCCCGCCGAGATTTGCGGCGACAAGGTGCTGTCAAACGCCGGGATAGATGTAACGAAGGAATACACAAAAGGCGCCGAAACCGCGCTTTATATCGCCAAAACCGTCGGCGCAGATGCCGCCGTGCTCAAAGCAAACAGCCCCTCCTGCGGGAAAGGCGTTATCTATGACGGCACATTTACGGGGCAAAAAACCGCGGGGGACGGCGTGACGGCAAAGCGGTTTGCCGCCGCCGAAATCCCGGTGTTTACCGAGAATGAAATCGAAGCGCTTTTGGCTTTTCTCGGCGAATAAAATCTTTTTTCGCGTTTTTTTGAAAAGGATTGACAAAATCTGTTCTTATATGGTATACTGCGTACAATAAACGCGGCAATCTTTAAATTCGATACAGAGATATCGACAAGATGCATGTGTGGCATATTTGAATAGGGCTATATTATGTTGCATATGAACCTTGTCAATATGGACAAGGTTTTTTTATTGCATTGCCGGGAAAAATAAGGAGGAGTATCCAAAATGAAACTCATTTATGACATCGGCGACCGTCCCAAGTTCAGCAAAACAATCATTTTTGCGTTCCAGCAAATGATTGCGATTATGGCGGCCACCTTGCTTGTCCCCATTCTAATGTCCACATTTGCCATGAGCAACGGCGAGACATTAAGCTTCGACCCTGCCGCGGCGTTGTTCGGCGCAGGCATCGGCACCCTCGTTTATATTCTCTGCACCAAGCGCAGAAGTCCTGTGTTCTTGGGTTCTTCGTTCACCTTCCTCGGCGCTTACGCTTCGGTTATCGGGATGAATTACGGCTATTGGGGCGTGCTGATCGGTATTGCCTTTGCGGGTCTTGTGTATGTTTTGCTTGCGGTCATCATTAAGGTGGTCGGCTCCAAATGGGTCAACAAACTGATGCCCGCCGTGATTATCGGGCCGATTGTGACCTTAATCGGTCTTTCGCTTTCCGGTACGGCAACCTCTTGGATGTCCGGCAACGGCGGCAGTGATTACAGCCTGTTGACCATACTCATCGGCGCGGTCACATTCCTGACCATTGTGCTTGTTTCCGTAAAAGGCTCCAAAACCCTTCGCCTGATTCCGTTCATCATCGGCGTCGGTGTAGGCTATATTCTTGCGCTGGCGTTCACCTTAATCGGTATGGCGGCAGATGTGCCCGCATTGCAGATTTTGAGCTTTGACGCGTTCAAAGACGCGTTCGTACCGTTCGGGCTTACCTCGATTGTGGATTATCCGAAATTCACTTTCTTAAAAGCCATCACCGAGCATCCCGAAGGCGTTTTGCCGATTGACGGCGGCGCTTTGGGCAACATCGCGATGACCTTTGTGCCGATTGCGGTTGTGGAACTTGCACAGCACATTGCCGACCACAAGAATTTGAGCTCCATCATCAACAAGGATTTGATTACCGATCCGGGTCTTGACAAAACCTTGCTCGGCGACGGTCTCGGCTCGATTGTCGGCGGCATCTTCGGCGGTGCGGCAAACACCACCTACGGCGAATCCATCGGCTGTGTTGCCATTACCGGGAACGCTTCTGTTGTGTCGATTATCACGGCTTCTTTCGGCTGCATGATTCTTTCGTTCCTGACGCCGTTTGTTGCATTGATTAACTCCATTCCGAAATGCGTCATGGGCGGCGCTTGCGTGGCACTGTACGGTTTCATCGCCGTATCGGGTTTGCAGATGCTCAAAAAGGTTGACCTCGGTAACAACAAAAACCTGTTTGTGGTCAGCGCCATCTTGGTCACCGGCATCGGCGGCTTGGCACTGAACTTCGGCACAAACTCCGCAACCGGCGGTCCGTTGCTGACCATTACCTCGCTTGCAACAGCCTTGATTTTCGGTATCATCACCAATTTGGTCGTCAACGGCGGCAAAATGGGTACCGGTGAGGAGGAAACCCCCGACGCGCTCTCCGGTGCGGCGGAAAATATGGGCAATGTTGAGTTTGAGGATACCAACAAAAAGAAATAAGCGGGTGCGCAAAACACGGTTCGCGTAACTGCAAAAGGGGCTGTAAAAAAACTGTCAGTTTTTTACAGCCTCTTTTTGTATTTCGACGGCTTTTGCGTTGACAAAATAGCCTTGTCTGTTTATAATACCTATACTTTGTAATTTATAGAAAAACAGGAGTTTTCCCATATGGTAAATTGGATTTTATCGGCGGCCGTCGCGTATTTGCTCGGCTCGTTGAGCTTCGGCATCATTCTGTCGAAACTGAAATACAAAAAAGACATTCGAGATTACGGCTCGAATAACGCGGGTATGACCAACACCCTGCGTACCTTCGGTAAGGGCGCGGCGGCGTTTGTGTTCACTTTTGACGCCCTCAAAGGCGTGGCGGCGGTGCTTTTGGCAAAATATTTGCTTTGCGGGGCAGAGGACCCCGTGCTGTGCGCGTATATTGCCGTCTTTTTCGTGGTGCTCGGGCATATGTTCCCCGTGTATTTCGGCTTCAAGGGCGGCAAAGGTGCGGCAACGGCGCTCGGTGCGACCACGGCACTCCAACCGCTGACTTTTCCGCTTGTGATGGTGCCGTTCTTTCTTGTTGTGCTGACCACCAAAATGGTGTCGCTTGCCTCAATTATTTCAGGTGCGCTGTTGCCCGTGGTCACATTCTGTATTTATTATTTTAAAGGGGAGCCGACGCTCGTTCCTACGGTCGGTACAGCGCTTTTGGCGGCGCTCATTATCTTTATGCACCGTTCCAACATCCAACGGATTCTCAAGGGCGAGGAACGAAAAATCGGCTCTGACAAAGTCAAAACCGACGAAGAATAGAAATCAAAAATACCTATAAAAGCAAAGCAAAATTGCCGCTTGCAACAGCATTTCCAACGGCAAACCGACCATGAATTTTTTATGCCGCGTTTTGTGGCGGATACAAAGCATGGTGAAAAGCATCGGCGCGGCAGCGCCGAAAAAACCGACCAGCAGAAGAGTCCGTTCGGGGACTCTTCTTTTTTTGTGCTTTGCCTGCGGTTTTCCGTTGTGCACAGCCGCAAGTTTGTCATAAACAGTCATAAGTACCCCGATTGCCGAAATACAAATAAACCAAAGCAGTATGTATGTGTCACGCATTGTGTTTCATCACCGCTTGTATTGTATGAAAATTATCACCGTTTGTCAAATGGGAGGCTGTTTATGCACAAACGAATTCTGTTCGGATGTATCTGTATTGCCGCGTTGCTTTGCGGGCTGTGGGCATACAGCCGCACAAAATCGGACGCGCCGCAACCCGTACCGCAGCAAAACGAAACGGCGAAAAACAGCGAAGAATTGCGCGCGGTGTGGGTGAATTACAATGAGCTGTCAATGAAAACCTATGAAAACGGCGGTACGGAACAGGATTTTCGTGCAAAGGCAATGAAAATGTGCGAAAACATCCGCGCCGACGGCTTAAATACCGTGATTGTACAGGTGCGCCCGTTTTGCGATGCGTTTTATCCGTCCGAATATTTCCCTTGGAGCGCATATCTCACGGGTACGCAGGGGCGGGCGGTTGCGTATGACCCGCTTGCGGTGTTCATAGAATGTGCGCAGGCGCAAAATCTTTCGGTACAGGCGTGGATAAACCCCTATCGCGTGTTGCCGTCCACCGAATGGGCGTTGTTATCTGCCGACAATCCCGCGCGCAAATGGTATGAAGCGGGCAAAACCGAAAATCTGTTGCTGACAGGGGAGGGCATTTACTTCAATCCTGCAAGCACCGAAGTGCAAACCCTGCTTTTAAACGGCGTGCGCGAAATTTTGGAAAACTACGCGGTATCGGCTATCCATATGGACGATTATTTTTACCCGACAACCGATTATGCAGTCGACGCGGAAAGTTTCGCCGCCTATCTTGCGGCGGGGGGCACCCTTTCGCAGGACGATTGGCGGCGCGAAAATGTCAGCGCCTTTGTAAGCGCCCTGTATGCGACGGTGAAAGCGGTCAACCCGCAGGTGCAGGTCGTGATAAGCCCCGGCGGGGATTTGGAGCGCAATTATAATACCCTGTATGCCGATGTCGCACGCTGGGCGCGGGAGCCGGGCTATGTCGATGTGCTTTTGCCGCAACTGTACTATGGATTTGAAAATGAAAAGAAGCCGTTTGAAGCCACCGCCTTGGAATGGGCGAATTTGCAGTATGCCGACGGAGTTTCCCTCTGTTACGGTCTTGCCGCGTACAAATGCGGAAAAGCGGACGCCTATGCGGGGACGGGGGAAACGGAATGGACAGCGCATACCGACATTTTGGCACGGCAGGTTTCGTGCTGTCGGGATTTGGCGTGCTGTGACGGCTTTGCATTTTTTACTTATTCCAGCATTTACCAACAAAATTCCGAGGAAATTGTCAAAAAAGAGTGGAAAAATCTAAAAAATATGTTACAATGAAAATAATTGAGAAAGTTTGAAAAATTTGTGGAGATTGGGAAAATGCGGGATATACGAAAACGGTTGATTTGTGTGGCGGTGCTGTTGCTTTTGACGGTGCCGATTGTATGTTCTGTAGCGTTGCAGGGCGTGGTAACCGCGGTTGTAGCCAACAGCGAGCCCGAAGTCGGCGAAACGACTGTTTCTCCCTTCGTTCCCGAAACAACCACGGCGGCGGACAGCCTCGTGCTCTCTGCACCGGCTGAAAATCCCTGTACCGTGGAAACCCCGTCGGTCAACATCAGCGGATATTGTGCGCCGCATTTGCCGCTTACGGTGAACGGGCAGACGGTTCCGACCTCTCCGGACGGTCAGTTTTCTTACGATTGTCCGCTGGCGGTCGGGGAGAATACCGTTACCGTTTCCAATACGGAAAAAGAGATCGTTTTAACCGTTACCTACGCGCGCACGCTTTTGCGTGCGGTCAATCCCGCACAGCGTGTTACGGCGCAGGGCGGCATGCTGTTGGAGGTTTCCTGCGAAGCGCTTGCAGGGTCCAAAGTGACAGCCTCTCTTTCGGGGCAGACGGTTTCACTTGCGCCGACAACAGATAACACTTTGCCGGACGGCTTCGTGCAATACAGCGGGCAAATGACGCTCCCGGCTGCGCAGTACGAGGTGCAAAAACTCGGTAAAATTCGGTTTACGGCGGCTTTCGACGGGCAAAGTCAAACGATTGCGGGCGGCAGTGTGCAAATTGAGGCGCTGACTTACGCCGACATTCCGATTGAAACAGGGCAGGGTGCGGTTAAGGCGCCGATTGTCTCCGGTGACGGGCTTGTGCAAACCCTAAATCCCGATACCGATTACGGGAAGGGCGTGGCGCGAATGCTCAAAATCACGGCGGATTACGCCGAAACCTGCCCCGGTAATACCGCAGACGATAAATCCTCTCCGCTTTGTACGCCGTTTTTGCGCGGGACTTACGATTATGTAGTCGGCGCGGGGCACTTCGGGGATAAAGACTATTACATCACCAAATCCGGCTATAAAGTCGAGCAAGCGAAAAGCGAATGCTTTGACGGCTATATTTTACCGACGAACACGGTTTCGGTACATAAATCCTATACCGACGGCGAAACCACCGCCGTTCTCACGATGAATTGGAAGGTGCCGTTTGTCTCGGAGCTGAAAAAACAGGCATATTACAAAGGATATACCGGCAGAGTGTTCAATGTGACGAATTCCACAGCGGAATATATTGATTTTACCTTTTACTATACCAATGCTGCCGAAGGGGCGTTTGATTTCTCGGGCAGCAATACGGTGAGAAACGCCGAGTGGGTCAATGTCGGCACGAACGGGACAACCACCCTGCGGGTGTATCTGCGTAACAGCGGGAAATTTTACGGCTACCGCGCGTATTATGCAAGCGATAACCGTTTGGTGATTAGCTTCCGCAATCACCCGAAAACGCTGTCGGATACCGTGATTTTGCTCGATCCCGGGCACGGCGGCAAAGACTGCGGTGCTATCGGTGCAAACGGTGTGTATGAGGCGACCTTAAATCTGCGCATCGCGGCGCTGGTCAAGCAAAAATTAGAGGCGGCAGGCGTGCGCGTGGTCATCTCCCGTACGGCGGATGTGTATGTTGATCCCGAAGCCCGCCGTTCCCTTGGGCGAGAAACGGGCGCCGATGCGTTTGTTTCCATTCACTGTAACTCGAACAACAGTGCCTCTTTAAGCGGTACGGAGGTTTATTATTACCGCGCGTATGCGCAACCGCTTGCAAAAAGCATTCACGCGCAGTTGGCGACTGCGTGGAATGGCATATATGTAAATGACGCCTATATGCAGTCGCGCATTGTACCCGCGGACGGCGGCGTGCGCTATTACCCGTTTAAGGTGACGCGTATTGAGGAGTGCCCCGCGGTACTCATTGAATGCGGGTATCTTTCCAACGGTACGGAATGCAGTCGGCTTTGCTTACCTGCTGTGCAGGAAAGTATGGCGGACGCGATTGCCCGCGGCATTCTTTTATATTGTCAGCAGTAAATTCAAAAGAGAAGAAAGGATTACGGTGTTTCGGATGAAAGCCAAAAAATTTGCAATGTCTGTTTTGTCGGTGGTACTGCTTTTGTGTGTAACCGTATTGCCGGTGCTTGCGTTGACCGGTACGGTAACAACGAATTCCGACCCGTTGCGGGTACGCACGGGCCCCGGTACAGGCTATGATTTGTTGTATCAAAACGGGCAGGTTGTGCAGTTGCCGAAAGGCACGGCGGTTTCCGTTTTGGGTACATATCAAAGCGATAAAGGCGACACAACCAATTATCCCGTTTGGTATAAAATCACGGCAACCTTTAATGGGGCAAGCGTGACGGGCTATGTCTCGGCGAAATATATCACCTTAGACCCCGAACCCGCCACACCACCCGTTTCCGGTGGGGATATTGATATTTACGCCGTTCCCGAGGCCTACCGCCCGTATTTAAAGCCGTTAATGGAGGCACACCCGAACTGGAAGTTTACCTTTGTCGATACGGGGCTTGATTGGAACGAGGTCATGGATAACGAGTGCTACCGCGGTAAGCCGTTCCGCAATGTGGTCAGTGCGTCTTTGAAAGAAGATTACCGCTATAAAGATGCAAACGGCAATTATTTGGACTCGGGAGAAAGCGGCGGCGGCAAGTGGTATCAAGCCTCCGACGAAGTGGTTGCTTATTATATGGACCCGCGTAATTTGATGACGGAAAGCCGTATTTTTCAGTTTGAATTGCAGGGCTTTAATGAAAACCTGCATACGGTGTCGGGTGTAGAAAGTATAATCAAGGGCAGTTTTATGGAGAATACCTATATCACCGCTGACGACGGCAGAAGTCTCACATATGCCCAAGCGATTTATGAGGCAGGAAAGATGTCCAGCGCAAGCCCGTACTTTTTAGCGGCGAAAATCATTCAGGAAGTCTCGCGCAACGGCAGTGGCTCCACAAGCGGAACCTATATTGCCAAAGACGGTACGAATTTAAGCGGGTATTATAATTATTACAACATTCAGGCAACCGAAGGCGCCGACCCCGTGAAATACGGCTTGGTTTGGGCGTCACAAGAGGGCGGCAGTTTCGGCAGACCGTGGACAAGCCCCTATAAGTCGATTGTCGGCGGGGCGCAGTGGATTGCCAACGGCTATATCAATCAGGGACAGAATACGAATTATCTGCAAAAGTTTGATGTAGAAAGCGAGCACAAAGGGCTTTACTGGCATCAGTATATGGGCAATGTGGTGGCAGCTTGCAGTGAGGCCAATATCGCGTATAAAGGCTATGTCAATAACGGAATGTTAAACAACGATTTCGTGTTTGTGATTCCGTTGTATGACAATTTGCCGGAACAGCGTTGCCGTTTGCCGTGGGATACCTCGGTAGACCCCGACCCGATTCCCGACCCGACGCCTGACCCCGAGCCGACCGAACCGCCCGCCAGGGGCGATTTGAACGGCGACAATCGAGTTACTGCGGTTGATGCGCGCTATGTTTTACAAATCGCTACCGGCGCACGCACGGCAGATGCCAACCAACTTGCGCAAGGGGATGTGAACGGGGACGGCAAAATCAATGCAACCGATGCGCGTTGGATTTTGCAAATGGCGTCCGGTACACGGGCAATTCCCACCGCGTAAGTGTGCGTAATTGTTTGAAAGAAGCTGAGGAAAATGAAAAAAGCTATTCGGCGAGCACTTTGTCTCTTGTTGGCGCTCTCCTTGTGCGGCAGTATGTTTATCTCTGCGGCGGCGAGCGATGTCGCAGTCGGCAAAATGCGCTGTGTCGGCGATGTCAATGATGACGGCAATCCCAATGCCGTAGATGCCCGTTGGATTTTGCAGGCATCAAGCGGGTTGCGTGCGATTGCGGAATCGGATATGCTGTTTGCCGATATAAACGAGGACGGAAAAATCAATGCCGTCGATGCGCGCTGGATTTTGCAAACGGCGTCCGGTACGCGGGCACAGAAATGGTATGTATTTTCGGGAAGCGGCGCGTATGCACCTTTGCCAACTTATACCTGCGAAGAGGCGCTCCGCCTTATCAATGCCGAAAGTGCAAAAATTGTAAACGCGGGCGGCTATGCCGTCCACGCCGATTGTGCTTATACGAAAAATGTGAAACTGTCCAGCAGTATTTCTACTTGGATTTTAAATCAAATTATTGCGTCCGTCGTGCAGTCGATTGACCCGAATATGTCTATGGATTTGGACACGATTTTCGGTGCGCTCGTCGGCGTCGGCGAAACCGCCTATACCGTCGAAGCGCCGACGGGCGAATATCCGCGTTCTCCGGCGCAATATGATGTGATTGCCATGTCCCTGCGAGAAAGCGATATTGTCTCGTACCGTCAAGAGGGGACGAAGCTGTATTTTACATTGCAGAATACGCAAAATCCCACCAAAAACGGCACAAGCACCCTCGGGCGTATGACCGAGAGCTTTCACGAACAAGCGGAATATATGACGCTCTTTTCACAAGTCGGTGAAATGGTGACGGCAAATCAGTTCGACCAAAGCGTGACGGGAACAACGCTGTGCGTGACCGTGGAAAACGGCAAAATTACGGCAATGGAAATGCAGTATGACATTGCATTCAGCTTTGATTTGGATTTAGATGCCTCTTCGTTGTCTGACTCCACGCTTGCTTCGCTTGCAAAAGTCCCCGTCAAGGGCACGGCAACTACCCGCACCGCGATACAGTATAGCGATATCGTGTATTAAACTCTATATTCGTAAACGGCTTTGTCGATTTTCAAGTGCTATGAAGCATAAAAATTGAAGAATACAAAACAAAAAATCCGTCCTCTTTCGAGAACGGATTTTTGTTTTGGTGCGGATAACAGGAATTGAACCTGCATGAAGTTGCCTTCACTAGAACCTGAATCTAGCGCGTCTGCCAGTTCCGCCATATCCGCATATTAAAATCGAGTGAAAACTCGTTTTAAACATATTATTTATTATTTTACAGGCAGCCGCTTCCGCGTGACTCTTGCGGTGCCCGAAATTGCCTGTGCCTTGGGGCGGCACGCAATTTCGACCGCTGCGCCTTTTCAACCTTCGCTTCATCCTCCACAGGAGGCGCTCGGTTGAAAACTGCCAGTTCCGCCATATCCGCATATTAAAATCGAGTGAAAACTCGTTTTAATCTTTATTTTATTTACCCTCTAAATTTTACACGGGGAGGGCGCCCGAGACGGAGCATATCGCTTTTTCCGCATACATCAATCGGTAAACCCGCTTGACGCTCAAATATAATAGCATGAAAGCGCGGTGTTGTCAATTCATTTTTTATAAATTTACCGCATTTCTTTTGCGTGCAGATACAGGCATCGGTATCCCTTGACAGACTGTCGCTGTTACGGCTATAATATCCTAAGGAGGCGATGACCTTGGCGGAGCAAACCGTGCCGAAACGATTGGAATACATTGATTTTATGAATATTTTTGCCTGCTTTGGGGTAGTGTGTCTGCATTGCTCGGGGTTGGTATTTCAGTTTTCCGAAACCCGTGCGTGGTTCGTGGCGATGTTCCAGCAAACTATGTTTCATTTTGCCGTGCCGGTGTTTTTTATGATTACCGGCACCACGCTTTTGGAATATCGCGCGCGATACTCTACAAAAGTGTTTTTTAAAAAGCGGTTTACAAAAACGGGCATACCGTTTGTCTTTTGGTCGCTTTTTTATTTGTTTTTGCCGACGGTGCTGAATAAAGCGCCGCTGCCCACTTTTGAAGCGGTGCGAAACGGGATTTTTAACAATGGCGCAAATAATGTTTTTTGGTTTTTTTATGTGATTTTCGGCATTTACCTTTCTATGCCTGTGCTGTCCAAATTGGCAAAACCCGAAAATTTTCGGCAAATCGCATATTTATGTTTGCTTTCCTATTTTTTTGGCGGCATTTTCCCGTGTATCACCCGATTTTTACAGCCGATAAACGGCGGGATTGTGCCGACGATTGCGACGGGGTATCTCGGCTATCTGTTCCTTGGTTGGCTCATTCGCCACGAAAACTTTTCGCGAAAAATCCGCGTCGCAGTGTATACAAGCGGCGTGCTCGGTGCGCTTTTGATGTTTTTCGGCACTTGGTGGTTGTCGCGAAAAACAGGGCAGTTGGATACGTTCTTTATGGAATACTGCTCTGTGGCTTGTTTTCCGCTTTCCGCGGCGGTTATGCTGTTTGCAAAGCATTTCCGTTGGGAACGCATTTATAAAATCATACCGCAAAGCCTTGTGCATACAATGGCCGGGGCGTCGCTCGGCGTTTATGTGTTGCATATGTTCTGCTTAACGGCGGTAGAGCATTTCGGCATATTGGCAACGCATCCGATTTACTATATGGCCATTATGCCGTTTGCGGTGTATGGGAGTTGCGTTTGCGTGGTGCTTGTGCTTTCCAAAATTCCGATTGTCAAATATATTGTCCCGTAAATGTGAATACACAGCCGCTTTTGCATCGGCAAAGGCGGCTGTGTTTATATTTGAACCCGTTGCGACAGAAATTTGGCAACGCCGTCTTGTTCGTTACTCGCAATGACGGCGGTTGCCTGTGCTTTCACTTCATCTACGGCGTTTGCAACCGCATACTTTTCATCGGCGACCGAGAACAGCGTTAAATCGTTGTAATTGTCGCCGAATACGACCAACCTGTCGGCGTTTACCAACGCTTTTACTGCATTTGCACCGTTCGCTTTCGACGCGTCGGCACTGTAAACCTCTAAAAACCAATAGTCGGTGTAGGTGTCTGCATAAAACGAAAAGGTTACGCCTGCAATTTTTTTCAACAGTTCGGTAATCGGTTTAAGACTGTCAAAGGTGTCCACCAAATTGACATACACCGCGTGCTGTCCTGCGGGAATTTGCAGAGCATCTACTTTGCGAAACCGCTCGCCGAGCATTTTCTTACGCGCGTTGTAAAAATCGCGGTTGACCTGTAAATCGAGCCTTGTATACTGAATGGATAATTGCCCGTCGTCGCCGTATAAAAACAGCATCGGCGCTTTGTTGTACTGCCCAAACGCCGCCACAACCTGCGAAAAGGGTAGGGGTGCAATTTCGTGAAAGGACACGGCACGGTTTTTCTTCAAATCATATAGAAATACGCCGTTCATTAAGACGATTGGCGCGGTAATGTGCAGCCCTTTGAGCAGGTCTTTCGCCGTCATACTGCTGCGCGCGGTGGCAACCGAAAACAAAAGCCCTTTTTCTGTGAGCGTGTTTATAATGCGGCGGCTCTTGTCCGAAACCGTGCCGTTGTTATCGAAAAATGTTCCGTCTAAATCCGTAATATATAAAGTGCGCATAAATTCTCCGTTCGATTTGGTCGGGCGAACCCTTTTTTTGTTTGTGCCCGAACAGTATTATATAAAATCTCGGCGGATTTTGCAACCGGTCGCTTTACAGGTGTGCCGAAATATGGTATATTGAGCATAAACCGATAAACGGAACGGAGGGTGTATGTTGAAAACCAGAGGTCTTGCGGATTTTCGCGCCGAATATAATATTTGGCGCAAGGCTTTGGCGGAAGAACTCAACTTGCGTGAAGGGGAGTTGGCGCGATTGGAGCTGACGGGCGAAGTGCCCGAAACAGCGGCACAAATGCTGACCGAAAAATATGCGCTTCCTGAAAATTATTTTACCGAAGACATAGAGCGCGCGGCTGTGCTCGCCGCGGCGGCAGAACGGTACGAGCCGAAAAATCCGTTTGCGTACTTTTTAAAAGTTGGATTTATATGGGAATTGTTGCTTGGTTGTGCGGGTTACATTTTGAACTTACCGTTGTTTATTTCTTCTTTTTTTAACCAATCCGTCAGCGATAATTTGTTTGCGATCGAAACGGTCTGCCTTGGTATTGTCCAAATCGTTTCGGGCATTTACCTCGGCTCGCACATCCTCAAAAAAACCAATTTTCGAGGTAGTATCGCGGACTATGAATTCTTATATCCGTATTTGCCGGGGATTGTCGGCGGTTTGTTTACCGGTTTGCTCCCCCGCACGACGCAACTCTTTGCCAATGGTGATTCGCCACTGCTTTCGTCGGAATCTGTCGGGCTGCGTTTCACTTTTTCGTTCACCGCCGCGCGTGCGGACGGGGCAGGAAAAGACAAGCGCCTGAAAATTCTGTGCGCCGTTGTGTTGGCTTCAAAATGCTTTTCGTATCTTGGGCTTATCATACGCGGTTCCTTTTTTGAAGCAGACTTGCTTTCTTGGGTTAACCGCGTGCTGTCCTTCCTTTTGTTGCTTGCGGTGCTGTACGGCGTACTGTTCGGGGTCCGGAAAAATCCGCGTTTCAAAACGCTGTGGCTTACCGTTTTGCCGATTTTGGCTATGGCTGTGCCGACGGTAAATGCTGTCCGTTGCCATTTGTGATGATGAACCGCTTGTGCGCAAAGAGATTGCCGACCTTACCGCGGCGTATTTTGCCCGCGCGGATATTGACGGGCACCTGACGGAATTTCCCGACGGCGAAACGCTCGTTTCCGCTTATAAAAACGGTACGGCGGATTTTCAAATCGTCTTTTTAGACATCAAAATGCAGGGGATAAACGGTATTTCCGCCGCAAAACAACTGCGCGAATATGACGAAAATGCGCTGATTGTGTTTATTACCTCGTCGGCGGAATATGTGTTCCGCGGGTATGAGGTCAAAGCATTTCGCTACATCTTAAAAACCGAATTACAGCACGCGTTTCGCAAGGTGTTGGAGGAGTGCGTGGCAGAACTTGCCGCCGCCCCGCAGAAAATGTTTACCTTTCACGCCGATATGCGTGACATTACCGTATACCTTGCCGATATTCTGTATTTTGAAAGCAGTCGGCGGCAAATTACCGTGCATTTGAAAAATGAGGACTATACCTTTTACGGGAAATTAGACGCGTTGGAAAAAGACCTTGCCGACCGCGATTTTGTGCGCTGTCACCAAAGTTTTTTGGTCAACGCCAAGCAAATCAAATCTGTGCAAAACGATGCTTTGCAGTTGCGCACGGGAGACACCTTGCCCGTCAGCCGCAGTCGCCGCGAAACGGTACGCAAAGCATCGCTGTGGGCAATGCGCTGAAAGGGGAGAAAGCCATGTTTGAAACCGTATTATTTAATGCAGTAAAGGCGCTGTCCTCGGGTTTTGAAATGGTGTTCGCCTTTATCCTGCTTTCGCGGTTTTTTACCAAAAAATATGACAGTCCCTGGCCGCAGCGCATTGCATTTTTGCTGTCGGCAGGGACGCTTTTTGTGTTGCAGGAGGTCGGCTATGCGGGCGAAGTGAAACTGCTTGCCGAGTTTTTGTGGATTTTGGTGATTTCCTTTGTCCTATATACCGGCAAAAAGCGCGACCGCGTGGTGTTTTTGGCGGCGTTTTTGCTGATGCTTGCCCTTTCGGATATTTTGTCGGTGTTCGTGCTTTCTTGGGTGCGTGAACGCGCGCCATTCTTGGCGGGGGACAGTTTCTTTTTCCGTTTGGTCAACTTTGAACTGCCGTATTTGATTATGCTCGCCGTGGTGCTGTTGTTCAGTATGTTTATTCGCCGCAAGCAAGAGCATATCGCGTTTCGCTATTGGGTGATGCTTTTGGCGGTGCCCGTGGTGGCGCTTGTCACGCTGACGGTGTTCCAATACGCGCTCGAAAATTTGCCCGACAACCGCGAAATGCACACCTATATTTATATTTCCGCGGCGGGGCTTTTGTTTATCACCGTTTTGGTATTCACGCTGTTTTCAAAGCTCCAAAACCAACTTACCATTGTGCACGACAACCGCGACCTGAAAATGCAAATGGATTTACAGCGGCAGTCGGTGGAAAAAATGGAAAATGCCTACAACCACACGCGCGAATTGCGCCACGATATGAAAAATCATATGGTGGCTTTGCGCGGGCTTTTGCAAAAGGGCGACACACAAGCGGCGCTGTCCTATTTGCAAACCATGCAAAGCGATATGGAGGACGCAACCTATTTCGCTGTAACGGGCAACACGGCCGTGGACGCGATTTTAAACGAAAAACTCTTGACCGCCCAACAGCAGCAAACCAATTTGCGCTTTGACGCCGATTCTTTAAAAGAATGCCCCGCAAAGCCGATGGATTTGTGCATTATTTTGAGCAATGCCCTCGATAACGCCTTAGAGGCATGCGCCAAAATCGAGGACGAGCAAGAACGCGTGATTACCTTAAAAATCCGCGCCGAGGAAGACGCTGTTGTGCTGTCCGTGCAAAATCCCGTGGCGAAAATGCCGAAAAAGCGCGGGGCAACATACCTTTCCGACAAGCTCGACCGCGAAAATCACGGTTTGGGGCTTTTGAGCATTCGCACCACCGCCGAAAAATACAACGGCGAGGTGCTCGCGGAATGTGAAAATAACGTGTTTACCTTGCTTGTCCGTTTGCATTTTGCAGAAAAAAGCGGCTAAACCATACCAAAAGTTACAAAAAATCAACCAAAAATGACATTCCCGAAATATTTTCAGAAAAAAGTGCTATTGTTTAGGTGTAAACCAAACAACAGCACTTTTCGGTTTTTGGAGGGAAATAGTATGACACAGTTTTTCAAAAACGGCTTGGTCGGACTGTTTGGCTTTTTCGCCGCCGACACAGTGTTACTGGCCGCATATATGTTGCGTGAAAGCTCATTTTTCGCGGACGGGTTGGATTACCTACTTGAAGGCATTTCTTTTATTTTATCACTTGCCATCGCTTTTTTTGTCGGGCATTGGCGTGGAAAACGCTATAACAGCGGCTTGAAAACCGTGTGCTCCATAACCTGTTTATCGAACGCTTTGCTGGTCTTAACGATTGTTCTCATTCTTATAAAAAAATCTTTCTTTTATTGGTTGGCTTATCCGGCGCAACTGCCGGGAGAAGTGCTTTGTATGGCAATTCCGTATGAATTTTCGGCGTATGAAGAACCATTTGTGCTTATCGACGCTTTGGTTGCCGTGATGTACGCTCCCGCTGTCGGCGCATTATTTTCTCATAATTCTGCCGAGTAGGGCACGGTCATACCGTTCCGTATTTTGATGCAAATAAAAAATGTCATCCTGCGCGAAGCGAAGGATCTCAACTACACAAAACGAGATATTGCGAAATGAGATTCTTCGGCTCCGCCGCAGAATGACAAAGGAGAAACGGGCGAACGCAGTTTTCCCCTACGCACCGAATCAAATTATTCGGGTAGGGCGGGGGCTTGCCCCCGCCGTAAGAACTTTCAAAAAAGAATGCGGAGGAATGAACATGACACGGATTTTAAAAAATGGCTTACTTGCAAGTTTCTGTTGGCTTTGCTATCACTTTATTTTCAGTATGCTCTCGATTGTATTTTATTCGGCAATTACCGAATGCTGCTTTGCGTCGCTCGCCGCCATGACGGATGTGTACGATGCCGATCCAAGCGGAAAAAAAGAAATTCTCCTTTTGTTCTTTGTTTTTCTGCTGTTGGTGATTTTGGGACTTGTTGTCCTGTATTTTGTCGGGAAACACGGTTTGTGTCGCGTAACGAACACGGCGGTGGGTTTTCTTTCCCTGCTTTTGTTTTATCCGCTGATTTTGGGCTTGAATTATTTTTGGATGGGGACGGATTTCTTTTCGCTTGCCACTTGGTTTTTCAGCATTTGTCAAAATACGGTGTTCGCGTATCATGATGTGACGCGGCAAATCGGAACGGTGTTTGACAGTACACTTTTCAGAGTATTTGAAACGTGTGCGGATTCTTTCTTAGCCAACGCGGTATTGTTCCTTGTGCCGTATATTGCAATGTTTATCGGTATGCAAAGGCGTCAGCCTGACAGCAAGCGTGAAAATAGCCCCGCTGCCACAATTCCGGAATCATAAAACAAATCACACCGGGTGTGGAAATCTGCCGCTATGCGAAAAACCATTGTGCGCAGGGGCGCTTCACGAAGCACCCGCGGCGGGGGCGAGTCCCGCCCTACCGTTATAAAACACGCTTTTCTCCTTATGGGAGAATTTCTCCCCCACACACAAAACCCCCGCCTTTTTAGAAAGGCGGGGGTGAAATTTTCATGCAATTTATTCCGCATCCTCTTTGCGGGCTCTGTCAAAAAAGGATTTCTTTTCGTCCGTTTCGCCGCCGTCTTTGGCGTCGTCTTTCGGCAAAATCTCCACTTTCACTCTGCCGATGCGGCGTTCCTCGACATTCAAAACCGTAAAACGGACATTTTCATATTCTACGGAGTTCATTTCGCCGTCCTGCGGCAAAAAGCCCAAACGGCTGATGATAAATCCGCCCAAGGTATCGTAATCGTCCTCGGGGAATTTGATGCCGATCTGCTCTTCGACCTCTTCCAAATCGGTGATGCCGTCAATCGTGAAGGTTGTCTCGTTGATTTTCGAGATTTCCTCGTCCTCGTTGTCATATTCGTCCTGAATGTTGCCGACGATTGCCTCCACAATATCTTCCAGCGTCACAAGCCCCGCCGTGCCGCCGTATTCGTCCACAACAATCGCCATTTGAATGTGTTTCTCGGTCATTTCCGAGAACAGCGCGCCGCAACGCTTGCTTTCGGGCACAAAATACGCCTCGCGCATCACATCTTTTAAGCCTTTGCTTTTCGGAAGTGCTGTGCCGATGTATTTCAGCAAGTCTTTAATATAGACCACGCCGACCACATTGTCGGGGTCTTCTTCATACACAGGAATTCTCGAATATCCTTCGTCAATCGAGAGTTTAATGGTATCTTGTAAAGAGTCCTCTAAATCCACACAAGCCATATCCGTGCGGTGGGTCATAATATCGGCGACATCAATATCGTCAAACTCGAAAATGTTGTTAATCATTTCCTTTTGCACATCTTCGATAACGCCTTTTTCCTGCCCGACATCCACCATCATACGGATTTCTTCCTCGGTGACCTCTTCCTCGTCGGCGTTCGGGTCCATACCGAACAACCGCACCACGGCGTTGGTCGAAACCGAAAGGATTTTCACAAACGGTTTGCAGACTTTGGAGACAAACAGCAAAATCGGCACAACGGCAAACGAAACCTGCTCGGATTTTTGCATGGCGATTTTTTTCGGTGCGAGCTCGCCCAAAACGAGTGAAAAGTAAGAAGTTATCAGCGTAATAAGCACCGTGGAAACGCCGCTGATAAGCCCCAACGGTACCACATTTGCAACGGCGGTATTTGCAAGGGCGTTTGTAAGCATGACGGCAAAGCTTTGCGCCGCGGTTGCGGAAGTCAAAAACCCTGCCAAGGTGACGCCGATTTGAATGGTCGAGAGGAAATTGCTCGAATTTTCCGTCAGTTTTTTCACCTGACGGGCTTTTTTGTGTCCGTCCTCCGCCATTTTATCAATTTTTGCGTCATTCAGCGAGATAATCGCAATCTCCGACATCGCAAAAAATGCGTTTAAAAGCGTTAAAATAAACAGTAAAATGACCTTTAAGATAATACTCCCGGGGTCTGCGTCCATATAAATTTGGGACTCCTTTCAAAATTTCATAATTTGCAATATAGTATATACCATTTTTCCTATAAAGTCAACACGGTGACCAATAGCGCGGCAATCACGCACGGACGATTAAATTTCCCATTTCCGCCGCATTAAAGACAAACGCACCCGTGCGCGTTTGCGTTGTGACAAATTGTAAAATTTCCGCATAAGAGGCGGTTTTGATATCTATACGCGGCACATCCTGATTGAAAATTCCCCACTGTTCGCCCGCGTTAAAGGTTTTATAGTTCCATTTTATACAACTGATTTTGTGTTTATCGTACTGTTTCTGTGCATAGTATTCGTTTTCGCCGTTGTTGTATTCCCCGACAAGCACGGCAACACCCCAATTCTCGCGGGCGGTTTTGAGTTCTTGCACACGGTAGCGTATCATACCCCGTTCGCTGTCATACAAATGCAGTTGATACAGCATATTTTCGTACCCGTTTGCCGCAGGGTCAGGCAACACCGTGGTTGACCATACGCCCTCAAACGAGAGAATATGCTGTCCGTCTACGCTTCTGACTGCCTGATAAAAAGCGTCATATGCCGCATTCGTGCGCTGTACCGCCGCTTCGCTTTGGGCTTCCCACGCATACGCGCCCGTATAGCCGCTGTTGTTTTGCGGTTCGTTCAACAAATCATACGCCGCAACGGTTTTTCGGTCTTTATACCGCGACGCAATCGCCGTCCACAGTGTTTTCGCCGTGTCCATTTTGCCTGCGACCTCGTACAATTCGTTTCTGCCCGCCTTGCCGGTGCAATGGTTCATACTCTGCCCGCCGGGTGCACCGTGCATATCCAAAATCACGTAAATGCCGTGTGCCTCGCATCGGTCAAGTAACCAATCCAGCCTTTGAAATCCGGGATTGTCGTCCGCATTGTCCGTCAGCCACGCGCCGTCCTCCGTCATAAAATTCCGATACCAAAACGGCACGCGTACGCAGTTAAAGCCGAGGGATTCTATCTGCGCAATATCCGCTTCGGTAATAAAATTTTCTTCGAATGCCTTGACCAGTTCGGCGGTTTTTTCTGCACCGAAGCGCTCGGTCAGCACCGCAAGCGTATCGAAATACGCCCAATCCTCGGTGTATTCGGGCACAAACCCCATCCAAGTTTCCCACAGCAGCCAGTTGCCTAAATTGACGCCTTTTAAAACAATATGCTCGCCGTTTTCGTTCACGATATACCCGTCTTGTACGGAAAGCATCTGCATCTCTTTGGGGTTCGTATGATTGTAGGTTCCCAAAGACCGCACTTCGGGTGTGCAGCCGAAAAACACAAACAAGAACACGAGCACCAAAAGTCCCGCCGAAATCCGTTTCATACGGCCTCTCCTTTCTCTTGTGCACAACACATATCAAACTATAATGCCGTCTGATTTATTATTTTAGCATAAACGGACAGCAACTTGCAATCAAATATTCTGTTTTCGCAAACGGCGTGATGCGCGTGCATGCAAGCCGACTTCGTTTTCGCGCTTTTTGCGCGCGTCTTTTACAAAATCTGCAAAATTTTTCACTTTTTGTGCGGATTTTCATAAGATTTCGTATTTACACGCCGCAAAGAAAGTGATACAATATCCATGTATGTGAGTGGGCGGGGAGTACTCTGCCCCAATACAGTTAACAAACCTTTCAAGGAGGAAATACGAATGGCAGAAACAAAGAAACCCGTCGTTTCGAGAAAATCGAAAACGATGGACGGTAACAATGCCGCCGCGTATGTTTCTTACGCGTTTACGGAAGTTGCCGGTATTTACCCGATCACGCCGTCCAGCCCGATGGCGGACTATGTGGATCAGTGGTCGGCACAGGGGGTCAAAAACATTTTCGGCACAACCGTGAAGGTTGCGGAAATGCAGTCCGAAGCAGGTGCGGCAGGTACCGTGCACGGCTCGTTGGCAGCCGGCGCACTGACCACCACTTACACCGCGTCGCAAGGCCTTCTGCTGATGATTCCGAATATGTACAAAATCGCGGGCGAATTGCTCCCGTCGGTGTTCCATGTTTCGGCACGCTGTGTGGCTTCTCACGCGTTGAACATCTTCGGTGACCATTCCGATGTGTATGCTTGCCGTCAAACCGGTTTTGCAATGCTTGCCGAGGGCAACGTGCAGGAGGTTATGGACTTGGCAGCCGTCGCGCACTTGGCGACGATTGAAAGCCGCGTACCGTTCATTAACTTCTTCGACGGTTTCCGTACCTCGCACGAAATTCAAAAAATCAAGGTCTGGGATTACGAAGACCTCAAAGAAATGTGCAATATGGACGCGGTTGACGCGTTCCGCAAACGCGCACTCAATCCTGAACGCCCCGTTATGCGTGGCTCGCACGAAAACGGCGACATCTTCTTCCAGCACAGAGAGGCGTGCAACAAGTATTATGACGCTGTTCCCGCTGTGGTTGAGAAGTATATGGACAAAGTCAACGAAAAACTCGGCACCGACTATAAGTTGTTCAACTACTATGGTGCGCCCGATGCGGACAGAGTTATCGTAGCGATGGGCTCCATCTGCGATGTGGCAGAAGAAGTTATCGACTACTTAACCGCAAAAGGCGAAAAGGTCGGTCTTGTCAAAGTTCGTTTGTACAGACCGTTCAGCGCCGCAAAACTTTGCGAAGCAATCCCCGCAACCGCGAAGAAAATCGCAGTGCTCGACAGAACCAAAGAACCCGGCTCTATCGGTGAGCCGCTGTTCTTAGATGTTGTTGCCGCGCTCAACGAAATGGGCAGAACCGCAAAGGTCTGCGGCGGCCGTTACGGCTTGGGCTCGAAAGACACCCCGCCCGCAAGCGTGTTTGCCGTATATGAGCACCTCAACAAAGAAAATCCGGAGCGTCAGTTCACCCTCGGCATCAACGACGATGTTACCCACCTTTCTCTCGAGGAGAAGCCCGCGCCCAACACCGCGGCGGCAGGCACCATCGAGTGCAAATTCTGGGGCTTGGGCGGCGACGGTACTGTCGGCGCAAACAAAGACTCCATCAAGATTATCGGCGACCATACCGACAAATATGTACAGGCATATTTCCAGTATGACTCCAAGAAAACCGGCGGCGTAACCATTTCGCATCTGCGTTTCGGTGACAAACCGATTAAGAGCCCCTATTACATCAATAAAGCGGACTTCGTGGCTTGCCACAACCCGTCTTACATTGAAAAAGGCTTTAAGATGGTGCAGGATGTCAAACCCGGCGGCGTGTTCTTAATCAACTGCCAGTGGGATGAAGCAGAACTTGCGGAAAAATTGAACGCCGAAACCAAACGCTATATTGCGCAAAACGACATTCAGCTTTACACCGTCAACGCGATTGACTTGGCGGCAAAAATCGGCTTGGGCAAACGCACCAACACCGTTTTGCAGTCCGCATTCTTCTCTCTTTCCAAAGTATTGCCCGAAGCGGAAGCCATCGGCTATATGAAAGAAAAAGCCCAGAAGTTTATGAAGAAGGGCAAAGAAATTGTTGAAATGAATGAAAAAGCAATCGACGCCGGCGCTACTGCCTATGTGAAGATTGCTGTGCCCGCCGAATGGGCAAACGCAACCGACGATGCGGCAGTTGTCACCGAAAACGGCCCTGCAAAACTCGTCAAGATGGTTGATAATATTATGAAACCCGTCGGCAAAATGGACGGTGACAGCCTTCCCGTTTCCGCATTTATGGATCATGCGGACGGTACCTTCGAGCAGGGCGCTGCGGCATATGAAAAACGCGGCGTTGCCGTTATGGTTCCCGAATGGAACGGCAGTACCTGCGCACAGTGCAATAAGTGCGCGTATGTCTGCCCGCACGCAACCATTCGTCCCTATGCTTTGAATGCCGAAGAAGCGGCGGCCGCACCGGCAACCGCCACGATCGTGGACAAAAAAGGCAAGGGCAAAGATGTTTACAAATACACCATGGCGGTTTCGCCGATGGATTGTATGGGCTGCGGCGTGTGCATCGGCGTCTGCCCGACAAACTCCTTGAAAATGGTTCCGCGCGAATCGCAAGACGCGAAACAGGAAGCATTCGATTATATGGTTGCCAATGTCACCGTGAAGGAAGACCTTGCAAACAACACCGTTATCGGCAGTCAGTTCAAGACCCCGCTGCTTGAATTCTCCGGCTCCTGCGCGGGCTGTGCGGAAACCTCTTATGCAAGACTCATCACCCAGTTGTTCGGCGACAGAATGTATATCTCCAACGCTACCGGTTGCTCGTCCATTTGGGGCGGCCCCGCGGCAACTTCGCCCTACACCGTCAATAAAGACGGCCACGGCCCCGCATGGGCTAACTCCCTGTTTGAGGACAACGCCGAGCACGGCTTCGGTATGTACCTTGGGCAAAACGCCATCCGCAACCGCTTGATTGACGAAGTCAAGCAGATTGCCGAGAGCGAAAAAGCCACCGACGAAGTCAAAGCGGCTTGCAACGCATATCTCGACACCGTGAACAACGGCGAAAAGAATACCCCCGCTACCAAGGCTTTGGTTGCGGCACTCGAAGCGCTTGATTGCGACTGCGACGCACGCAAAGACATTCTTGCCAACAAAGAATATCTCTCGAAGAAATCCGTTTGGATTTTCGGCGGCGACGGTTGGGCATATGACATCGGCTTCGGCGGCGTAGACCATGTTCTCGCAACCGGCGAAGATGTCAACATTATGGTATTTGATACCGAAGTGTACTCCAACACCGGCGGTCAGGCGTCCAAGGCGTCTAACATCGGTCAGGTTGCACAGTTCGCGGCGGCAGGGAAAGCCATTGCCAAGAAGAGCCTTGCCGAAATCGCGATGAGCTACGGTTATGTCTATGTTGCACAGATTGCAATGGGTGCTGACCAAAATCAGACCATCAAAGCCATCACCGAAGCAGAAGCATATCCGGGCCCGTCTATCGTTATTGCCTATGCACCTTGCGAAATGCACTCTATTAAGGGCGGCATGACCAACTGCCAGGCAGAGATGAAGAAGGCTGTCGATTGCGGTTATTGGAATATGTTCCGTTACAATCCCGCACTCAAAGCCGAGGGCAAGAACCCCTTCACCGTAGACAGCAAGGAAGGCTCCGAGAGTTACCGCGACTTCATCATGAACGAGGCGCGTTACTCCTCGCTGACCCGTTCCTTCCCCGAAAGAGCAGAGGTTCTGTTCAAACAGGCAGAGGATACCGCAAAGGCAAGATACAATCATTTGCAGAAACTCAAAGATTTGTACGCACCCGACGCGGAATAATCCCCGAAAGCGCTTGTAAAATTGTGAAGCGCAAAAGTGCATAACAAACAAAACCACCGAAGTCGGTCAACCCGATTTCGGTGGTTTTTCAGTTTTATAGGGTAGGGCGGGGGCTTGCTCCCGCCGTCCAATGTCCGTTTTCCATGAAAACCCACACCCAACCGCAAATTTATGAAAAATGTCATTCTGCGCGAAGCGAAGAATCTCGTAAAATGCACAAGAGATTCTTCGCCTATTGGCTCAGAATGACAAAATGCACCGCCGTTTTCTATTCCACTTCCGTCACGGTCAAAATTTCTCCCGCAACGGTGAATCTCACGGTAAACCCCGCAAATGAAAATCCGTACACGCGTTCACTGTCTGCCTGATACGCGGGGCGGGGGTCTTGTGCCAAAACGCGCAGGAGCGCCGTGCGTTTTTCTTCAGGGATTTTTAAAAGTAAGTTTTCGGGAAACTCCACTTTCAAAATATCGTCTTTCGATTGTAACGCAAACCCACCAGTGGCGTTCGGTACGCTGTCGGCGTAGGGGAGGTAGGGCTTCACATCCAAAATCGGCGTGCCGTCCATCAAATCCGCGCCCGCCACAAGCAAAATCGGCGCGTTTTCGCTTTCAAAATCCATTTTTAAAAGCCGCACACACGAAAGCCCGATGTGGTTTGGGCGAAACGGCGACCGCGTGGCAAAAACGCCCATGCGGGTGTTGCCGCCCAACCGCGGCGGGCGCACGGTCGGCGACCAATCTTTGTCGGCACATTCCGAAAACTGCCACAAAAGCCACAGGTGCGAAAAGCCCTCTAACCCCCGAAACGCGTCGGGGTTACGGTATTTTGGCTCGAACACCACGGTTGCCTGTAATTCGTCCACAATCCCGCTTTGCCGCGGGATGCCGAATTTTTCGGGAAAATCGCTGTGTATGTGCGCAATCACGCGCATTTTCAGTTCTGTATCCATACCGATTCCTCCTGTGCAATCAAACGATTGTATATCCTGCGGCGGCAAGCGCTTGCATTGCGTTTTCAAAATCCGCTGCTTTTGTGAAAATATAATCGGTGTTGTAGGTGGAAACTGCAAAAATACCGATTTTGTGTTTTGCCAAATTCGCAGAAATTTCAGAAAGTATCCCGACAAGCGAAAAATCCAAAACGCCTTGTATTCTGCACGCCTTCCAACCATCCTCGCGTGCAACGGTGTTGTCGGGCACGATTTCCGTGCGGCAAACCAACGAGTTTTCCGCATCGGTTTTGCCGATAAAACAAAAAGGACTGTCGAACTGCACTTTTGAAAAATCACGCACTTTGCAGACGGAAAAATCACCGCCGATTTTTTGTATTTCCATATTTTTCCCCATTCTCTGCAAATCCGGCGTGCTGTGCGTTGCCGTTTTGCATCTTTTGCCGAGTACCGTTTATTTTGTGATAGGAATTCTAAACTTTTCAGTCGATTTTCGCAAGCATTGTATTCTTTTTTATGATAAAATTAAAAAAATAGAATGTCATAACTGCATTTTCAACTATCCGCATCGCTCTTGACAAAATTTCTATACAGAACAAAATACTGCAACAAATAGATATAATAATCTGTACTGCAAATAAAGGTACGATAGGTAAATAGTCCCAAAGCCTTTGAACGAGTAATATATTCGCGATTATCCAAATCGTTAGTCCAAAGTTTTTGTGTTTTTTCATTTTAAAAAGACCTTTCAAATCTTAATAATGAAAGAACAATGGCAGTACAGGAGAAAACGCCCATATTTCATAAATCTCGCAAGGGCTCTTTGCCAAAGCGCAACCAAACGGAGCAGAATTGAGGTTAAAGTTAGCAATAATACGCCCGAGAAGTTACCCCGATAAACAGGAAGTGGTCGATGAAAACACAGGGGCTAATTGTCGCGCTTGCTTGTTGGGATGAACAATTTTATACTGCAGATCGCAATGATCAGCAGTATCGGAAACACGATTCCCGCAAGCATTCCGGCTTTCATATTATCATTTGCATTCTGCGTAAAGATGCCGATGACGCTCGGGCCAATAGACGCTCCCATATCTCCGCCCATAGCAAGCAAGGCAAACAGGGCTGTACCCCCCAAGGGGATTCGGGCTGAAGAAATGCTGATCGACCCCGGCCACATAATCCCCACTGAAAATCCACAGAGAACACACCCCAGCAGTCCGAAAATCGGTTGGGAGGAGATCGCGGTCAACAAATAACAGATCAAGCACAGGGTCCCGGATCCCAACATGAAGTTCGGCAAATTCATTTTATGACCGAATTTGCCGTACAGGAGACGACTGAGCCCCATCGTTGCAGCAAACATACAAGGGCCAATCAAGTCCCCGATGCTTTTGGAAAAGCCCAACGCAGATTCAACAAAAGCAGACGCCCATTGCGCCATGGATGCTTCGCTTGCACCCGCACCGATCATCAAAAGGATAAAAACCCAAAAGGCGGGTTTACGCAACAACTCTTTCAGTGTCATTCCCTTACCTTCCTCCGCTAAACGCTCGATCGGGCATATTGAGAAATTGTATGCATTGATGAGCGGAACAATCGCCCACAGACAGGCCATGATACGCCAGTTTTCAATGCCAAACAGTGCAAAAAACAATGTGGAAACCAAAATAACGCCCACAACGCCCCAACAATAGAAGGAATGCAGCAGGCTCATCACGCTGTCTTTGTTTTCAAACGGACATGCCTCTACAATGGGACTGACCAAAACCTCAATCAGTCCGCTTCCTACCGCGTAGATCACAACACTGATCAAAATTCCCAAAAGGCGGCTCGGCAGAAGGCTCGGCAAAAACGCCAATAAAATCAAACCCGCGGCAGAAGTAATTTGTGATGCAACCACACATTTTCGATATCCGATTCGGTCAACAAATTTGGCGCAAAATACATCCACAAGAATTTGGACAATATAAAAAACGGTGGAAATCAGGGCGATTTTCGCAATTGGTATGTCAAACTCGGCATGGAATCGCAAAAACAGAAGCGGCGTAAAATTTGCAACAATTGCTTGCGTGATAAATCCGATATAACATGTAATCAGTGTCTTTTTGTATTTTTTTATTTCCATAATATTTGAAGTTCCTTTCCGTGATAAACTTGTGTGAACGGTTCCATGCCGCCAAATCACATTCCTTTTATGGGAAAATCATCTTCACAAATTCCAATTTGTTGAAATCAGCATATCACAAATCTGTGCATATCTCAACCATGAAAAAAGAACCCTCACTTGTCTTGGTAGACAAAAGAGGGTTCTTTTCTGTCAAGAGGTAGCAAAAAAATGTCGGTTGCGGTCGAGTCGCAAAGAAAAAAATAACGCTGAACCCAAAGACGAATTGGGTCCAGCGTCACGCTGGTGCCGCTGACCGGACTTGAACCGGTACGGTGTTGCCACCGAGGGATTTTAAGTCCCTTGCGTCTGCCGATTTCGCCACAGCGGCGCGTTTTCGGCGCTTTATTATTATAGTCAAAAAGACTTTGCTTGTCAATGAAAATTTTTTGATTTTAGACATAAAGGATAAAAACGGATTTTAGACTTTTGATTGTATTTTTTCTGCTTTTGTGTTATCCTATTGTTACAAATCAAAACAGAAAGGAATTTCCCGTCATGTTAGAATACCGTTACGACACACAACTGTTAATTGAGGGCGAGGATTTGGACGAGGACGAAATCCACGATTACTTCACCGACCATTTCAAGGGCGACTGCCTTTTGGCAGTGGGGGATGAGGATTTAATCAAAATCCATTACCACACCAACGAGCCGTGGAAGGTGTTGGAGTATTGCTCGACCTTGGGCGAGATTTTCGACATCGTGGTTGAGGATATGGACCGTCAGGAACGCGGGTTGAAAGGCTGATTTCGCAAAAGAATAATTTCCCCAAAAAATTCGTCGCTTTCTCTTGACATTCGGCGAACTTCGGTTCATAATAGCAAATGCAAAAAACATATCGGTAGGTAAGGCTCCCACAGGGATACGGGCTGCTGCCGCGAAACGGTGGAGACACCGTCAGCAGGTCAACAGGGCATATCGAACACGAAGGTGTGCTCTAACGCAGTTTCATTGCCCTTTGAAGCTAAAGCTTGAACGAAAGTTATAGTATACGCTCGCGCATACCGTCTTTTCGTTCGGCGGTATGCGTTTTTTGTTGTATTTTGCAGAATTTTAACTTGTGAGGTGAAAATGATGGACACAGGAAGCGCGATAAGTGCAGATCCGAACCCTCCGCGATCTAGGGGCATGAAAACCGCGGCTTTTTGTGCCGTTGTTTTCTGAAAATCGGTTTTGCGCTTTGTTTCCTATTATAAGCCCTTACCGGGCAAACTGAATTTAGGAGGGAAACAAGGTGTACGAACAAGTACTTGCATTGTTGGAAGAGAAAAAATATCCGGAATTAAAAGCATTGCTTTCCGAGATGAACGAGGCGGATATTGCCGCGATTTTTGCGGATTTGCCGCCTGAAAAACTGCCGCTTGTCTATCGGATTTTGCCGAAAGAACTTGCCGCCGAAGTATTCGTCAATATGGAGTCCGATGCGCAGGAGTTGCTCATTCGCGCATTCAGCGATAATGAGTTGCGCGAGGTGCTCGACGAACTGTATGTGGACGACGCGGTCGATATTATCGAGGAAATGCCCGCGACTGTCGTCAAGCGTATTTTACAGCATACCGACCCCGAGGTGCGCAAAAGCATCAATGAAATTTTGCAGTATCCCGAGGATTCCGCCGGCAGTTTGATGACGATTGAATATGTCGATTTAAAAAAGTATATGACCGTGGACGATGCGTTCACGCGTATTCGCCGCACGGGTGTGGACAAAGAAACCATTTACATCTGCTATGTTACCGATGAAAACCGCAAACTGCTCGGAATTGTGACCGTCAAAGATTTGCTGCTTTCCGAAAAAAGCAAAAAAATCTTTGAGATTATGGACACGAACA
Source organism: Ruminococcus sp. (assembly GCA_004555265.1). Taxonomy (GTDB): domain Bacteria; phylum Bacillota; class Clostridia; order Oscillospirales; family Acutalibacteraceae; genus Fimenecus. Next base: position 35,504 of record SFIQ01000009.1, read on the forward strand.
TCATTTCGGTCAATACCTTGGAGGACAAAGAGGTTGTTGCGGACAAATTCCAAAAATATGACCTTTTGGCATTGCCCGTGGTTGACCAGGAAAACCGCTTGGTCGGCATCATCACGATTGATGACGCGATGGACGTCTTGCAGGATGAAAACACCGAGGACATCGAAAAGATGGCGGCGATTACGCCCACGGACAAGCCGTATTTAAAAATGAGCGTGTTTGAAACCTACAAAAAGCGTATTCCGTGGCTTTTGTTGTTGATGGTTTCCGCAACATTCACCGAAAAAATCATCGGGCATTTTGAAGGCGCGCTGACCGCTTGCGTGGCACTGACGGCGTTTATCCCGATGCTCACGGGTACTTGCGGCAACTGCGGCGCGCAATCCTCGGCAACCATCATTCGCGGCCTTTCCTTGGGCGATATTGAATTTCGCGACACATTTAAAGTCATTTTCAAAGAGTTTCGCATCGCTTTGGTATGCGGTATCACGCTCGGTATTGTCAATTTTGCCAAATTGATGCTGTTTGACGATGTCGGCGCGTATGTCGCCATTGCTGTCAGTTTTACAATGGTCATGGCGGTGGTATTTGCCAAAATTGTCGGCTCGATTTTGCCGGTGTTTGCAAAAAAAATCGGCTTTGACCCCGCCGTAATGTCCAGCCCTTTTATTTCCACGATTGTGGACGCGGTGACATTGTTGATTTATTTCAAAGTCGCCACGCTGATTTTGCATTTATAATTTGATTTGCAGTTTTGTGCCAACAGCCCCGCAAGGGGCTGTTTTTTTGTGCATTGTAATCCGTATCTTCGAGAACCGCTATGCATTCCTACAAAATGGGGGTTGTCTATCCAACCGTAGGGGCGAACTGTGTTCGCCCGCCCGCTGGTCATTCTGAGCCAACAGGCGAAGAATCTCGTTTCACGCAGGGTTACTTTGTTCTATTGGAGATCCTTCGCTTCGCTCAGGATGACAAATGGGGGTTTGTGGGGGTGTTTTTGGAACGAACAAAATACAGGATTAGGGTAGGGCGGGGGCTTGCTCCCGTCGCGGGGTTTGAGGTGAATTAACGGCGGGAGCAAGCCCCCGCCCTACCCTGTAAATTGTATTTTGTGCGTGTAGGGAACGGTCTTGGCCGTTCCGCAAACCTCCCCACTTGTTGGGGAGGTGGCACGCCGAAGGCGTGACAGAGGGGCAAAATACATCGAAATTCACGGGCGGGCGTGGAAACCCGCCCCTACGGTTGGATAGACAACCCCCAATTTATCATTCTGAACGCAGTGAAGAATCTCAACCGGCACAAGGTCGAGAATATGCAAAGCAAGATGCTTCGGTGATGCCTCAGCATGACCAAATAGGCGAAAGGTTCCCCAAAATCCCACCCAATATCCATTTCGCCCTTGACATTTTTCGCTGTATTTTTTATAGTTTACTTATACAGAAAAACGCGGAAAACCGCACGAAAGCAAAGGGAAACTGCGTGGACATCCAACTGCATTACATCGAAAAAGGCGAGGGGAAACCGTTGGTGCTGTTGCACGGTAACGGCAGTTCGCTCGACTATTTTCAAAACCAAATCGAAACTTTTTCAAAATCTTATCGCGTGTTTGCCGTCGATACCCGCGGGCACGGGCGGTCGCCGCGCGGCACAGCCCCGTTCACAATGCAACAATTCAGCGAGGATTTGCGCGCTTTTTTCGAGGAACACGATTTACAGAAAGTGCATTTGCTCGGCTTTTCCGACGGCGGCAACATTGCGCTGACCTTTGCTCTGCGGTATCCCGAATACATAGAAAAACTGATTGTCAACGGTGCGAATTTAAATACCAAAGGCGTAAAATTACGGTATCAAATCCCCATTGAAATCGGCTACCGCTTGGCAAAACTTTCCGCTTCCAAAAGCGAAACTGCCCGTCGAAAATCTGAAATGCTCGGATTGATGGTCAACGAGCCGCATATTTGCGTTGCACAACTGAAAAATGTAACAATGCCGACGCTTGTGCTTGTCGGCACAAACGATATGATAAAAGAGGCCCATTCCCGCACGATTGCCGCCGCATTGCCGCATGCGGAATTTGTGGCTTTAAAAGGCGGGCACTGCATTTCCAAAGACGCACCCGAAGCCTATAATTGCACCGTGCTGGACTTCTTGAAAAAACAAATGTAAAAATGCACAAAACGCGCTTTGCAAAAACCGCCTTTTTGTTCAGAGAACCAAATGTGCAAAAACATACAAAAACAGCATTGACAATTTTTTAACAATGCTATATGATGGTATCAATACGAAAATACTGATAGGAGCGAAAGTCGTATGCGTACAGCCGTTCAAACGGTACAGGGTATTTCCAAACAGGCGCTTTTACGGCTGCCGTATTACCTCAATTACTTAAAGTTGTTGCAGAAAGAGGGCACGACGGTTGTGTCCGCCCCCAAAATTGCCGCTGCTTTGGCACTCAATGAGGTGCAGGTGCGCAAGGACATCGCTTTGGTCAGTTCGTGTGCAGGCAAGCCGAAAACGGGCTTTCAGGTGGATTTGCTGATTCACGATTTAGAGTCGTTTTTGGGCTATGACAATGTAGACGAGGCGGTCTTAATCGGCGCGGGGCAGTTGGGGCGTTCGCTTCTCGGGTACAAGGGCTTTGCGGACTACGGGCTGCAAATCGTGGCCGCGTTTGACCGTGACCCGGCGCTTTTCGACCTTCGCTTGGACGGCGAACAGCGGATTTTCCCGATGGAAAAGCTCGAAGACCTCTGCCGTCGCCTTTGCGTACACATCGGCATCATTTGCGTGCCGCCGAAAAGCGCACAGGATGTGTGCGACAGACTTGTCGCCTGCGGTATTCGTGCCGTATGGAATTTTGCACCGACGCACTTGACCGTTCCCGACGGGGTGCTGCTGCAAAATGAAAATATGGCGTCCTCGCTGGCGGTTTTGTCAGCGCATTTAAAACAGTCAATGGATTCATCCGAAATCTAAAAAAGGAGACTCAGTACAATGGAACAGGCAAAGACTTATGAAATTGTAGACTCTGTCGAAATGCTTGAAAAGGCATTGAAACGCGTCCGCGAAGCGCAGGCAATTTTTGCGACCTATTCGCAGGAGCAGGTAGACAAAATCTTCCGCGCGGCGGCAATCGCGGCGAACAAAGCCCGTATTCCGCTTGCCAAAATGGCGGTGGAGGAAACCGGCATGGGCGTGGTGGAGGATAAGGTTATCAAGAACCACTACGCGGCGGAATATATCTACAATGCGTACAAAGATACAAAAACCTGCGGCGTGATTGAAGAGGACAAGGCGTTCGGCACCAAAAAGGTTGCCGAACCTATTGGCGTTGTGGCGGCGGTTATCCCGACGACCAACCCGACCTCGACCGCGATTTTCAAGACCTTGATTTGCTTGAAAACCCGCAACGGCATTATCATCAGCCCCCATCCGCGCGCAAAGAATTCCACCATTGCCGCGGCGAAAATCGTTTTGGAAGCGGCGGTCAAAGCCGGCGCACCCGAGGGGATTATTGATTGGATTGACATTCCGTCTCTCGAAATGACCAATATGCTGATGAAAGAAGCCGATATCATCCTTGCCACCGGCGGCCCCGGTATGGTGAAGGCGGCGTATTCCAGCGGCAAACCGGCGTTGGGCGTCGGCGCGGGCAACACCCCCGCCATTATCGACGATACCGCCGATATTCTGCTTGCCGTCAACTCCATTATTCACTCCAAAACCTTTGACAACGGTATGATTTGTGCGTCCGAGCAGTCGGTTATCGTGCTGGATAAAGTCTATAAAAAAGTCAAAGACGAATTTACGGCACGCGGTTGCTATTTCCTCAAAAAAGACGAGCTTGAAAAGGTTAGAAAGACCATTATCATCAACGGCGCGCTGAATGCGAAAATCGTCGGTCAGTCCGCTTACAAAATTGCACAACTTGCAGGCGTTACCGTGCCCGAAACCGCAAAAATCTTAATCGGCGAAGTCACAAGTGTGGAATTGTCCGAAGAATTTGCACACGAAAAGCTCTCTCCCGTGCTTGCGATGTATAAGGCGAAGGACTTTGAAGACGCGCTCTCAAAAGCCGAACACCTCATTGCCGACGGCGGCTACGGCCACACCTCGTCTGTGTATCTCAACGCCGTAACCGAGCAAGAAAAACTCGCGGAATTCGGTGAAAGAATGAAAACCTGCCGTATTCTCGTCAACACCCCGTCTTCGCAGGGCGGTATCGGCGATCTGTATAACTTTAAACTCGCACCGTCGCTGACTTTGGGTTGCGGCTCTTGGGGCGGCAACTCCGTTTCCGAAAATGTCGGCGTGAAACATCTTATCAATATCAAAACCGTTGCCGAAAGAAGGGAAAATATGCTTTGGTTCCGTGCACCCGAAAAGGTGTATTTCAAGAAAGGCTGTCTGCCGGTTGCGCTCGACGAGTTAAAGACTGTAATGGGCAAAAAGAAAGCGTTTATCGTCACCGACTCTTTCCTTTACAACAACGGCTATACCAAATGCATTGAGGAAAAACTCGATGAAATGGGCATTCAGCACACCTGCTTCTATGAAGTTGCGCCCGACCCGACGCTCCAATGCGCAAGAAAGGGTACCGACCAAATGGTACAGTTCCAGCCCGACACGATTATTGCGGTCGGCGGCGGTTCCGCTATGGACGCGGCAAAAATTATGTGGGTAATGTACGAGCATCCCGATGTGGATTTCGCCGATATGGCAATGGACTTTATGGATATCCGCAAGCGTGTTTACGCCTTCCCGAAAATGGGCGAAAAAGCCTACTTCATCGCCGTGCCGACTTCGGCAGGTACCGGCTCCGAAGTTACCCCGTTTGCGATTATTACCGATGCGGATACCGGCGTGAAATGGCCGCTTGCCGACTATCAGTTGTTGCCGAATATGGCGATTGTGGACGCCGATATGATGATGAACGCACCCAAAGGCTTGACCGCTGCGTCCGGTATCGACGCGGTAACCCACGCACTCGAAGCGTATGCGTCCATTATGGCGACCGATTTCACCGACGGACTTGCCATCCGTGCCTTGCAGGTGATTTTCCAATATCTGCCCCGTGCATACGACAACGGCGCGAATGATCCCGTTGCGCGTGAGAAAATGGGTAATGCCGCCACCATGGCAGGTATGGCGTTCGCCAATGCGTTCTTGGGCGTTTGCCACTCTATGGCGCACAAATTAGGCGCTTTCCACCACTTGCCGCACGGTATTGCAAATGCGCTGTTGATTGATAATGTCCTGCGCTATAACGCAGCGGAAGTCCCAACCAAAATGGGCACTTTCTCGCAATATGACCACCCGCACACCTTGGCACGCTACTGTGAAGTCGCAGACGCTCTGGGTGTAACCGGCAAGACGGACGAAGAAAAACTCGAAAATCTCATTGCGAAGATTGACGAACTCAAAGCACATTGCGGCATCAAAAAGACCATCAAGGAGTACGGCGTTGATGAAAAATACTTCCTTGAAACACTTGACGAAATGGTCGAGCAGGCGTTCAACGACCAGTGCACCGGCGCAAACCCGCGCTATCCGTTGATGTCCGAAATCAAAGAGATGTATCTCAAAGCCTATTACGGTAAATAAAAGGAGGAATTGGTATGAAACTCGAAAAAGTCATTGCAGTCAGAACTTCCAAAACCGTTTATAAAGACGGTGACCGTGCGATTAAGGTTTTTGATGAAGACTATAAAAAGTCCGACATTTTGAACGAGGCGCTCAATCAGGCGCGCGTGGAGGAAACGGGCTTACCGATTCCGAAGCTGTTGGAGGTCGGCGTTGTAGACGGCAAATGGGCGATTGTCTCCGAATTTATCAAAGGCAAAACCCTCGGCCGCTTGATGGAGGAAAATCCCGATAAACTCGACGAATACCTCAATTTGTTTGTGGATATTCAACTGCAAATCCACAACCAAAAAGCGCCGCTGCTCAATAAATTAAAAGACAAAATGAACCGCAAAATTTCCGAAACCGATTTGGATGCCACCACTCGCTATGAGCTGCATACGCGCTTAGAGGGTATGCCCAAGCACAACAAGGTTTGCCACGGCGATTTCCGCCCGAGCAATGTCATTGTCGGTGAGGACGGCACAAATTACATTATCGACTGGTCGCACGCCACGCAGGGCAACGCCTCCGCAGACGCGGCAAGAACGTATCTGTGCTTCTGTTTGAAGGGCGAAACCGAAACCGCCGAGAAATATCTCGACCTGTTCTGCGAAAAGAGCGATACCGCGAAACAGTATGTGCAGAAATGGCTGCCGATTGTCGCCGCCTCGCAGAGCGTCAAGCGTAAACCCGAAGAAAAAGAATTGCTTACCCGTTGGCTCGACGTTGTCGATTACGAATAATTTTCAAAATAATCAGAAGGAGACTTTGCAATGAAAGTTACAGTTTGCATCGGAAGTTCATGCCATTTGAAAGGCTCGCGCCAAATTGTGGAACGCTTGCAGGCGCTGATTGCCGAAAAGGATTTGAAAGAAAAGGTAGAGCTCAGCGGCAAATTCTGCATGGGCAACTGCCAAAACGGCGTTTGCGTTACGGTTGACGATGAGCTGTTCTCGGTTTCTCCCGAAACGGTGGACGAATTTTTCCAAACCAACATTTTAGCAAAGGTCTGATTTCTCTCGACAGCGTGCGGTAGGTTTTTCCGCGCGCTGTCGGTTGTTTTATGTTGTGGGAAATATCTGTCCAATCGGAGGAACAACGATGGCAAATTACATTAAACTGAAAAAATCAAACTGCAAAAACTGCTATAAATGCATTCGCAACTGTCCGGTGAAATCCATCAGTTTTTCGGGTACGCAGGCGCAGATTGTCGAGGATGAGTGCGTGCTTTGCGGCATGTGCTTTGTTGCCTGCCCGCAAAACGCCAAGGAAATCCGCAACGATGTCGAAAGCGCGAAGGCGTTGCTCAAAGGCGACGCGCCCGTCTATGTCAGCGTAGCGCCGTCTTTTGCGGCAAATTACGAGGGCGTCAGTATGGCGTCTATGCGCAAAGCGCTTACGGATTTGGGCTTTGCCGGGGCGGAGGAGACCGCCATTGGGGCAACCGTGGTCAAAAATGAATATGACCGTATGGTGAACCTCTCGGAACAGGATGTTATTATCGGTACTTGCTGTCACACGGTCAACCTGCTTATCCAAAAGCACTTTACCGAAGCGCTCCCGTATCTTGCAAAAGTGCAGTCGCCGATGCAGGTGCATTGCGAACTGCTCAAAAAAGAGCATCCCGGCGCAAAGACGGTGTTTATCGGCCCGTGCATTTCCAAAAAGGCCGAGGGTGAGGATTACGAAGGCATTGTCGACTGTGTTTTGACTTTTGAAGAATTAGACGATTGGATGCAAGCCGAAAATGTCACCTTTGAACCGTTGGAGGATACCGACGGCAAGGCGGGCAAAGCGCGCTTTTTCCCGACTTCGGGCGGTATTTTAAAGTCGATGCTTTGCGAAAATAACGATTACAGTTATCTTGCGGTGGACGGGATGTCCTCGTGCATTCACGCCATTAAAGATATTATCGACGGCAATATTCACCATTGCTTTATCGAAATGTCCGCTTGCCCCGGCAGTTGTATCGGCGGCCCTGCAATGAACAAGAGCCACCGTGCGCCCGTCAAGGGCTATATGGCGGTGGAAAAATTCGCAAAGCAGGCAAACGGCGGCGATTTCGAGGTCGAACAGCCCGACAGCGCGGATATTTCCAAAAACCTGATTTATTTAAAGAAAGACAAACCCAAAGCGGGCAGTCGCGCGATTGAAGAAATCTTACATAAAATGGGCAAAATGCGCCCCGAGGACGAACTCAACTGCGGCTCGTGCGGGTACAACACCTGCCGCGAAAAAGCACAGGCGGTTTTAGACGGCAAAGCGGATTTGTCAATGTGCCTGCCGTTCCTCAAAGATAAAGCGGAAACCTTCTCCGACAACATCATTCACAACACGCCCAACGGCATTCTCATTTTGAATGAGGAAATGGAAGTGCAGCAGATTAACGCCGCCGCGCGCAACATTCTCAACATTCGCCACCAAAACGATGTGTTGGGTGAGCCGGTTGTGCGCATTATGGAGCCGTTTGATTTTATCGAGGTGCTCTCCAGCGGTATCGGGATTCACGACAAGCGCGTTTACCTTGCCGAATATAACAAATATATCGAAGAAACCATCATCTACGACCGTATGTATCACATTTTGATGTGCATTATGCGTGACATTACGGCAGAGGAAGAGGAAAAATCGAAAAAAGAGGAAATGAGCCGCCACACGATTGAAGTGACCGATAAAGTCATTGAAAAGCAAATGCGTATCGTGCAGGAGATTGCCTCTCTGCTCGGCGAAACCACGGCGGAAACCAAAATCGCGCTGACCAATCTCAAGGAGTCGCTGAAAGATGAATAACTTATGTACCGACATCGGCTATCAAAGCGTCAATAAATTCGGCGAACAGCTTTGCGGCGACCGGGTTGAAATGATTGAACAGGGCGGCGACAATTATGTTGTCGTTTTGGCGGACGGCCTTGGCAGCGGCGTAAAAGCCAACATTCTTTCCACGCTGACCTCCAAAATCATTTCCACCATGATGGCAAACGGGATGAGCCTTGAAAACTGCGTCGAAACGATTGCGGCTACACTGCCGATTTGTGAAGTGCGCAAGGTAGCCTATTCCACATTTACCATTGTTCGCACCATTGACAACCGCGAGGCGGAAATTATACAATATGATAACCCGCAGCTCATTATGCTGCGGGACGGCAAAAATTACGATTACCCGAAAACCGCAATGGAAATCGGCGGCAAAATGATTTACAAAACCAAAGTCGATTTGCAAAAAAACGATTTTTTGGTGTTCACAAGCGACGGTGCAATTTGGGCGGGCGTCGGCACTTCTATGAATTTCGGCTGGGAACGCGACCAAATTATTGCATTTTTGGAAAAAATGTATAATTCGGAATTCACCGCAAAAACGATGTCCGCACTGCTTTTGGACGAGTGTTGCCGTCTGTACGGCGGCAAGCCCGGCGATGACACCACCGTTTGCACCGTCAAAATCCGCGAACGCAAAAGCGTCAATTTGATGTTAGGCCCGCCGCGCGACCCGAAGGATGTCAACAAAATGATGTCGCTGTTTTTCGCAAAAGAGGGCAAGCACATTGTCTGCGGCGGCACCACCTCCACGCTTGCGGGTGAATTCTTGGGCAAGCCTGTCGAAACGCTTTTGGATTATTTCGACCCCGAAATTCCGCCGATTGCCAAAATCGAGGGCGTGGATTTGGTCACGGAGGGTGTTATCACATTAAGCCGTGTATTGGAACAGGCGAAATCCTACCACGAAGCGGACGCGATTTATGCCGATTGGAATGTCAAGCAGGACGGCGCTTCCTTGATTTCGCGCATGCTGTTTGAGGAGGCGACCGACATCAACTTCTTTGTCGGCAGGGCGATTAACCCCGCACACCAAAACCCGAATTTGCCCATCACCTTTAACATCAAAATGCATTTGGTGGAGGAATTGTCGGAGCTTTTGAAAAATATGGGTAAGCGCGTGAAGGTCAGTTATTTTTAAAGGAGAACAGATATGGGAAAAGAAGGCAGAAAATTTGATACCAAAATTCAGTATCTGAAATATAAGGTACTGCGCGAAGTGGCGAGAATTGCGTTCGAGGGGGACGAATTTGAGCTTGCCAACAGTTTTAACGATATTGCAAAGGTCGTTGCGCCCGGTCCCAAGGCGACAATGCGTTGTTGTATTTATAAAGAGCGCGCCATTATTGCCGAGCGTATCAAAATGGCGTGCGGCGGCGACAAAACCAACCCCAATGTGATTGAAGTGATTGACATTGCCTGTGATGAATGTCCGGCTTCCGGCTATCAGGTGTCGCAGGATTGCCGCGGCTGTATTGCCCACCGCTGTGAAGATGTCTGCAAGCGCGATGCGATCACTTTTGACGAAAACCAAAAAGCGCATATTGACAAATCCAAATGCGTGGACTGCGGCGCGTGCGCCAAGGTCTGCCCGTATTCTGCGATTTCCAATTATAAGCGCCCGTGCGAAAAAGCGTGCAAGATCAAAGCCATTTCGATGAAAAACGATGAAATGCGCGCGGCGCATATCAACAATGACAAGTGCATTTCCTGCGGTGCGTGCGAATATATGTGCCCGTTCGGCGCGATTGTCGATAAGTCCTATATTTTGGATGTCATCAGCATTCTCAAAAAGAGCGAAAAGAATACAAAATACAAAACCTACGCCGTGGTGGCCCCCTCAATTTCGAGCCAGTTCACCTATGCCAAGTTGGGGCAGGTGATTGCCGCAATCAAAGAATTGGGCTTTTACAGCGTGGTTGAAGCGGCGCTCGGTGCGGACATCGTTTCGTATTATGAGGCGCAAGAACTCGCCGAAAAAGGCTTTTTGACAAGCTCCTGCTGTCCTGCGTTTGTCGATTATATCCACAAGAGCTTCCCGCAGCTTGCCGACAAGATTTCACACAACCTTTCCCCGATGGCGGCGATTGCAAAGTATATCAAAGACAACGACCCCGACTGCAAAATTGTCTTTATCGGGCCGTGCACCGCCAAGAAAAAAGAAATTCAGCAAGAGCGCGTCGGCGCGGTGATTGACTCCGTTTTGACCTTTGAGGAATTGCAGGCGCTGTTTGACAGCCGCGATATGGATTTGTCGGAACTGCCCGAAGATGTGCTGGACAACGCTTCGTACTTCGGCAGAATTTTTGCCCGCAGCGGCGGTCTTCGGGACTCCGTTGCGCAGTCCATCAAAGAGCAGAATTTGGATGTAGAGTACAATCCGATTGCTTGCGACGGCATTGAGGAATGCCGTTTGGCACTGCTCAAAGCCAACAAAGGGATACTGCCCAACAACTTTATTGAGGGTATGGCGTGCGTTGGCGGCTGTATCGGCGGCGCGGGTTGCTTGACCCACGAAGCACGCGACAAGGCAGAAGTCGATAAATACGGCAAAGAGGCAATGGAAAAAACGATTACCGAAGCCATCAGCATACTAAAATAAGCAAAAAATCGCATATTGAAAGGGGCGGTGCATTGCGCATTGTCCCTTTTTGTATAAACTTAGAAATTTTTGCCAATCCTTTCTGCACAAGACGAAATTGTCTTATACGAAAGGATTGAACAGTATGTTTGACTTCAAAAAGAAAGAAACCCGCCGCAAATTGGAACTTTCCTTGCTTTGCGGACTGATGATCACCGTTTTATTGAGCGTCACCTCGTTCGGCGCCTCGTGCGGCAATATCCGAAACGAGGTTTTGCGTATGCATGTCATCGCAAATTCCGACAGTGCAGAAGACCAAGCCGTGAAACTCAAAGTGCGCGACGCCGTGCTCGCGGCAGGTAAAGACCTATTTGACGGTTCTGTCTCCGCCGCCGAAGCCGAAACTGTTTTAAACAGCGAAAAACAAATGTTACAACAAGCCGCCGAAACAGTTTTGCGCGAAAACGGTTTTTCATACGGTGCGCGTGTCGAAATCGGCAAAGATTTTTTCAATACCCGCACCTATGACGGCAAAGTCACCCTGCCCGCAGGCGAATACGAGGCGGTGCGCGTGATTTTGGGCGAGGGAGAGGGGCAAAATTGGTGGTGCGTGATGTTCCCGCCGCTGTGTCTCCCCGCCGCCGAAGCGGAGGCGGAAATGGGCGATGTTCTCCCCGAACACGAAGCGGAGATTACCGAGCGCAACCCGCGGTATGAAGCACGGTTTAAAATCATAGAGCTGTTTGAAAAACTGTCCGAAAAAACGCGGGCGGAATAACGAGAACAGGCGCGTTTCACCTTGACTTTTCTGCGGTTTTTGTTATAATCAATTTGACAAAAATACGCGGAGGGTTAACAAGTGCTGAAATACAATATTATTCCGAAGCCGAACCGTTACCAGTCGCTTGAAGGGGCATATACCGTTTCTTCGGGCACCGAGGTGCTTTGCGTACAGCAGTTTGTTTCCGCAGGGAACTTCCTGACGGAATATTTAAAGACCAAGCCTGTCTCGGGCGAGGGTGCCATTAAGTTTCGCAAAACGGACGGTATGTCGCCCGAAAGCTATACTTTAAAAGTGACAAATGACGGGATTACCGTCACCGCCTCCGATGAACGCGGCGCGTTTTACGGTGCGGTCACCTTAAAAATGATTTTGATGCAGGCGCAAAAGCAGGACGGTAAAGCCACCGTCAACGGGCTGTTCATTGAAGATAAACCGCATTACGGCTACCGTGGTTTGCAAATGGACGAAAGCCGCCACTTCTTCGGCAAAGAGGTTGTCAAGCGCGTGCTTGACCAAATGGCAATGCTCAAACTCAATACATTGCATTGGCATTTGTCCGATGACCAAGGCTTCCGCATTGAAAGCAAGGCGTTTCCGCTGCTCAACGAAATCGGTTCCCGCCGCCAATATGCAGGCTTTAAGGGTATGGGTCTTGACTATCGCGGGGAGGAATATTACCACTATTACACACAGGACGAAATCCGTGAAATCGTTGCCTATGCGAAGAAACTGTATATTGATGTCATTCCCGAAATCGACATTCCCGGGCACACCAGTGCGATTTTGGCGGCGTACCCTGCACTTTCCTGTAAGGGCGAAGAAACAACCGTAAAATGCGAAAACGGCATTTTTGAGGAAATCCTGTGTGCAGGGAATGAGGAGGTTTACGATTTCCTCGACAAGCTGTTTGCCGAAATCTGCCCGCTGTTTGAAAGCCGTTATTTCCACATCGGCGGCGATGAGGCGGCGAAGGGGCATAAGATTTGGGATACCTGCCCGAAGTGTCAGGCGGTGGTAAAAGAACAGGGCTTAAAAGATGCCAAGGAGTTGCAGGGCTATTTTATGTCCCGCGCCAACGAAATTGTCAAAAAGTACGGCAAAACCGCCATTGCGTGGAATGACTGCATTAACGACAGCTTTGATGAAAGCATTGTCTGTCAGTATTGGATTTCCCATAACCTCGGCGCGGTGCGCAAACAGGCGTATAAGCGCGATTTGATTATGTCGCCCGACAGCCATTTTTATTTCGATGTGAAATATGCGCGCATACCGCTGAAAAAAGTCTATAAATTCAACGAAGTCAAAGCAGGCTTCGGCAAACCCGGTCAGCGTATCCGCGGCATAGAGTGCGAGCATTGGTCGGAATGGATAGACACCGAGGATGCGTTGCAGTTTGCCATGTTTCCGCGTGCCGTGGCCTTCGCGGAGGTCGCGTGGACGGAACTCGAAAACCGCCGTTATAAGGATTTCAAAAAACGCTTGGCATGGTATAAAACCTATATGCAGAAAAAGGGAATTAACTATTCCCGCGTGGAAAAACGCACTTGGGGCGTAAAAGCCTTACCGATTTACCATCTCGGCAAGGACGGGAAAGAATATCAAAAGAGCGAAGCGTTGAAAGCAAAAGAAAATTAAGGAGTAAACATAACAATGTCTGAATTTATTTTATCCTGTTGTTCCACGGCGGATATGCCGCTGGAATTCTTCCAAACCCGCAATGTACAGTTGGTTTGTTTCCATTTTACCATGGACGGTACGGAATATGCCGATGACCTCGGGCAATCCATTCCGTTTGACGAGTTTTATCAGCGCATTGCCGACGGTGCTGAGCCGACCACTTCGCAGGTCAATGTCCAGCAGTATATTGAATTTTTTGAGCCGTTTTTAAAAGAGGGCAAAGATATTTTGCATATCGTTTTTTCAAGCGGCCTTTCCGGCTCGTACAATTCCGCTTGTATTGCGCGCGATACGCTCTCCGAGCAATATCCCGACAACAAAATTTATTTGGTGGACTCCCTCGCGGCGTCCTCGGGTTACGGACTTTTGGTCGATACCGCGGCGGATATGCGCGACAGCGGCAAATCCGCCGAAGAAATCGTTGCGTGGTTAGAAGAAAACAAGTTAAACTTGCACCATTGGTTTTTCTCCACCGACTTAACCAGTTATATCCGCGGTGGCAGAGTGTCGCCGGTGGCGGGCTTTTTCGGTACAATGCTTAAAATCTGCCCGCTTTTAAATGTCAATAATGAGGGCAAACTCATTCCGCGCACAAAATGCCGCGGCAAATCCAAAGCCGTTGAGGAAATTGTGGCGCAAATGGTCGCCCACGCCGAAGGCGGTTTGGACTATTCGGGTAAGTGCTTTATTTCCAATTCCGCTTGCCTTGCCGATGCAGAAACGGTGGCTTCGCGCGTGGAGGAAACCTTTAAAAACTTAAACGGCAAAGTGATGATAAACAATATCGGCACGGTCATCGGCTCGCACACAGGCCCCGGTACGGTTGCGCTGTTCTTCTACGGCGACAAACGCGGCGAATAACCCGTATGACACGCATTTTGTTCGTCTGCCACGGCAACATTTGCCGCAGCCCGATGGCGGAATTTATATTCAAAGATTTGGCGCAAAAACGGGGCGTTGCCGACCGCTTTTTCGTGCAGTCCGCGGCGACCAGCAGTGAAGAAATCTGCGGTACGGTGGGCAATCCTGTGTACCCGCCCGCCCGTGCGCAGTTAGAAAAGCACGGCATTTCCTGCGCGGGAAAACGCGCCGCGCAACTGCGAAAAGATGATTATGATCGATACGATTTGTTCGTCTGTATGGACGACAACAATATTCGGAATATCGGGTATATTTTTCCAATAGACCCACAGAAAAAAGTTTGTAAATTGCTCGATTTTACCGCGCGCGGCGGCAATGTTGCCGACCCGTGGTATACGCGCGATTTCGACCAAGCATACCGCGATATATTTGACGGCTGTTCTGCGCTTTTGGAAACGCTGTTACAAGAAAAATAAGGAACTGTGCAGGCGCAATATTGTTGCGCTTGCATTGCTTTTTAGGAGAAAAATCAATGCAGAAAAAACTACACTATTTTTATGTCTTTGCCGCAGGCGCGCTGTGGGGCATCATCAGTTTGTTTTTAAAACCTTTATTGGATATGGGCTTTTCACAAATGCAAACCGTTACACTCCGCTGTTTGCTTGCGGCGGCGGTGTTGGGGATTTATATGCTTCTAAAAGACAAAAGCCTGTTTCGCTTTCGACTTCGGGATATTTGGTGCTTTCTCGGCACAGGGCTTTTAAGCCTTTTGTTTTTCAGCGTGTGCTATTTTTATTCCATGACCTACAACGGCGTTTGCGTGGCGGTGATTTTACTGTATACTTCGCCCGTGTTTGTGATGCTGTTGTCTTTGCTGTTGTTCAAAGATAAGATTACATACAAAAAACTGATTGCCGTCGCCCTTACCATTATCGGTTGTGTGTTGGTCAGCGGCGTTGCGGGTGGGCAGTCTATCGGCGCGGTTGGTATTGTGCTCGGCATATGCTCCGGGCTCGGCTACGCGCTGTACAGCATTTTCAGCCGCTATGCGTTGCAAAAAAACTATCACAGTATGACCATTTCGTTTTACACCTTTCTGTTTTGCGGGCTCGGCTGTCTGCCGTTTGCAAAGCCCGTTTCGATGGTCGCAAGCCTTACGCCGAAATCTATTTTGCTTGTGGTTGGCTTGGGTGTTGTCTGTTGCGTTTTGCCGTATCTTTTCTATACCAAAGGCTTGGAATCTGTTGATAATACCCGTGCGTCTGTGATTGTTGCGGTGGAACCCGTGGTTGCGTCGCTGATTGGCGTTTTTGTGTATCGTGAAAGCGTAACGCCTTTAAAAATTGCGGGCGTTGTGCTCGTGCTCGCGGCGGTTTTGATATGCAGTACGGCATCCGCCGCGCCGCAAAATGCGGATGAAAAAGGAGCATAAGCAAAATGTGCAAACGGATTTTGTTGATTGCCACGGGCGGCACGATAGCCGCAAGGGAAACCGAAAACGGGCTTGCACCGCAGTTGCGGGCGGAGGCACTTTTGGACTTTGTACCCGAAATTCAAACGCTTTGCCGTGTGACTGTCATACAACTTTGCGAATTAGACAGCACCGATATTACGCCCGACATATGGCTTAAAATCACCGATTGTATCGAGCAAAATTACGCGCAGTATGACGGCTTTGTCCTCACGCACGGGACGGATACCCTCGCATTCACCGCGGCGGCGCTCTCGTATTTGATACAAGAAAGCGAAAAGCCCGTGGTGCTCACAGGCGCGCAAAATCCGATAGATACGGGCGGCTCCGACGCGCCGAAAAACCTGTTTGACACATTTTTGTACGCCGTTTCGGGCGCAGGCGGCGTGTCGGTCGTATTCGGCGGGCGGGTGATTGCAAGCACGCACGCCAAAAAACTGTATACGCGCAGTGCCGCGGCATTTGCAAGTGTCAATTTTCCGTATCTCGCCGAAATGACGGACGGCGAAATCCGAAATGCTTTGCCGGTGCAAAGAAAAACAAAGAACAATCCAAAGTTTTATCACGAATTAAACACGCGCGTTGCCGTGTTTACCTGTATACCGGGTGTTTCGGCAAACACTTTGCTTGCCGTGGCAGAAACTTGCGACGGTTTGATTTTGGAATCCTATGGCTTGGGCGGTGTGCCTGCGTATTTGGTTGATGCAGTCGGAGAAATTATAAAACGCGGTAAAACCGTGGCGGTCGGTACGCAGGTTTTGTATGAGGGTACGGATATGTCCGTCTATGCGGTTGGCAAAAGGGCAAAAACCGATTTAGAGATATTGGAGTTGCACGATATGACCACCGAAGCCGCCGCCGCGAAACTGATGTGGATTTTGGCACAAACCGACAACCCCGCCGAAGTGCGCCGTCTGTTTGAAACGCCGATTGCCTTTGACCGCCTCGAATCATAAATCGTAGGTTTCCTCTGCTGAACAACCTTTTGTAGGGGCGGGTCTCCGCGCCCGCCCGTTATTCCTCCCTCTGGTGAGGGAGGTGGCTTTTGCCGTAGGCAAAAGACGGAGGGAAAGGGGACACATCTGCTTGTTTCTCTCCCCCCCGGTCAAATGCGTTGCATTTGACAGCCTTGCCCTCTCGCGGTACCCGATTTTGTTTACGGCTTGGAGCGCCGAACAAAATCGACCGCTTCGCCCACAAATGAAGGGGCGGAAACGGAGGAATCAGAATTCTCCGAATTCAGGCACCTTGCGGCGGGAGCAAGCCCCCGCCCTACATGCGCGCAATCGATTTTATGCGTAGGGGACGGCCTTGCCCATTTCGCAAATGCCCTCACCGTGAACCCGATCGCAAAACAGCCGAGAATGGTTTTACATTCTCGGCTGTTTTTATCCCTCCGCCACGGGTGGAATAAAGTTTTCAATCGCTTTACGCAACTTGGGGTGATGAATGACAAAGTGAATTGCGGGGGATTTCCCTTTTGAAATCATAGCCCATTTTCCCTCGTGCATGTTGATTTGCAGATTGCGGAATGTATACGAAGCGGTTTGATTGAAATTGTAATTCGGATGGCTTTCGGCAAACTGCTTTGTTTGCTGTAAATGCGCTTGATACGCTTCGTATGTATAGAAAATATCTTGCTCATAAAACATGCCGGAAAGGGAAAGCGTCATCGGATAGTCGGCAAATTCCGCTTCGGAAAGGCAGGCAACTTCGTCCGTAACGGTTTCGGTTTTCAGAATTTCCTCGACGGTCTGTCGGGATGCATCGGCGTATGCGAGTATGGCAAGTTTATCGGCTTCGGCAAGCCCTTTTCGCGTTAAAAACTGCTGTAAATATTGCCTGTCCATCGTATACAGCGGTAATGCGGATAACATACTTCTCCGTTTGCCGGGGGTATGTGCATCGGCAAGCAGGAAGGCTTTGAATTCCTGCACATCCTCCGCGCGGTAAATGTGCATCAGCGGCTGTGCATTTTGTAACAGTGCTTCGGCGCGCTTGCGGTAATAGGCAACTTCGTCTTTGTTTTTGGTCAAATAATACTTGCCGTCGCTGTGAAAGCCGGCGATGGCCTCTCCGGTGAGCGCCGCCGCGCCGGAGACTTTCAAAAAGTGCAGAAAAACATTGTTTTGCACATTTTTGAGATAATACGGCGAAATCTGCCCCGTCATATACATCGGAATCCAACTTTCTAAGCCCAGCATCATATCTTCAAAGGAACGGTCTAAATTATGGATTTGGTTTAAATGCAGCCCCTTTTTCAGCATCATAGCCATGCCGAACATCCACTTTTTCGGGAACTCGGCGTCTTTCGCCATTTCCGTCATCGGCATATCGCTGTACATAATGACGGGCGCCATGGATTTGGAAAGTACGGTGGCTTTCAAAAAATCCAACTCACTGTCCATCATCTCTTTTAAGCCGAAGTAGGTTTTCGAGGTCGGCAGTTGAAACGGGAAAGAGGGGACTTTCATTTCATCAAAATGAATGGCTTTGATAAATTCATTCAAATCAAACGAATTCAGTTTGGTTAAGAATTTTGAGATGTCATCTTGCGCATGGCTTTTGCCCGCAAGCAGCCAATTTTGCAGTTTTTCACAGCATTGTGCGCTGTCGGACAGGGATTGTGCAGAACAGTCCAACAGTTTTGCCAAAACGTCTTTGTCGGCGGTACTCGCCATTTCTCTCGAAACATATCCGGCAACCGCCGCGGCAAACTGCACGGGGTCTGCGGGCTTACGCGTGCCGTTGCGAATGCGAAAAACGGTCGAAACATCATAATTCGTGCCGCGGCAAAGTTTTGTAATGTTTATATTCAGCACGGCAATCAAAGTATTGAAATTTTGCCGTAACTGTTCTCTGTCGGCGGTAATTATATCGTCACAGGCTTGAAACTCTGCGGCAACCGATGCTTTTGTTATGTCCTTTTGTTTTTGTGCCGCAAGGGCAGCAATCGCGTCACAAAGATTTTCAAAAGGCTCTGAACGGATACTCGGTACGCGCTCGCCGGAGCGGTAACGGCTGAGCGTCGCGGCGGAAAGCCCCGAAACCGCACTGACTTCTTTTGCGGAGCAATCCAGAGTGACCATATACTGATTCAGTTTCTCACGAAAAAGCATAATACACCTCCACCGATGGTATGTTGCTTATATAGTACAACAAAACAGCAAAAAAAGAAAGTAATTTCCGAATTGGCACAGGGCTATTTCGGAAATAAATCTGCAAAAAATAAACCAAATATTATATAATCAGGGCAAAAGGAGGAGTTTTTATGAAAAAGATAATCGCAATGCTTTTATCCGTTGTACTTCTGCTCTCGGCAATCCCGATTTTCGCGTTTGCCGGAAACGGCCCGATGGGTGCGTGGGAAACGCCTTCAGGCGATTCGGTGTATTTGGCTTACATCACATTTTATGAAACAGATGAAACCGGAGAATGGATTTGGGATTCGGAAAATTCTGCGTATGTGCACTATGATGTTTTTCGCGATGATACGGTCTATAATACGCCGGGCGAACAAGGCGGATATCAAGGTATGGAAGGCGCGGTGTATGACAGAGAGTCAAATACCCTGACCATCACAAACCTTGCTGCAGAAAATATGGTTTTAGAAGCGAATGTGATGGGTGATGACTTTACCCTCCATGTCGTGGGGAATTGCACCATAGGGAAAATTCTTGTATTTGGCTACGGCTACGGTGGGTCTTTGCATATTACGGGCGACGGCACATTGACCGTCAACCCGAACAGAATATATGAAAACGCTATCTGCTTGTATGCAGAGCAGTCCGATTCCGCCCTGACTTTCGGCAGGGATGTCACGGTGAATTTGTATGCAACAGAGGATGTTGCCACGATAATTATGACAGCCCGCGACACGGCGGATACTGCATTTACCTTTGCGAACGGTGCCAAACCGACGGTGACGAAAGAACAAGGGTCATCGTCTTCTTTCAAGTATATTACAGGCTATGAACTGGAAGATCCGGATGATTCAAGTACATCTTGGCGTTCCACTTCTGTCATAAAAGTCGTTTGCAATGAGGACCCGGACGGCATTTACGGTGCGAAGGAAAGCCGTCGGGTCAATGATGACGGCTCGTTGGGTGATGCGTTTTACCGTATTATGAAGTTGAATTATGTCGAAAAGTATGATGCCTATTTTATGGATACTGCATATAGCGAAGCCAACGGAAATTCATGGGGCGATATTGAAATGACGCCCGAGGAATTAGACGCATCTTCTTATTCAATCGTTTACGACGACGATACGGGATCAGAAGCAACAATCGATAATGTTTATATATACGATTCTAGTGTAGCGTTGTATATGGATGCCGACGGGAACCGGTACGGTGTTATTTCCTCTTGGAGTAACGGGGAGGCAACGCAATATGCGGTTACCATGGAACAAATCGGGGATACGACGGATTATATATTCGTGCGTGACCCGTCGGTTGATGTTTCTACCCTGACGCCGGATATTGATGTGGTCGTGTATGACGACTTGTTTGACTATGTCTTGACCGGCACAGAATTTCGGTATGTGCCGAAAACCGTTGAAGATGTCGGCGATGTAAGCGGCGACGGCAAAATCAACGCCGTAGACGCGCGTTGGGTGTTGCAGGCGGCCTCGGATGCGCGTGCCCTGACCGAAGCACAAAGTGCCGCGGCAGATGTCAACGGCGACGGCAAAATCAACGCGGTGGATGCCCGCTGGATTTTGCAGATTGCCTCCGGCGCAAGAGTACTGTAAATTAAAATTTCACGGATTTGTATTTGTTCGGTAGGGCGGGGCTTTCTTCCCAATTTGTACTTCGATTTTGGAAAAAAGGCTTTTACCGGTTGTTTCTGCCGTGCTATTCGCTCCCACTCGTGCAGAGATTCGCCTTGAAAACAAACTCGAATACAAGGCGCGGGCAAGCCACCGTTCTGCCACAATAAAAATAACAAAGCCCGCAGATATGTGAAAAACACATATCTGTGGGCTTTGTGCATCCGCAATTAAACCGTATAGTTTTTCAGAAAGTGTTTATAGAATGTCACGCAATCCGCCACCGCGTCCAAATCTATGTTTTCATTTTCCGCATGGACAGACGCCAACTGCTGTGCCGACAAACGAATCGGCGCAAACCGCAGAACGCAGTCGCAAACATCGGTCAGTGTTCGTGCGTCCGTGCCTGCCGGCAGAATGAAAGGCACGGCAGGGTACCGCGGGAACACCTCGGCAATGTGCATCGCTTGGCTATCATATTGGCCGCATACCGTCAACCGCTGTGTGCGATTTGACAATTTCTGCGCTTTACGATACTATAAGGGCATCCTATAAATAGAGAGAAAAAACGATGCGAACCACACAAATATTCCTTACCGATTGGCTGTTTTGCTTCGATACAAAAACAGAAGATACGGCCGACTTTGTGCCCGTAACCCTGCCGCATACTTGGAACAATTTAGACGGGCAGGACGGTCGGCACACACCGCGGCGGCTATACGCGGTTTTGTGTGGAATTTGTTTGACTAAGCCTATTGGAGCAAAGACCCCGTAACCTACATAACCTCGCGCCGCTTCACGGTACGCGAACGGCAAAACATCATCGTAAAAGTGTATTCTGATGCGGACGCGGTTTCCCTTACGGTCAACGGCAAGCCCGTGAAAACGAAAAAAGCAAAGTGTAACCGACAAAAAAATGTATTTTTATTTAAAAACATACATTTGCAAATCGGTGGAAATACCGTGACTGCCAAAGGCACGAACGGCGAAACCGATACCGTGGTTTGGCAATTCGGCGGCGAAAAATAAAATAGATTTCTTGCATTTTGCGCTGAAAAACAGTTGCACACAAATTCCAAATATGCTAAACTATTTTATATGTGAAAATGAAACGGAAACAGGTGACATTATGGACTCCGAAAGAATTTTAAGAACTTCCATTTTCGGCGGCTTTAAACGCGAAGATGTGCTCGGCTATGTCGAGGAATTAAAGGCGGAAATCGCCGTATTATCTGCGGAAGTGCAAGGAAAAACCGCAAAAATTGACGCTTTAAGCGAAATGGCGGAGAATTTGTCCAAAGCCTTGGAACAGGCAAAAGAAACCGAAGCAAAACTTGCCGAAACCTCCGCCGTCTTGGACGAGCAAAAAGCAAAAAATGCCGAATTGCAGGCGCAAAACGATGCACTTTCCGCACGCGTTGCCGCGATTGACGGCGAAAAACAGGCAATGGCGCAAAAGGCGCAGGAAATCCGCGCGTCCGAAGCGCAACTCGGCGCCGCATTCTTAGATGCGCGCAAATATTCCGATGAAATCCTTTCCGCCGCCAACAAAAAGGCGAACGAAACGCAAAATGAAGCGTCCGACAGCATCGCAAAACAAGCCCAAGAGGTTTCGCGCCTGTCTGCCGATGTGGACACGCTTGCCGCAACGCTGACGAAATCCATTAACGATTTGCACGCGGACATTTCCGCGCTTTCCGCAAAACTCTCCAAAGCGGCGCAGTCCTTGCAAAACCGCAAGGATGCCGAAAAATTTGTACCCGATATTTCTATGAAAATCGAAGAAGAACTCGGCGAAAAAATCACTGGAATTACCGAAACCGACGACGGCAGCGGACTTACCTATATCCACTATCCGCCGCACACCGAGTTTAACGAGGATTTAAACATTACGCCGAACACGGTTTATCGGTTCGACACACCCAAAGAGGGCTGATATTTTGCAAACCTTTCATTTACATACCGACGAAATTCAAGAAAACGCCGCGCGCCTTTCAGCAGGCGATACCGTCTATTTAAGCGGTACGGTCTACACTTCGCGTGACGCGGCGCATAAACGCATTGTCGCCGCTTTGCACAGCGGGGAAGAAGTGCCGTATGCCCTTGACGGCGCGGTGGTCTATTATGCAGGGCCTACCCCCACGCCCGAACACCTTGCCATCGGCAGTTGCGGACCGACCACTTCCGGCAGAATGGATGTCTATGCGCCCGAATTGCTGGATTTGGGGCTTGCCGCAATGGTCGGCAAAGGGCCGCGGTCAAAAGCGGTGTGTGACGCGATTGTTCGCAACGGCGCGGTGTATTTTTGTGCGATAGGCGGGGCAGGGGCGCTTGCAAGCAAATGTATCACTTCCTGTGAAGTCATTGCCTATGAAGACCTTGGCTGTGAGTCTGTCAAACGGCTGACCTTTGAAAACTTCCCGCTGACAGTGGCAATCGACTGCCACGGCGGCAACCTATTTTCAAAATAACGGAGTAACCAATGGATTATAACGAATTTCTTTCTGTACGCAAACAGATTATTGCGCAAGACTTTAACCGAATGAACGAATGCCAACAAAAAGCGGTCTTTCAAGCGAATGGACCGCTTTTAATTCTGGCAGGCGCGGGCAGCGGCAAAACCACCGTGCTCGTCAATCGCATCGCCAATTTGATGAAATACGGCAACGCATATCACTCAAAATACGCAGACCGCACCCCTGACGACCGTGATTTGGAATTGATGAAAGCCTATCTTGCAGGGGATAAATCCGTCTACCCTGAAATTGCCGATGTACTTTGCGACCGCGCGCCGAAGCCGTGGCAGATTTTGGCGATTACTTTTACCAACAAGGCGGCAAACGAGTTAAAAGAGCGCCTTTCCTTGATGCTCGGTGACGCGGCAAATGATATTTGGGCGTCTACCTTCCATTCAAGTTGTGTGAAAATCCTGCGCCGCAATGCCGACCGTTTGGGCTTTACCAATCGCTTTACGATTTACGATACCGACGACAGCCGCCGCGTGATGAAAGAATGTCAGCGGTTGTTAGGGATTGAAGACCGCTTTTTATCGCACAAAACCATTTTAAACGAAATCAGCCGCGCCAAAGATGCGCTCGTGTCGCCTGCGGAATTCCTAAAAACCGCAGGGCAGGATACCCGCTTGCAAAAAATCGCGCAGTGCTATGAGAAGTACCAAAAACTCTTGCAAAATGCCGACGCAATGGATTTTGACGATATCATTTTCAACACCGTGCGGTTGTTCCAAGAAAATCCCGATGTGTTGGAGCATTATCAGCATCAGTTTCGCTATGTGATGGTGGACGAGTATCAGGACACCAACCACGCGCAGTATAAACTGACCTCTCTGCTTGCGGACGGCTACCGTAACATTTGTGTGGTCGGTGACGACGACCAAAGTATTTACCGTTTCCGCGGCGCAACGATTGAAAACATTTTAAATTTTGAAACGCGCTACGAAGATGCGCTTGTCATTCGTTTGGAGCAAAACTACCGTTCTACCCAGTGTATTTTGGACGCCGCGAACGCCGTAATTGACAACAACAGTCAACGAAAAGGTAAAAATTTGTGGACGGCGAACGGCAAGGGTGAAAAAATCGAACTCGAAACCGCCGAGGACGAAACCGCCGAAGCGTCTTACATTGCCGATGAAATTTTAACTTCGGTTGCCAAAGGGCGGCATTTCGGCGACCATGCGGTGCTCTACCGTATGAATGCCATGTCGGGACCGATTGAGCGTGCGCTCGTCAAAAACGCCATACCGTACCGCATCATCGGCGGACACAAATTCTATGACCGTATGGAAATCAAAGACGCGCTTGCGTATTTGTCCGTGGTCAACAATCCGTCGGACAAAATCCGCTTACAGCGTATCGTCAACACCCCCAAGCGCGGCATCGGGGATACCACCGTACAGCGCGCGGGTGAAATTGCCGATTTGCTGGGCGTTTCGCTGTTTGAGGTGTTCAAAACCGCCGACGAATATGAGGTGTTAAAGCGTTCCGCCGCAAAACTTAAAGAATTTGCCGCGATGATTGAAAATATCGCCGCATTCGCAGAGGATGCACCGCTTGCCGATACGCTCAACCGCATTTTGGACGAAACCGCATATGTGCAATCTCTGCGCGCCGAGCCGGAAAAATTCGAGGACCGCGTGCAGAACTTAAACGAACTTTCCGCAACCCTCGTCCGCTTTTCCGAGGAAAACCCCGAGGGCACTTTGAACGAGTATTTGGAGGAGGTTGCACTGCTTACCGATATTGACAATTACAACGCCGAAGCGGACACCGTGGTTTTGATGACGCTCCACGCCGCAAAAGGCTTGGAATTCCCCGTGGTGTTCATTCCCGGTATGGAGGAGGGCGTGTTCCCCGGTATCCAAAGTATGTATAACGAGTCCGAAGTCGAGGAAGAACGGAGACTCGCGTATGTCGGCATCACGCGCGCCAAAGAAAAACTCTATTTGACGCACGCAAAGTGCCGCATGATATACGGCTCGACAAACTATTACCGTCCGTCGCGGTTTGTGGCGGAAATCCCCGAAAAACTGTTGGATATTCACCGTTCGGTCGGGTTCCGCGAGCGCGCAGGATATTCGAGCAATACATATGGCAGTCCGAAATCCACACCGTCCGGCACCTATACGGGCGTTTTCCAAAGTGCCGCACCGTCCGGCGGCAGTACCGTCAACCGCGGCTTTACAAAGCCTGTCAGCAACGCCGCGAAAAACACCGCCGCCTTGCCGCAGTTCCAACCGGGCGACACCGTCGAGCATAAGGCGTTCGGTACGGGCGTAATTTCCACCGTGCGCCCCATGGGCAACGATATGTTGTTGGAGGTCGTGTTCCAAAAAGCGGGCACCAAAAAATTGATGGCACGTATGGCAAACTTGAAAAAACTGTAAAAAATATGCACGCGGAAGGTCCGTATTTGAGTAGGGCGGGGCTTGCTCCCGCCGTGGGCGTGCGCGGCTTCCCCTTACGAATCGTAGGGGACGGTTTGACCGTTCCGTCAAATTCTACAAACCCAAACGGGCGAACACCGTTCGCCCCTACCATAAAAGGGAACATTCGTTGATACAAAGAAGTCATCTCTTTACGAGGTGACTTCTTTGTTTGCAACGGCTGTAGATTCGTTATTTACAGGGGTTGTTGGATTCTTCGCTTATTAACATCATTTAGTGCCTTCTTCAAAAGTTCCTCGGTTTTTCTTGATGTTCTGCTCCGGTTTTCATAGGCGGTTGTTTTGAAACCTCCCCCTACCTCTGGGGTTTCACTTAAAACATAAAGTCTTGCACGGGTTCAAGACTTTATGTTATCTTAAAGCAAAATATCTACCATTTTTCTACAGTTATTATGTTGATAACAATGTGAATGCATGATACAATTAGCTTATAAAAAGAGAGGTGACATCTCATGAACGATTACACATTTGGAAATAGAATCCTTGAGTTAAGAACGAAGTTTAATCTCTCCCAGACTGAGTTGGCTGAAATGGTTGGCGTGACCAACAAGGCTGTCTCAAAATGGGAAACTGGCAAGTCGAAACCGACAACAAATGTAATCAGAAAGATGGCGGCGCTTTTTAAGGTTGATGTGAATGAACTGCTGTCAATGAGAGATGAGGAAAGAAAGATGGAAATTTCAAAGATTGTTATAACCGGAGGCCCTTGTGCCGGCAAGTCTACTGCCATGAGCTGGGTGCAAAATGCATTCACACAAAGGGGATATACAGTTCTGTTTGTCCCTGAAACAGCAACTGAGCTTATTACCGGTGGCGTTGCACCTTGGACGTGCGGTACAAATGCAGAATATCAGAAATGTCAGTTAAAGCTACAGATTGAAAAAGAGAATATTTTTGAACAGGCAGCTCGTACCATGGCGGTTGATAAAGTCCTCATCGTTTGTGACCGTGGCACCCTTGACAACAAGGCATATATGGATGATATCGAGTTTGCTGAAGTAATACAGTTTATCGGTTCTAATGAAGTGGAACTCCGTGATAACTACGATGCGGTGTTTCATTTGGTTACTGCAGCAAAGGGAGCCGAAGAGTTTTACACAACAGCGAACAACTCTGCAAGAACCGAAACTGTTGAGGAAGCTGCAGCGCTGGATGACAAACTGATTTCAGCATGGACCGGGCATCCTCATTTGCGTGTAATTGATAACACCTCGACCTTTGAAGATAAGATGAAAAAATTGGTTGCTGAGATTGCTTCGTTCTTGGGAGAACCCGAGCCGTATGAAATTGAGCGAAAATATCTGATTGAATATCCGGATGTCAAATGGCTTGAGAGTAATCCTTCTTGCCAGCGCATAGAGATTATTCAGACATATCTTAATAGTGCTGCCGGCGAAGAAGTTCGCGTTCGCCAGCGCGGTACAGATGGAAACTATATCTACTTCCAGACGATCAAGAGAAAGGTTTCCGATGTGAAACGAGTGGAAATCGAACGACGCCTATCGCAGGCAGAGTATCTAAAACTTTTGATGGAGGCAGATACGACTAAGCGACAGATCCGCAAAACACGATATTGTCTTACATATGAGAATCAGTATTTTGAAATTGATGTCTATCCGTTTTGGACGGACAAGGCCATTGCTGAAATCGAATTGAGCGATGAGAATGCAACGATTGTATTCCCGAAGCAAATCAAGGTTATTAAAGAAGTAACAGATGATGATTCCTTCAAGAATGCATCGTTAGCAAAAATATGAGGAGGGACAACTTATGGAGAGAAAAATCAATTGGGATTCCGGATGTCATGATGAAATTGAGCTTGTTTACGACAAGGCCAATGAGAACGAGAATATTGCGGCAACTTTGATGGAACTCGAAACCATGGCGTTACAGGAGGCTGAAGAGAGCTACGGAATGCTTAAGTTGGGAGACACTTCCATCACGCGTGAGATGTTCCTTCAAATGCGTGAGCAGGATAAGGAGAGGGTAATGTATTACCTGTCCGGCGCAGGATTACAGGAATTTGTGCCTTCAATGACGGAAGGTAAAATAACAGTAACTTTCACCCCGCATATCCAGAGAGTATTAGGATGTACGATGTTCTCCGTGCTTAATCGTCTTGAGAAACTGGATGGAGCATTCAATGTAATGTTTCCAAAGGCAACACTCGAACTGAGAGTTCCTTTGGGAGCTAAGAAAGGCATGATGAAATGGGAAATGCTCATTATGCAGCTTTATCCATGGCTGTCTATTACGGAAACATCGACCAATACTGTGTCCAGCATATTAAATGTACAGCCTCAGGCGAATCCAAAAGCGCCAACTGCAGATGCACCGAAAGTGCCCGAAGAAAACACAGTAAAGAATGGCTTTTTCGCAAAACTTTTCGGAAAGAAATAATCAGAAATTAAATTTTAACGTTTTGAACCCTCTTTATTATTCATCAGAATTTTGAAACCCGTGCAAGACTTTGCTCGCTATTTCAAAGCAAAAATCTTTCTTGTATCAATTTTGCGTTACCTTTACAATCGTAGGGAACAACCTTTGTGTTGTTCCGAAAAATCAGAGGATAAAATAACAGCAGGATTGCATTTTTTGTCAATCCTGCTGTTATTCTATTCTTTTTTCTTTTACAATCCGTCAATCCTTTTTTAACGAATCATACACGCGGATATTCACCGCTTCCTGTTCGCAGTTGTGACGGTAAATGCTCAACACCAGCCCGATGCCGAGATACACGCCGAGGTTAGACGAACCGCCCGCCGAGAAAAAGGGGAGCGTAATGCCGATGACGGGCAGCAGCATCAAGCACATACCGACATTGATAACCGTTTGCCCCATAATCATCGCTGCCATACCGCTGCAAATGAGGTTTGTCGAGCGCTCGCGCGACTTCCTGCCAATCATCAAAATCCGAATGGAAATGAAGCACAAAAGCCCGAGCGCCGCAATACAGCCCAAAAAGCCCAGTTCCTCACCGACCGCGGTAAAAATCATATCGTTTTGGCTTTCCGGTACGGCGCCCGCCTGCGTGTATGCACCGTGAAATAGGCCTTGCCCCGAAAAGCCGCCCGCCCCGATGGCGGTTATGCCGCGCTCCTGCTGATAAATAATGCTCGGGTACAACTCCGGGTGAATCAGCGCCAAAAAACGCTCTTTTTGAATGGAAGAAAAGACATAAGTCCACACAAGCGGCGCGGCGGCACCAACCAATGCCGCGCCACCGAGAAAATATCCCCAATGTACGCCGCCTGCAAACAGCATGACTGCGGCAATGACCAAGAATACGAGCGCCGAGCCCATATCGCCCGTTTTCATCACCAAAAAGGTCGGAATCATCGCGTGTATGCCAAGTTGTAAAATGCTCAGCGGTTGATTGATTTTATCCCGCAGCCGCTCCAAATGTACGCCGAAGGTGATAATAAATCCGATTTTGACAAATTCCGACGGCTGAATACTGAATACACCGAAATCAAGCCATGTGTGCACATCGGGGCGTGCCTGCGGCCCCGTGCCGAACGGGAACAGCAACACAAGCGACCCAATGCAAACCGCGCCGATAATCAGCCAAAACCGCGTGAAAACCTCATAATTAAAATATGAAATCAGCAAACAAAGCCCAATCCCCAAAACCACGGCGATGAGCATAATCAAAAAATCTCTTGTAAACCACTGTCCCTCTATCAGGCTGTGGCATGTTGCGCTGTATACCATTAACAACCCGAAAACAGAGGTGACAATACTGCTAATCAGCAGCCACATATCTGTTTCGCGCAAAAACAGCTTCACGGAATTCCAAAATTTTCTCATAATCGTACCTCACGAGTGCTTGTCTATATTATAGTGTGATTGTACTGCAAATTCAAGTAAAAAGTATTTACGAAACTGTAAAACCGTGTTACAATATTGCAGGTGATTTGATGCAGAAATTTGTATCCGAGCGTTATGCGGAAACTGTCGCGCTCGGCGAACGGCTCGGCAAAACGCTCAAAGGCGGCGAGGTGCTTGCCATGTTCGGCGGTATGGGTATGGGCAAAACCGCCTTTACCACAGGTGTTGCAAAAGGGATGGGGCTTTCCTGCGAAGTGTGCAGTCCGACCTTTTCGATTGTCAATGTCTATGGCGAAAACAGCGAACTTTGCCACTTTGATATGTATCGTGTATCCACTTGGGCGGATTTGGATTCGACCGGCTTTTTTGACTATATGGAACAAGGCGCGGTGCTGTGCGTGGAGTGGAGCGAAAATATTGAAAATGCTCTGCCCGAAACCGCTGTGCGCATCTATTTTGAAAAAGGAGACGCGGAAAATACCCGCGTGATTACCATAGACGGAAACGAGGCGATTTTGTGAGAATATTTGCGTTGGAATGCGCCTCGGGCGCGGCGAGCGTCGCACTTTTAGAGGGGGACAAGCTCTTAGGCGAAACCTTTTCCGATGTCGCCTTAACCCACAGCCAAACGCTTTTGCCGATGGCGGAAGAACTTTTTCAAAATACAAGAACAGAGCCGAAAGATATAGACCTATTTGCCGTTTCGGCAGGTCCCGGCTCATTTACGGGCGTGCGTATCGGCATTGCCGCCGTCAAAGGACTTGCCGATGCTGTCAACAAGCCTTGTTTCGCCGTTTCCGCGCCGGAAGCGGCGGCATATCCGTTCAAAAGTTTTGACGGCATTGTCTGTGCGGCGATGGACGCGCGCTGTAATCAGGTTTATACGGCGCTGTTTCAGAACGGCGAACGCATTTTGCCCGATTCCGCAATGTTGTTGTCGGAACTCGGCGGACATTTAAAAACACACGGCAAACCCGTTCTGTTTTGTGCGGACGGCGCAAAAAAAGCATTTGACGCGTTGCGGGACGATTTCGATTTCCCTTGCACGCTCGCAAGTGCGCAGTTGCGCAGTGCTCGTGCGTCCTCCGTAGCATATCTTGCCGAAGCGCGTATACAAAACGGCGAACAGCCGACAGAAGCGTCTGCATTATTACCCGTCTATCTGCGCTTGCCGCAGGCACAGCGGGAATTGAATAACAAAAACAAATTGAAATAAGGAGAAATAACTATGATTTATCTCGGCGCGGACCACGGCGGTTACGAACTGAAAGAAGCCATTAAAGCCCATTTACAGGCGCAGGGGATTGCGTACACCGATTGCGGCACACATTCCGCAGAATCGGTGGATTACGCGCCCATTGCGAAAGCCACCTGTGAAAAATTGCTTGCGGACAGCGACAAATCTTCCCTTGCCGTGCTTTGTTGCGGTACGGGTATCGGTATTTCTATGGCGGCAAATAAGGTGAAAGGCATTCGTGCGGCGTGCTGTTCGGATTATTTCAGCGCGAAATACACAAGACTCCACAACAATGCCAATGCCCTTTGCATGGGCGGCAGAGTCGTTGGCACGGGGCTCGCTTGCGAATTGGTCGATGTGTTTTTAAATACCGAATTTGAGGGCGGCAGGCATCAGCGCCGCATCGACCAAATCACCGCGATTGAAGAGGGAACTTTATAAATCCAACTGTCCTTGCAATTTGCCGTATAAAATTCTTGTAATTTTTTGACGGCTGTTATATAATAATTCGCAAAGAAACTAAAAATTCGGGAGGCTATTATGGGAAAGGTCGTTATTACCAATCATCCGCTGATTCAACACAAGCTCACGCTTTTGCGTGACAAAAACACAGGCTCTAAGGAGTTTCGCGCATTGGTACAGGAAATTGCCATGTTGATGTGCTATGAGGCCACGCGCGATTTGCCGTTGCAAGAGGTCGAAATCGAAACACCCGTTGCCATGGCGAAAACCAAAGTGATTTCCGGTAAAACCTTGGCGTTCGTACCGATTTTGCGCGCAGGCACAGGGATGTTAGAAGGCGTTTTGGCGCTTGTACCTTCGGCAAAGGTCGGCCATATCGGTATGTACCGTGACCCCGAAACCGTGAAACCCGTTCCGTATTACTGCAAATTACCGTCGGATATTTCCCAGCGCGAGGTGATTGTGCTTGACCCGATGCTTGCCACGGGCGGCTCGGCGATTGACGCCATTTCGCAGATTAAAACCTACAATCCGAAGTCCATTAAATTTATGGGCATTATTGCCGCGCCCGAGGGGCTCGAAGCGCTGACAACCGCGCATCCGGATGTGGATGTGTACTGTGCGGCGCTCGACGAAAAACTCAATGAGCACAGCTACATTGTGCCCGGTCTCGGCGATGCAGGCGACCGTATTTTCGGCACAAAATAACCAAACTGATTTTATAAGGGCGGTGCGAAAATCCGCCCTTTTTTTCTATCGGACAGGGGGAAGATGCATATGCAAAAAAAGAGTTACGCCTTGCTTACCGTCGCGGTGTGCTGTTTTGCTTTGCTGATTTGCACAGCGTGCGGCACAGAGGCGAATACCATTCGCGTAAACACCGCAAAAACCTACCAAACCATGGGGGGCTTCGGTGCAAGCGCCGCTTGGTGGGCGCAGGATGTCGGCGGCTGGACGGAGAATACCGAAAACGGTAACGAAATTCGCACCGAGATTTTAGAATTGCTGTACGGCGACAACGGAATAGATTTGGACATCTACCGCTACAATCTCGGCGCAGGCTCCAAAACGGAGGACAATTCCGATTATTCCGACCCGTGGCGCAAAACCGAGAGTTTTCTTTTGCCCGACGGCACGGTGGACTATTCCCGCGATGCGAATGCCGTTTGGTGTATGCAAAAAGCCGTGGATTTGGGCGTTGAGAATGTGGTGTTCTTCTCGAACAGTGCCCCCGATACAATGACCATAAACGGAAAAGTCCATTGTGATGCCGATGAAAGCCGCGTGGATTATGTCAATGATGCGGGGGATAATGTCTATTTTTCCAAACCGAATTTAGATGCGTCGCAGTATCAAAATTTTGCGGATTATGTGCTGAATGCCGCCGAGCATTTCCGTGCACAAGGCATACCCGTAACCGCCGTCTCACCGATTAACGAGCCGCAATGGGCGTGGCAAGGCGGGCAGGAGGGCTGCCATTATGAGCCGGACGAGGTCGTGGCGCTGTATAAAGTGTTCCTTGCCGAAATGCAGGCGCGGGGCTTAACCGATACCACCGAACTGTCGATGTTTGAATCGGGGCAGCCGTTCGGCGATACGCTCAAACGCTATTTAGACCCGATTATGGACGACAAAGACCTTTCTGCCGCCATCAAGGGGTTAGATACCCATTCCTATTGGGGCACGGCAGAGCAAAAGGAAAAAACCGCCAAATACATAAATTTGCATTATCGCAATTTACCCGTGCGTTGCACGGAATGGACGGAGTTGCAGGGCGGCAAAGATGTCACGATGGACTCCGCGCTGGTGCTCTGCAATACCATGCTCGAGGATTTAACGATTTTAGACGCCGAAAGCTGGAGCTATTGGATTGCGGTTTCCGCTTACGATTACCGCGACGGATTGATTTATGTTGACCGCGACGCGCATACATACGAAACCACCAAACGGTTGTATGCTCTCGGCAATTTCTCGAAATTCGTAGAACCGGGCGCGGTGCGTATCGGTGCTTCCGTCGGCAAGAATCTGTCGCTTTCCTCGGTCGCATTTGACTGCGGCGATACCGTGGCGGTGATTGTGGTGAACGGGGCTGAAACCGAACAAGCCTTTACCGTGGATTTTGACAGCAAAGCAAAATTCACAAATGCATCTGCTTTTGTGACCGATGCAACACACGATTTGGAATGTGTGTATACACAACCGTTTGCCGCGAATGTCCGTTATACCGTTCCCGCGCAATCCGTTACCACTTTCGTATTTCAAAAGGACGCGGCGCAATGAGCCGTGTGGAGAAGAAACAGGCGCAGTATATTGTGCACCCGATTCCACCGTTGGTTGACGAACACAGCCGTATTTTGATTTTAGGGAGTTTTCCGTCGGTGAAATCCCGTGAACAGGCGTTTTTCTACGGGCACCCGCAAAACCGATTTTGGCGCGTTTTGCCCGCGCTTTACGGGGCAGACCCCTTGAAAACCATACCCGAAAAACGCGCATTTTGTGCGCGCCACGGTATTGCGCTTTGGGATGTGATTGCCTCGTGTGAGATTGTCGGCTCCTCCGACAGCAGTATTCAAAACGCCGTGGCAAACGATTTAACGGTGATTTTGTCCGCCGCACCGATAGAATGCATTTTCACGAACGGCAAAACCGCAGGCAAACTCTATGACCGCTATATTTTGCCGCAAATCGGGAAACCCGCGGTCTGCTTACCCTCTACAAGCCCCGCCAACGCCGCGTGGACGCTTGAAAAACTCATTTCGGCGTGGCAAATCATTCGGAATTTATAATCCAAGAAACACATTTGCCCCGATGCATTGGCATCGGGGCGGTTCTTTTCTGTATTCTATTCTTCTGTCATGCTGCCTAATGTTTCCAAAATTCCTTTTGCAATCGCCGTCGCATAAGCGTCAAGATTTTCATCAAACAAGGCATTGTCTCCGTCGCTTGTAATAAAGCCGATTTCCGCAAGGCAACTCGGCATATTTGTGTGCGCGTTTACATAATAGTTGCCGTCCGCGTTTTTGGCATAGCCCGATTTTACGCCGCGCGCTTTGGAAATACCCGCATCCTCTAATGCAGAAAGCATATTCTCCGCCAGTGCCCATTCCGTGTCGCTCGGCGTATTTTTGACCCACATTTCCACCCCACTGCCGCCCGAGTCACTGCTGTTGCGGTGTAGGGCTACAAACAGCGTGCAATGTTTGCGGTTGGCGATTTGACACCGTTCTGCAAGCGTTAAGTAGGTGTCGTCCTCGCGTGTTAAATATACTTTTATGCCGTTCGCCTCTAATTCGTCGCGCACCAAAAGCGTCAACCGCAGATTGTCGTCTTTTTCCAAGCGGTCGCCGTAGGTTGCGCCGCAGTCCTCGCCGCCGTGCCCCGCGTCCAAACAGACCGAGATTTCGGGGCGCATACTTTCCCGATAGACAATCCCAACCGTCAACAGAACGAGAAACAGTACTGCCAATGCCGAAACGGGATAGAGTATCCACTTTTTATGCCGCAATTTCATTCGATCACCTTGCACAATATACCATACTTTTTGACTTCCGTACACCGCTTTACAAGAATTTTAATAATATTGTAATGTATGTCCGAAAGAACGGACATATGCCGTCTATACGCGGTTGTCAAGTAAAAAAAGATATGCTAAAATAAATATAAAATGGATTGTGGGTGTGCGTATGCAGAACAGAAAACGATTATCGTCGCCGCCGATGGGCTGGAACAGTTGGGACTGTTACGGTGCGGCGGTCAATGAAGAACAACTTCTCGGCAATGCCGATTATATGGCAAAGCATTTGAAGCCGTTTGGCTTTGCATATGTGGTTTGTGATATTCAATGGTATGAGCCGCGCGCTGTCGGCAATGATTATAACGCGTTTGCAGACCTGTGTATGGACGAGTACGCGCGCCTTCTGCCCGCCGAAAATCGCTTTCCCTCTGCGGCGGGCGGCAAAGGCTTTCGCCCGATAGCCGACAAAATTCACGCAATGGGCTTGAAATTCGGTGTTCATATTTTGCGCGGAATTCCGCGGCAGGCGGTGCACCGAAACTGCAACCTGCTCGGAACGGATAAAACCGCCCGTGAAATCGCGCACCCGTTTTCGGTTTGCGCTTGGAATACCGATATGTATGGCGTAGACACCGAAAAAGACGGCGCGCAGGCGTATTATGATTCTCTGTTCGCGCTGTACGCCGAATGGGGTGTGGATTTTGTAAAAGTCGACGACATTGCCAATACCGAGTTTAAGCCGCATGAGCCGTATTCCGCCCGCACGGAAATCGAAATGATACGCCGTGCTATCGACCGCTGCGGCAGAGAAATGGTGCTTTCTCTTTCGCCCGGCCCCGCGCCGTTGGCGTTTGCCGACCATCTGTCGCAAAACGCCGATATGTGGCGAATGACGGGCGATTTTTGGGATCGTTGGGACAAATTGTATGCGATGTTTGCGCGCTGTGCACAGTGGTATCCGTATGTGAAAGACGGCGCGTATCCCGACTGCGATATGTTGCCGTTGGGCAGACTTTGTAAAAATGCCCCGTACTGCGGTGCGCAAAACCGTATGACAAACTTTACCAAAGACGAGCAACGCACGATGCTCACGCTTTGGAGCGTGTTTCGTTCACCGCTGTTTTTGGGCGGAGAACTGCGCGAAACCGATGCGTTTACGCTTTCTCTGCTGACCAACCGTGAGGTGCTTGCCCTCAATCAATACGGGCACGGCGCGCATCCTTTGGAACTTGCGGATGCAGACTTGCGGCTGTGGGAAACCTTTACAGCGGAAAATGCGCCTGTTTTTGCGGTGTTTAATGTCAGTGACCGTGAAAAAATGGTGCGGCTTTGCGAAATCCTACCCACCGAATATGCGGCATATACCGTCGCGCGCGATTTGTGGGCGCATACGGATTGCGCGTATACCAAGGATTTTCAAGTTCTCGTGCCGCCGCACGGCGCGGTACTGTATCTTCTGAAATAGACGAAAGGCGGAAAAAGATGCTTCGTTTGATTCTCGGCAGAGCCGGAAGCGGAAAAACCGAATATGTGCGGCAAATGCTTTGCGACAAATTGCTGGCAGGCGAGCGCGATTTGCTCTTAATCGTGCCCGAGCAGTTTTCGTTTGAAACCGAACGCGAAATGCTCAAAAAGGTCGGCGCAAACCGTATGCAAAATTTGGATATATTGACCTTTTCGCGCCTTGCGGAGAATGTTTTGGCAGAAACCGGGCGCGAAAATAAGCCGAAAATCACTGACGGTATGCGCGCGGTGATGATGCGCCTTGCCTTGGATTCTTTGGAGGATAAAACCGAGATTTACAAAAAATATAAATCCCGCACACCGCTTTTGCAAAGCCTTGTGACCTTTTCTACGGAATTAAAGCAATGCGCCGTCAGCACAGATGCGTTGGAAACCGCGGGGAAATCCCTGCCAAACGGCGTTTTAAAGCAAAAACTGACAGAGCTTTCGCAAATTACCGCGTTATATAAAGCGCTGGTGCGCGAACGTTTTTCGGACGATACCGATTTGCTGACGGAACTCGAATGTGCGATAACCGAAACGGACTGTATGCACGACAAAACCGTGGTGTTTGACACCTTCGCGGGCTTTACAAAGCAGGAGCGCGCCGTAATCGCCGCCATGCTGCCGGCTTGCCGCGAGGTGTATGTCACGCTTTGTACCGAGGGAAAAGAGAGTGCGCGGCAGAACGCCTGTGTATTTGACAATATCAACGATGAAATGGAAAAACTCAAACGCGTTGCCGCCGAACGGAATGTGCCCGTCGCAAAGCCTGTGGTGCTTGTCGCCGCACCCGACAGCCGTCCTGCGGCACTCCGATTTTTGGAACAACACTTGTATGCCTGCCGCAAACCGCAATTTGACGGCGCGCAAACCTGCATTTCGCTGTACTCTGCCGCAAACCGCCGCGAGGAAGCGGATTTTGTTGCGCGAACCATTCGCAAAATGCTGCGCGAGGGGATTTGCCGCGCACGCGATATTTTGGTGCTCGAACGGCGCAAGGATACCTATGACAACGAACTGTGCGCCGCGTTTCATACCTATGAAATCCCGTATTTTGAGGACAAGCGTCAGCCGGTTGATGCCCAACCGTTGATGCAACTTGTCACAAGCCTTTTGGAGATGACTTCGGACGGGATTACCACCGAAACGCTTTTGCGTGCGCTCAAAACGGGCTTGTGCGGTCTTTCGGATGATGATGTGTCGGAACTTGAAACCTACGCCGCCGTGTGGGGGATTGACCGCGGCGACTGGAAAACGGATTTTACCGACAATCCGTCGGGGCTCGGTAAAGCGTTGCAGGCGCGTGACGAACAACAGCTTGCGAAATTAAATGATCTGCGCCGCCGTGCCGTCGCGCCGATTGTGCAGTTTTGTGCGGATTTCCGCCCGGCGAACGGTGCGCAGAAATCCGAAATGCTCTACCGCTTTTTGCGCAAAAACGGCGTGGACGAAGCATTGAAAAATTTGGCGCTGTCGCTGTCGGCGGCAGGGTATGCCGAGGCCGCCGAGGAACAGGACACCGTTTGGCAAATGCTGACGGAAATTTTCAATGCACTGTATCTTGCGGTGGGGGAAGCGGAGATTTCCGCTTCGCGGTATACGGAACTGTTCAAAATTCTTTTGGACAGCGCCGATTTGGGGCAACTGCCGCAGGGTTTGGATGTCGTCCGTATCGCCGCGGCTGACCGTGTGCGGCAGATGCCGCCGCGCGTGGTGTTTGCCGTCGGCGTCAATGACGGCGTTTTCCCCGAAAATCCGCCGACCGACGGTGTGTTGAATGATGAAGACCGCAAGGTGCTCTCTTCTCTCGGCGTAGAACTGACCGAAACCGCCGAGGTAAAAGCGGTGGACGAACGCTTTTTTGTGTATACTGCGTTTACATTGCCCACAGAGCAGTTGTTTGTCTCTTGGTCAGTCGCCGACTATAAGGGCGGTTCGCTTTTCGAGTCCGCCGCCGTGCGGGAATTGCGCGCGCTCTTTCCAGAACTCCCCGAAACCGCTTCCGCAACCGTCCCGCCGGAGGAACGGTTGGAGGGTGCCGCCGCCGCATTTGAAACCTGCGCCGCGCACTATGGCGAAAATACGATGCTGTCTGCGTCCTTAAAATCCTATTTTGCCGATATACCCGCATTCCAAGCGCGCCTTGCCGCGGTGGACAAAACCGTGCAAAACGCCGAGGTGCAGTTTGACAATCCGCAAAATGCTACCGCGCTGTTCGGCGAAAATATGTTGGTTTCCGCTTCCAAAGCCGAGGTTTATTACAAATGCCCGTTTTCCTATTTTTGTAAATTCGGCTTGCATTTAAAGCCCTTAAAAAAAGCGGAATTGGATGTCGCGCAAAGCGGCACGGTCATTCACTATTGTTTAGAAGTGATATTGCGCGAATATGACCGCGATACGCTTTTGTCGTTTGACAACGAAAAATTACGCGCCGTGATTGCAAATACGATTGCGCAGTACGCGCAGGAAAATATGGGCACAGCCGCCGAAGACAGCCGCTTTGCCTTTTTACTGCGGAATTTGGAAAAATCCGTGCTGGATGTGCTTACCCGTTTGCTTTCGGAATATCAGGTGAGCGATTTTATCCCGACTTCGTTTGAACTTTCCATTGCGCCGGACGGTGAAATCACGCCGTACCGTTTGGATTTGCCAGACGGCGGCACCTTGCGCGTTATCGGTTCGGTGGATCGCGTCGATACCATGGTTAAGGAGGGCAAAACCTATCTGCGCGTTGTAGATTACAAATCCGGCGGCAAGGAATTCAACCTGTCCGAAGTGTTTTCGGGCTTAAATATGCAAATGCTGATTTACCTGTTTGCGGTTTGCGAAAACGGGAAAGAGAAATTTGTGTCGCCCGTTCCTGCGGGTGTGCTGTATCTGCCCGCCAAAACGATTGAGGATAAATTGCCGCGCAATGCCGACCCGGCAGATATTTTGTCTGCAAAACTCAAAAACAGCCGTATGCAGGGCGTGGTGCTTGACAATACCGACGCCGTGTGCGGTATGGATAAAACCGTCTCGGGGAAATATGTACCCGTCACCATGAAAAAGAACGGTGATTTTGCGGGCAATTTGCTGTCTGCCGCCGAATTTTCCGCTTTAAAAGAAAAGGTGGACGAAAATTTACGGCAAATGGGTACGCTGTTGCACGAGGGGGTTATCCCGGTATTGCCCGCGTGTACAGGCAAGCAAAACCTTGCCTGTAAATACTGCGATTTCGCGGCGGTGTGCGGCTATGAAGACGGCGACCGTCAGCGGCAACTCGCGGATTACGGCAGATTTGACAACGCGAAGAAAGTGTTGCAGGAAACACAGGAAGGGGAGACGGCAGAATGAGTCGGAATTGGACGCAGGAACAAAAAAATGCAATCTATGCGCGCGGCGGTTCGGTGCTTGTCTCTGCGGCGGCGGGCTCGGGCAAAACCGCCGTGTTGGTCGAGCGCGTCATTCAAATGGTTTGTGACAGCGCCCATCCTGTGGGGTTAGACCGTCTTTTGATTGTCACTTTCACCAAAGCGGCAGCGGCAGAAATGCGCGAGCGTATCGGGCAAGCGTTGGCAGACTGCTTGGCACAAGACCCTGAAAACGCTTATTTGTTGCGCCAGCAAATTCTGTTGCCCTCTGCCGAAATCTGCACGATGGACAGTTTCTGCAATACCCTTGTCAAACAGCAGTTCCACGCGCTCGGGATTTCTCCGGATTTTCGGATTTTAGAGGACAGCGAACGCCGCGCCTTGGAGGAAGAAGCGGTTTCGGAATGTGTGGCAGAGCTTTACAACCAAGGCGGCGAAGTATTTGAAAACCTGACCGACCTGTTTTTGCTCGGCTCGTCTGACCGCGATTTGAAAGATACCGTTTTGCAGTTGTACGCATACGCACAGGCGTATCCGTTCCCCGAAGCGTGGCTTTCCGCGATTGCGTCGGCGTACAATCCCGACAACCCGCTTACGGACACCCTTTGGGGCAAAGAAATTTGTAGGTATTTGTCTGCGCAACTTGCGGAAAATCAGCGTATTTTAAAAAATGCCTTGCAACTGCTCGAACAAGAGCCGCCGCTTGCCGAGAAATACACGCCGGCGTTTGCGTCGGATTTGCAGTATGCCCGAACAATAGCGGACGCGCTTGCAAAAAACGAATGGGATACGGTCAAAACACTGCTTGCGGAATATACCCCCGAAAAACTCGGCGCGGCACCGCGTGCCTATGCGGACAGCTCTTTGAAAACCACCGTGACCGCCATACGCGACAAGGTCAAAAAATCCCTGCGTGAAGCCTTGCCGAAGTATCTGCCTGCCACCACTGCCGAGCACAAACGGGATATGCAATATTTACAGCCGATTGTGAACTTGTTGTGCGAAACCGCGGCAGCATTTTCCGCGCGCCTGCTCGAAAAGAAACGAACGGAAAATGCCTTTGATTTTAACGATATAGCCCATATGGCGCTTTCTCTGTTGATTTCCCGCGCGGCAGACGGTACGGTCTTGCGCACGCCGCTTGCCGTGGAAATCTCCGAAAAATACGAAGAAATCCTATTGGACGAATATCAAGACACCAACGAAGCGCAGGATATGCTCTTTTCGGCAATCTCGCGAGAGGGGCATAATCTGTTTACCGTCGGCGATGTCAAGCAAAGCATATACGGCTTCCGCCTTGCCATGCCCGAAATCTTTATGCGCCGTCGCGAACAGTATGCCGATTTTGACGGGAAAACCTATCCTGCCCGCATTACCTTGGATAAAAACTTCCGTTCCCGTAAAAATGTTGCGGACGGTATCAACTACCTGTTCGGGCAACTGATGACGAAGGATACCTGCGGTATCGACTATTCGGAGACGGAACGGCTCAATCCCGCCGCACCGTTTGATGCGGCAGAGGATGAATGTGTGGAATTGCACTTGCTTACGGGTGCGGCGCAGGATGAGGACGGCAATTTTACGGAATGCCGCCATATCGCCGAAACCGTTCGCAAACTGCTGGACTCCAAAATGCTTGTGACCGACAAAAACGGAGAACGCCGCCCTGTTCGCCCGCGTGACATTTGTATTTTGATGCGCTCTTTA
Source organism: Ruminococcus sp. (assembly GCA_004555265.1). Lineage (GTDB taxonomy): Bacteria > Bacillota > Clostridia > Oscillospirales > Acutalibacteraceae > Fimenecus. Next base: position 76,663 of record SFIQ01000009.1, read on the forward strand.
AAAAACGGCAACCGTTATTTAGAGGCGCTCGAAAGCGTCGGCGTGCCCGCGTTTTATCAGAAAAAAGGCGGCTTTTTCTCGATGCGTGAAATCCGCGTGATGGTGTCGCTTTTAGAAATTCTCAACAATCCGCTGTTGGATGTGCCGCTGTGCGCCTGCCTTTTGTCGCCGATTTGGGGCTTTACGCCCGACGAATTGGCGCAAATCAACCTGCATTCGCACGAAACCGCGCTGTTTCGGCGTTTACGCGCCTTCCAAAGCCCCAAGTGCCGTGCATTTTTGGCGGATTACGAAGCGCTCAAACGGTTAAGCACCGTCCAAACCCCTGCCGCATTGCTGCGGAGCATTTATGCCTATACGGGTTTTGAAGCGATTGTCGGTGCTATGGCGGGCGGCGAAAACCGAAAACTGAACTTGCTTTTGCTGTTGCGTTATGCCGAAGAATACGGCGAAATCGGCAAAAACAGTCTGTCGGGCTTTTTGCGATACCTTGAAAAACTGCGCGAAAACGAAGAAAATGTCGAGGCGGCAACGGGCGTTTCGGAATATGCCGATGTGGTGCGCATTATGACCGTACATAAAAGTAAGGGTTTGGAATTTCCCGTGGTGATATTGGCAAAATGCGGCACGCAGTTTAACCGTTCGGACCAATATAAAAAAATGCTGATACACCAAGACCTTTTGTTGGGGCTTAAAATTTTTGACCGTGAAAACCGCCGAACCTTTCAGAGCGTACCGTATGTCGGTACACGGTTGGCTATCGGCGCGGCGGCGCAAGCGGAGGAACTGCGCGTACTGTATGTTGCGCTGACGCGCGCGAAGGAAAAATTGATTTTTGTCGGGAGTAGCGGGCGGCGCAATGCGGCAAATTGGGTGCATACGGCGGCGCTGGCGGTGCAGGGCGAAACGGGCGTGCCGTCCGCCTATGTGCATGGGGCGTCGTGCTATTTGGATTGGCTTTTGGTGTCGTGTATGAAGCACCCGCAGGCGGAAATTCTGCGGGAACTTGCCGATGTCGGCACGCGCGAGAGCACGGTGGGCGGCTTTGATTTGCAGGTGGTTTTGCCGAATACAGAAGAAACGCCCGAGACCGTTGCCCAAAGCGAACTCGTCGAAACGGCAAAGCCCGACGCGGCACTGCTTGCGGAAATTGACCGCCGTGTGCGGTTTCAATACCACGCAATGCCGTTGGCGACTTGTCCCGGTAAGGTTTCCGCGTCCGCACTCAATGAAGCGGAACACGGCTTTACCTATTTTGCCGCCGCCGAACCCGCATTCCTCGGTAAAAACGGCTTAACCCCCGCCGAGCGCGGCACGGTAACCCACCGTTTTGCCGAAGTTTGTGACTTTCAAAACGCCCAAGACGATTTGGAAGCGGAAATGCAGCGCTTGCAAAGTGCAGGGTATTTGCGAAAAGAAGAATGCGATGTACTCGACCGCGAAACCTTAACCGCCTTTTTGCAGTCTGATTTACTTGCCCGTATGCAAGCCGCCGAAGAAATACACCGCGAACAAAAATTCACGGTGCTGTTCCCGGCAAATGCCGTTGTTTCCACGCTCGGTGACGATTTCCCCGACGAGCAAATTACCGTACAGGGAATTATCGACTGCGCCTTCGTGGAAAACGGCGCGGTGGTGATTGTCGATTATAAAACCGACCGCGTAAAAACAGGGGAAGAACTTGCCGAACGGTACAAAAAACAACTTTCCGTGTATAAACGCGCCGCCGAAGAACTCTTCGGTCTGCCCGTCAAAGAAACGCTTTTGTATTCGTTTACGCTTAAAACGTCCGTCCGCGTCGCGTTATAGCAGCAGCGTATTCTTCACGGTCACTTGGTATGCAACGGTCGTACCGTTCCGCAAGCCTCCCCACTTGTTGGGGAGGTGGCGCGCGCAAAGCGCGTGACGGAGGGGCAAACACATCAAAATCCGCGGGCGCTTCGTGAAGCGCCCCTACAACCGTAGGCAACGGTCGTACCATTCCCTACGCGCGAAATGTATTTTCAGGGTAGGGCGGGTGTGATTCCCTGTTAGAGGAATGTCCGTTTTATAAGGTAGGGCGGGGGCTTGCCCCCCGCCGCAAGGTGCCCGAATTCGGAGAATTTTGCTCCCGACGCGGGATTTGCTTTGAATTACGGAACGGACAAACTGCAAAGCGAGCGTAGGGGGCGACGACTCGGCGCCCCGTTTGTGGGGGTCGGCGAGATTCCCCTGTTAGGGGAAATGTCTGTTATAATAGAGTAGGGCGGGGGCTTGCTCCCGCCGCAAGGTGTTACATTCGGAGAATTTTGCTCCCGCCGCGGGATTTGCTTTGAATTACGGAACGGACAAACTGTAATGTGCGCATAGGGGGAGACGACTCGGCCCCCGTTGTAGGGGCGGGTTTCCACGCCCGCCCGTCGATTTTGATGTGATTTTGCGGAACGACACTTAGGTCGTTCCCTACGGTTGTAGGGGCGAACTGTGTTCGCCCGACAAAATGCGATGTCATTTTGCGGAACGGTCAAGACCGTTCCCTACGCGCGAAATGGATTTTCAGGGTAGGGCGGGGTGATTCCCCTGTTCGGGGAAATGTCTGTTATAATAGAGTAGGGCGGGGGCTTGCTCCCGCCGCAAGGTGCCTGAATTCGGAGAATTTTGCTCCCGCCGTTCTCCCGCATTCGGTGTGCGCCCCGCCGCAATTTCAGCATTTCTCATAAAAACAAAATGAAAAAAGATGCATTGTTGACAGATTTAACCAAACAAGATATAATATCAAATATTGTATCTTGTTTATTTTTAGACAAAATACAAAAATAAACAATGTGTACAAGAATTTTAAGGGGGAAATACCATGAAAAAACTTTTATCCGTGCTGTTGGTGACGGCTTTGGTGCTTGCCGCCCTGCCGCTGACGGCATTGCCCGCCCTTGCGGCAACAAGCGGCGATTTCACCTATGCGGTGATTTCGGAAACGGACAAAACCTGTGAAATTACGGGGTATACGGGTACAGCAGTCAATGTGACCGTTCCCGCCGCCCTCGGCGGGTACCGCGTGACGACAATAGGTTCTTACGCATTTAATAATCTTAACCGTTTAACAGGTGTAACCCTGCCGGATAATGTTGAAACCATAGAATATAATGCTTTTGACGGTTGCGTCAGTCTTACGAGTGTAAAGCTTCCCGCACAGTTGAAATATATCGGAAGTCGCGTCTTCTACAACTGCGAAAAATTAACGAGTATTGCAATTCCTGTTGGCG
>SFIQ01000010.1 GCA_004555265.1 Ruminococcus sp.
ACGGTCTTGACCGTTCCGCGAAATGACATCGCATTTTGTCGGGCGAACACAGTTCGCCCCTACGAATTGTAGGGAACGACCTAAGTGTCGTTCCGCAAAATTACATCAAAATCCACGGGCGGGCACAGAGACCCGCCCCTACAACGGGGCGCCGAGTCGTCGCCCCCTACAAACGGGCGCACAACATACATTTTATAGGGTAGGGCGGGGGCTTGCTCCCGCCGTAGGGTTTGATGTGAATTGGCGGCGGGGGCAAGCCCCCGCCCTACCGTATAAATACAAACATAAATAAAAATTTAAGATAATTAGGTATCAATATGCGAATATTATTTATCGGCGATGTGGTATCGGCGGTCGGTGTGGAAAAACTGACGCGTACTCTGCCGCGTTTTAAAAAAGAACATGGTGTTGATGTTGTGATTGTCAACGGCGAAAACGCCGCGGTCGGCAACGGGCTTTTGCCGGCAAGTGCCGACTTGCTGTTCGCCGCGGGGGCGGACTGCATTACGGGCGGCAACCACACCTTTCGCCGCCGCGAGCTCTACGACTATTTGGACGCGTCCCCCTACTGTCTGCGCCCCGCGAATTACAGGGACGACGCACCCGGCCAAGGCTTTTGCGTGGTAGACAAGGGCTTTGTGCGCGTGGGCGTGGTCAATATTATGGGCACGGTGTTTATGGAACCTTTGGAAAATCCCTTTGACTGTGCCGACCGAATGCTTTCGGCGCTTAAAGACGAGGCGGATTTTACGGTGGTGGATTTCCACGCCGAGGCGACCGCCGAAAAACGCGCGCTCGGGTTTTACCTCGACGGCAGGGTGGCGGCGGTGGTCGGTACGCACACCCATGTGCAAACGGCGGACGAGCAGATTTTGCCGCACGGCACGGCGTACATCACAGACCTCGGTATGACGGGCCCCGTGCAGTCGGTTTTGGGCGTGACGCCGGAACTCGCGATAGAAAAAATGCGCACCAATCTGCCCGTGCGATTTCAAAATCCCGACGGCGAATGCCGCATGCAGGGCATGCTTGTCGAAATCGACAAAAAAACAGGAAAAGCCCTGCGCGCGGAACGCGTTTCGATTTGATATTTATACCGATTTCGGTAAATTCTATAAAGGGAAGGTGAACGGCATGCAACAAAAAGCGCTTGGCGCTTTGGCGCTGTTTTTGACCTTTGTACTGCTGTTTTGCAGTTGCACGGGCGGCGGCGAACCGACGGAAAACGGCGAAAATTCCGCAGATACAGGCAATGAAACGGTGCAGTCGCTGTCGGTTTCTTTGCCGTATTTTGAAAGCGATTCGTGCAATCCGTATTTTGCCGTCAGCACGGAAAACCGCGCGCTCGCGTCGCTGTTTTATGCGCCGCTGTACCGCGTAAATGCAGACTTTGCACCGAAAGCCGTGCTTGCCGAACGCGTGGACGGCGGCGGCACTTCGTATACCGTCACGCTGAAAACCGCCGTGTTTTCCAATGGAAAATCGGTGACGGCGGCGGATGTGGTCTATTCATTCAATCTTGCCAAAAACAGCGCATGGTACGGTGCGCGCCTTGCGAATGTGCAATCTGCAAAGGCACAGGGCAACGCGGTGGTCTTTACGCTTTCTGCGCCGGAACGGTATTTTGAAAATCTGCTGACCTTCCCCGTGGTGCAAAGCGGCTCGGCAGATACTGCCGACGCGGTGCCTGTGGGGTCGGGCGCATTTGTGCTTTCTGCCGACGGCACGGTGACGGAAAATCCGCACAGCACCCGCGGTGCGGTGCAGACGGTGCGGCTTGTGCACATCAAAGACGCAAGTCATCTCGGCGACGCGCTGGAAATCGGCAATATTGATTTTGTCTTTGACGATTTTGCGGACGGAAACTATACGCGCATTGTTGCGCAAAACACCTTTGTCACGATGAACAATTTGGTTTATCTCGGTATGAACTGTACCGCGGGCGCGCTGACCTCGGCGGCGGTGCGCACGGCGATTTATTACGCGGCGGACAAGGACAATGTTGCCGCGTCCGCCTACCGTGGCTGTGCCGAAAGTGCCGCGCTTCCCTTTCACCCCGCGTTTTGCAAAGCGCAGGGGCTGGCGCTTGGGCAGACCGCGGCGGATACAGCACGCGCTTCGGAAATCCTCGGCAAAATCGGCTACAACCGCTATGACAAAAACGGGCGGTTAACGAACGGGCAGAACACCTTGGGTATGACAATTTTGGTGAACGGTGCAAACGGATTTCGCCTTTCGGCGGCATATGCCGTGGCGGACAATCTCAATGCGGCGGGCTTTTCGGTCACGGTGGAAAATGTCAGTGACGAGGTGTACCGTGCGCGGATTGCTTCGGGCGCATTTACGCTGTATCTCGGGGAAGTGAAACTCGGCGAAAATATGAGCCTGTCGCCGTTCTTCGGCGGCGCGGCATCGGCGGGGGCAGACAGCACTTTGCCTGTATTTGCCGCTTATACCGCCTTTGCGGCGGGGGAAGTTTCCCTGTCGGACTTTGCAAACGCCTTTTTGGACGATATGCCCTTTGTGCCGCTGTGCTACCGCGCGGGGCTTGCGGCGTACAGCCGCTCGATTGCCCCCGATTTTTCGGCGGCGGCGTATGACATTTACGGCGACATTACCCTGTGGACTGCCGCATAAAAAGGCAAAATGTTTGAAAACCTTGCAAATTCCGTTCAAAAAACTGTCAAAATGTTTTTTTAAAATGATTGACGGCGCATTTTGTTCGTTGTATAATAATATACCAATGCTTTTTGAAAAGGAGCGTTTCGCATGATTAAAATCGAAAACCATTTGGGAAATATCGAGATTAACGATGCATATTTTTCCGATTTAATCGGACATACCGTAACGGCCTGCTTCGGTGTTGCCGGCATGGCAAACAGCGGCGCGTCGCAAGGGCTTCGCGCGTTTTTCTTCCGCGGCAGAAATTATTTGGACCAAGGCGTGCAGGTGAAATCCGCCGGCATGGATTTGGTGATTGATTTGCATATTATCGTCACCTACGGCGTGAACATCTCTGCGATTGCGGACAGCATCGTCAACAAGGTGCGCTACACCGTGGAGCAAGCGACCGGGCTTACCGTCAACAAGGTCAATGTGTTTGTGGACGGGATGAAGGAATAAGGAGTTAGTTTGAGAATGGTACTTACAGGTGAAAACTTAAAAAACGCCTTTATTTCGGGCGCAAACAATATTCAAAACCACAAAAAGGATGTGGACGCACTCAATGTGTTCCCCGTGCCGGACGGCGACACCGGCACCAATATGTCGATGACCATCGGCGCGGCGGTGCGCGAATTGCAGGTTTTGGGCGAAGCGGATGTCGCTACGGTTTCCAAAAAGGCGGCGGCGGCGCTTTTGCGCGGCGCGCGCGGGAATTCGGGCGTGATTTTATCGCTGATTTTCCGCGGGCTCTCAAAAGGCTTAAAGGGATTGGAAACCGCCGACGGCGTACAGCTTGCGGCGGCGCTCGACCTTGGGCGTGAGGCGGCGTACAAAGCCGTGATGAAACCGACCGAGGGCACGATTTTGACCGTGGTGCGCGAGGCTTCGGCGGCGGCGGTCGCGTCGAACGAAACGGATTACAAAAAGGTGCTGGAAATCATTGTCGCCGCGGCGCAAGACGCACTTTTAAAAACGCCCGAAATGCTCCCCGTTTTGAAAGAGGCGGGTGTGGTGGACGCCGGCGGGCAGGGCTTCCTCTATATTTTAGAGGGAATGAAAAGTTACCTTTTGGACGGCGTGATGATTGAAAATCAGGACGAAGCGGCAAACGGTGCCAAAGGGGACGCGGCGAACGAGACCCCGCAGGTGCAATACGGCTACCGTTGCGCGTTCACCGTGCATAAAACGAAAGACGCGAAAAACGGCACGCCGAAATTCAAAGCATATTTAGAGTCGGTCGGCGGTGAAGTTTCGGTGACCGAGAACGGCGATACCGTCAAGGTGCAGATTTGCACGGACGCACCGGGCAACGTATTGCAAAACGCTTTGGATTGCGGGTATCTTACCGATATACAAATTGAAAATATCCGCGAGGCGAAAACGGCACAGCCCTCTGCGGCAAAAGCGACAAGCGCAGAGAAAATGTCAAAATCCGACGAAGCGGCGCAAACGGACGCACCGCTTACGCGCGCCGAGCCCGAAAAAGAATACGGCTTTGTGGCTGTGGCGGCGGGCGACGGCGTCACGCAGTTGTTCAAAGAACTGGGTGCGGATATTGTGGTGTCGGGCGGGCAGACCATGAACCCGAGCACCGATGATATTTTGCAAGCGGTCGAGGCAACGCCCGCACGCCATGTGTTTGTGTTGCCGAACAACAAAAATATCATTATGGCGGCGGAACAGACCGTCAACCTTGCCGACCGCGGCGTGAGTGTGTTGAGCACCAAAACCGTGCCGCAGGGCATTACGGCCATGCTCAGTTTTGACCCGTCGGCAAGTCCGGAAGAAAATCATCTGCAAATGATGAAGGGCGCCGAGAGCGTGCATACCGCGCAGGTGACCTTTGCCGCGCGCGACAGCGAAATGAGCGGCGAGCGCATCAAAAAAGGGCAAATCCTCGGGATGGAGGACGGCAAAATCACCTTGGTGGACAACGATTTGGTTGATGTCGCCTACCGCGTGACGCGCCGCCTGGTGAAAAAGCACAACGGCTCCATCATCACGATTTTATACGGCGAGGAAACCGAGGAAGTCATTGCCAATGCGCTGTGCGAGCGTTTGCAGGGGCGGTTCCCGAATGCGGAAATCAATGTGATTAACGGCGGACAGCCGGTATATTACTTTATCGTATCGGTCGAATAAAAAGAGGATTCGTTATGCAACTGAAATCCGATATCAAATATGTGAAGGGTGTCGGACCGACACGCGCCGAAGCGTTTTATAAACTTTCGGTGCCGTCGGTCGGCGCCCTTTTGCGCTATTATCCGCGCGCGTATGAGGATTGGAGCCAAATTGTGCCCATACGCGATTTGCAGGCGGGTGAGAACGCTTGTATTCGCGCCACCGTTTGCCACACGCCGACGAAAATCCGTATTCCCGGCGGCACGCTGCTTTTCAAAACCACCGTCACCGACGGCGCAGGGCTTTTGAATTTGACCTTTTTCAATAATAAATACATACAAAATCAGGTAAAAGAGGGCGAGGAGTACCTGTTTTTCGGCAAACCCGCGCGAAATCGCTACGGCGCATTGGAAATGGCGTCACCGCTGTTCCAAAAGCCGCAAAGCGCCCACCGTATTCGCCCGATTTACCCCGCCACGGCACAACTCAACTCCAAAACGATTGAACGCTGTGTGCAAAATGCGCTCGACGCGCTCGAAACGGAAATTCCCGACTTTTTGCCGCGCGAAATCCGCGAAAAAAACGGACTGTGTACCTTGGATACCGCCATTCGGCACATTCATTTCCCGCCGGATGAAGAACGCCTTGCCGCGGCGCGCAAACGCTTGATTTTTGACGAATTATTCCTGTTGCAACTCGGACTTTTGCAAATGAAAAGCCGCACGCAAACCCTTTCGACCGACTGCGTGCTGAAAACCGATAATACAAACGAATTTGCCGCTCGCTTGCCGTTCCGTTTTACAGGGGCGCAAAGCCGCGCCGTACAAGAGGCGATGCACGATATGCAGTCGGGCGAGCCGATGAACCGCCTGTTGCAGGGCGATGTCGGTTCGGGCAAAACGGCGGTCGCGGCGGCGCTGATCTATTCCGCGGCGAAAAACGGCTTGCAGTCGGCGATGATGGCGCCGACCGAGGTGCTTGCCGAACAGCATTACCGCACCTTTCAAAACTTCTTTGCAGGGACGGGTATAGAGGTCGTTTTGCTGACGGGCTCTGTCTCCGCCGCCGAAAAGCGCGCCGTCAAGGCGAAACTCGCAAGCGGCGAAGCCGCGCTTGCCGTCGGCACGCACGCACTGATTCAGGAAGATGTCGATTTTTTAAGGCTCGGTCTTTGCATTACCGACGAGCAACACCGTTTCGGCGTCGCCCAACGCGCAAGTCTTGCGGCAAAGGGCGACAATCCGCATATTCTCGTTATGTCCGCTACGCCCATTCCGCGTACATTGGGCTTGATTTTGTACGGCGATTTGAATGTTTCTGTGCTCGACGAACTGCCGCCCGGTCGGCAGACGGTGGACACCTACCGCGTAGGGACTTCCTACCGCCCGCGCATTTATAATTTCATTGAAAAGCATATCGTTGCGGGCTTGCAGGCGTATATTGTCTGCCCGCTTGTAGAGGAGGGCGAATTGGATTTGGCGCCCGCCGAGGCATACTGCAAGCAGTTGCAAAACGGCGTGTTTCACCACCGCCGCGTAGGGCTTTTGCACGGCAAAATGAAGCCGAAAGAAAAGGATAAAATTATGCGCGCGTTTTCCGCGGGCGAGATTGACATTTTGGTTTCGACCGTGGTGGTCGAGGTCGGCGTGGATGTGCCGAATGCCGCCGTGATGGTGATTGAAAACGCCGAACGGTTTGGGCTGTCGCAACTCCACCAACTGCGCGGCAGAGTCGGGCGCGGCACGGCAAAAAGCACCTGCATTTTGGTTTCGGACGCGCAAAATGACGAGGCAAAGGCGCGGTTTGACATTTTGTGCGAAACCAATGACGGCTTCAAAATCGCCGACGCGGATTTGAAACTGCGCGGGCCGGGCGATTTCTTCGGCAAGCGCCAGCACGGTCTGCCTGCTCTGCGGCTTGCGGATATTTTGCGCGACACGGAATTGTTGCTGACCGTACAGCGCGAAGCGGTGGACTTTTTGAAAACGGATGCGGCGCTCGAACAACCCGAACACGCCGCCATAAAACGGCAGTTGGACAAAATGTTTGCCGCCACTCAATCGTAGATTTTGTATCGTTGGTTTCGCGTCGTCGGTTTACCGGGTAGATATTCTTTATAGATCTTCTCGACCGGAAATAACATCTTGTAGGGGGCGGTGAGATTCTCCTGTTCGGGGAAATGTCTGTTATAATAGAGTAGGGCGGGGGCTTGCCCCCGCCGCAAGGTGCCCGAATTCGGAGAATTTTGCTCCCGCCGCTTATGCCCCCTCTCGGAGGGCTGAAACTGCGGGCGATTCGTGAATCGCCCCTACAACCCGTAGGGAACGGTCTTGACCGTTCCGATTGAAAAATAAAAATGCAATGCGTGCGTAGGGGGCGACGACTCGGCGCCCCGTAAATTTTTCGCAATGCAAATTGGTTTATCGGTAGGGCGGGGGCTTGCCCCCGCCGCGGGGTTCGATGTAAATTAACGGCGGGGGCAAGCCCCCGCCCTACCGTACAAATTACCCCGCCCCCCAATTTGTCATCCTGCGCGAAGCGCAGGGATCTCCAATAGCGCAAAATAAAACCATTATACGACATGAGATTCTTCGGCTATCGGCTCAGAATGACAAACCGTGGGCGATGGGAGCACACCCTATCGATAAAAACAGGAAAAGGTGATTATATGCATTTTCGACCGATGCGCCGTACGGCGCGGCAAGCAGACGGCAAAACTGCCGAAGCATTTTTATCACGCGCACCGTATGGTGTGCTCGCGGTAACGGGCGACGGGGGCTATCCGTATGCCGTGCCGCTGAATTTTGTGTATACAGACGGTTGTATTTATTTTCACTGTGCAAAAGAAGGCCATAAAATCGACGCAATACAGAAAGACTGCCGCGTTTGCTTTTGCGCCGTACCGCGAGCGGAAATTGCGCCGTCGGAATATACCACGCACTTTGAAAGCGTGACGGCGTTCGGTCGGGCGCATATCGTAACCGACGAAACAGAAATGCACCGTGCCGCTGTATTACTTTGCGAAAAACACGCATGCGGAACGGTGGCGGAAACCGAGTCGGAATATGAACGGTTTGCAAATGCCCTTTGTATTGTCAAAATTGAAATCGAGCATTTGACCGCGAAAAGCAATTTTCCGTTTTCAAAGGAATAGGCAGCCGAGCAAATTCTTTTGCAAGAAATTCTTCGCCGCCCGGCGCAAATGACAAATTGGGGGTTGTCTATCCAACCGTAGGGGCGCTTCACGAAGCGCCCGTCGATTTTGATGTGATTTTGCGGAACGGTCTAGACCATTCCCTACGCACGAAATTGAATTTCTATGGTAGGGCGGGGGCTTGCTCCCGCCGTTAATTCACCTCAAACTCCGCGGCGGGAGCAAGCCCCCGCCCTACCACGCGCATATTTTTGTGCAAAACCGCTTAAAAATGTTCAAAAATGCCGCGTCTTTGCAAAATGTCGCTAAACTTTAAAAATCTGAAAAAAATCGCGGAAAACTATGGAAATCCTTGAAAATATCTGTTATAATAGCGGGTGGTTAACTCTGTCCTGAGCGGCAGTGCCGTTTCGGACAACCATTCCATTGTATATTTTTTATTTGGAGGTATTCATTCATGAGTCAAAAGTATGTTTACCTGTTCTCTGAGGGGAACAAAGACATGCGCAACCTGCTCGGCGGCAAGGGCGCAAACCTCGCGGAAATGACCGGCCTCGGTCTTCCCGTTCCGCAGGGCTTCACCATCACCACCGAAGCTTGCACACAGTACTATGAAGACGGCAGAAAAATCAACGATGAAATCCAGGCACAGATTATGGAATACATCGTCAAAATGGAAGGCATCACCGGCAAAAAGTTCGGTGATATGGAAAATCCGCTGCTCGTTTCCGTTCGTTCGGGCGCGCGCGCTTCCATGCCCGGCATGATGGACACCATTTTGAACCTCGGCTTAAACGAAGAAGTGGTTGAGGTTATGTCGAAGAAGTCCGGCAACCCCCGCTGGGCTTGGGACTGTTACAGAAGATTTATTCAAATGTACTCCGACGTGGTTATGGAAGTCGGCAAAAAGTACTTTGAACAACTCATCGACGAGATGAAAGAAAAGAGAGGCGTGAAGCAGGATGTTGAATTGACTGCGGACGACCTCAAAGAACTTGCCGGTCAGTTCAAGGCGGAATACAAAGCCAAAATCGGTAAGGATTTCCCGACCGACCCGAAAGAACAGTTGATGGGCGCGATTGAAGCCGTGTTCCGTTCTTGGGACAACCCCCGTGCAAACGTCTATCGCCGTGATAACGACATCCCGTATTCTTGGGGTACTGCCGTTAATGTGCAGATGATGGCGTTCGGCAACATGGGCGACAACTGCGGCACCGGCGTTGCGTTCACCCGTGACCCCGCTACCGGCGAAAAAGGCTTGATGGGCGAATTCTTAAAGAACGCACAGGGCGAAGACGTCGTTGCAGGCGTTCGTACCCCCATGCCGATTGCCCAGATGGAGCAGGAGTTCCCCGAAGCATTCGCACAGTTTGAACAGGTCTGCAAGACCTTGGAAGACCACTACCGTGATATGCAGGATATGGAGTTCACCGTGGAAGAAGGTAAGCTCTATATGTTGCAGACCAGAAACGGGAAGAGAACCGCAAAAGCGGCTCTGAAAATCGCCTGCGACCTTGTGGACGAAGGCATGATTGACAAGAAACAGGCTGTTGCAATGATTGACCCGAGAAACCTTGACACCCTGTTGCACCCGCAGTTTGACGCAAAAGCGCTCAAAGCGGCGACCCCGGCAGGCAAAGGCCTCGGCGCATCGCCCGGCGCGGCTTGCGGTAAGGTTGTGTTCTCCGCAGAGGACGCTGTGGAATGGAACAAGAAAGGCGAAAAAGTCGTCCTTGTCCGTTTGGAGACCTCTCCCGAAGACATCACCGGTATGAAAGCCTCGCAGGGCATTTTGACCGTTCGCGGCGGTATGACTTCTCACGCGGCGGTTGTTGCGCGCGGTATGGGTACCTGCTGTGTATCCGGTTGCGGCGACATCGTCATGGACGAAGAAAACAAGAAATTCACCCTTGCAGGCAAAACCTATCACGAGGGCGACTATATCTCGATTGACGGCTCCACCGGCAACATCTACGACGGCATTATCCCGACCGTAGACGCGGAAATCGCAGGCGAGTTCGGCAGAATTATGACTTGGGCTGACGAATTCAGAACCCTCAAAGTCCGCACCAATGCCGATACACCGGCTGACGCGAAAAAAGCCCGTGAACTCGGCGCAGAAGGCATCGGCCTTTGCCGTACCGAGCATATGTTCTTCGAGGCAGACAGAATCGCGGCGTTCCGTGAAATGATTTGCGCAGACACCGTGGAAGAAAGAGAAGCGGCGCTTGCAAAAATCCTGCCGTATCAGCAGAGCGACTTCGAGAAACTGTATGAAGCACTTGAAGGCAACCCCGTAACCATTCGTTTCCTTGACCCGCCGCTCCACGAGTTCGTTCCCACCGAAGAAGCGGACATCGAAGCGCTTGCAAAAGCACAGGGCAAATCCGTGGAAACCATCAAAGCGATTATCGCAGGGCTGCACGAGTTCAACCCGATGATGGGTCACCGCGGCTGCCGCTTGACCGTCACCTACCCCGAAATTGCAAAGATGCAGACCAAGGCGGTTATCCGTGCGGCAATCAATGTCAAAAAAGCACACGCCGATTGGAACATCGTTCCCGAAATTATGATTCCGTTGGTCGGCGAAGTCAAAGAATTGAAGTTCGTCAAAGACATCGTTGTTGCAACCGCTGACGAAGAAATCGCGGCGGCAGGCGCAGACCTCAAATACGAAGTCGGCACCATGATTGAAATCCCGAGAGCAGCACTCACCGCGGACGAAATCGCAAAAGAAGCCGAGTTCTTCTGCTTCGGCACCAACGACCTCACCCAGATGACCTTCGGGTTCAGCCGTGACGACGCGGGCAAATTCTTGGATGCGTACTATGACACCAAGATTTATGAAAACGACCCGTTCGCAAAACTCGACCAGAAAGGCGTCGGCGCTTTGATGAAGATGGCTGTCAAGATGGGCAAGGAAGTCCGCCCGACCATGCACTGCGGTATCTGCGGTGAACACGGCGGCGACCCGTCCTCTGTGGAATTCTGCCACGAAATCGGCCTTGACTATGTGTCCTGCTCGCCGTTCCGCGTGCCGATTGCCCGCCTCGCAGCAGCACAGGCTGCTATCAAGGGCTAATAATTCAAACTATAAAAATGCTGACCGCAAGGTCAGCATTTTTTTGTTTGAATAGCCCTTGAGTTATATTCGCCTTCGGCGAGTTATATTGGCTACGCCAGTGATATTTGCTTCGCAAGTGATATTGCCCTTCGGACAGTTTTAAAGGCGAATATAATATCACTGAAGCCGTAAGGCTTCAATATCACTTTCGCTTTGCGAAAATATCACTCCGACACAGTCAGAATATCACTTTTCTACAATTTAGGAATCTAAGTAATTAGGTTTATAAAGCAAAAATTATCCCTTTGCTGAGCAATCGGCAGAGGGATTTTATGTATCTATTGCAAAAATAATTGAAAAATAATATAATATAAAAGAGGTGATAATATGACGGAACATGAAAACAAGGCACTAAAAGATTTTCTGCTTGATATTAGTTGTTTAAATGCATTAGATAACTGGAAAGATGAAGTAAACATTTTTGATGTACTAAAAGTTACAAATACTGAAATTAGACATAGTAATATTTTAGCGTGGTTGCTTGACCCTAACGAAAATCATGGTATCGGGGATTCATTTCTCAAAGAATTTATAACCAAAATAGTTCAAAGATGTTCAGAGGACATGTGTAATCCTTTTGATGTTTTGCTTCAAGATTTCTATACATATCAAGTTTATCGCGAAGCAAACAATATGGACATCGTGTTGCTTTCAAAAGAAGAAAAGACTGCAATTATAATTGAAAACAAAATTTGGTCAGGTGAATCTTCGCATCAATTAAACAAATATTTAGAACAAAGTTGTCTTGAGTATAGTGATTGCAAACACCTTTTATATGTTTTTCTTACTCCTGACGGATATGACTCAAGCAATCCCTACAAATGGATTTCTATTTCTTATGAAGATGTCATAAATGCGCTTGAAAATGCAATAAAAGAAAAACGCGTAGCGCCTGAAGTATCGCTAATAGTTCAAAATTATATTGATATTGTGAGGAAAAAGATAATGAAAGAGCGAGACGAAACATTATTAAAAATTTGTAATGACATATATAACAAGCATCGTACTGCATTAAGATTGATTTTTGAAAATGTTAATATTGATAATTCTGCTGATAGTGAAATTATTTGCAGAGAATTACAACAATTGTCAAGCGAAGGTAAGATTATATATGGCGAGAGTAACAGATGGAGTTTTTCAACCAAAGAGATGGACGAGTTTCTTCCTGCGTTAATAGATGCAAATAGTTCATGGGGTACCAATTATGTATATTGGTACTGGTTTGAAAAATATGAGGATGCTCTTGTGATTCATTTCGAGTTGGGTGGATGGAACACAACAGAAGAGCACAAGAAACATATGTCAGCGCTGATTGAGGTTTCAGGAAAGAAACAAGATGATTTTAGATATAAAAGGTTATATTATAAGAAGGTTAAATTATCACAAGACGATTATGAAGAGAGTTTGAAAAAAGCGGTTAGAACTTTGGTTGATAATGCTATAAAAAACGAGACGATGCTATTGAACAAAGCTAAAGAATTATTGAATTGACAAAGCAATTCATTTCCCTCTTTTGCTGATAGCACCACAGGCAGCAATCAAGAATATGAAATAAGATAATTTCTATCTGTAATTGAACAACCCTGAACGCCCCCTACCGATTTCTCGGCAGGGGGCGTTTTGTGCGCCGTGTGCGGTGTAGAAATAACAGACATAAATATGGTATAGTCCGCTTAACAAATTAGGGTTTGTGGGGGTGTTTAACGGAATAAAATTTTTAGGGTAGGGCGGGGGCTTGCCCCCGCCGCGGGGTTCGATGTGAATTAACGGCGGGAGCAAGCCCCCGCCCTACCCTATAAATTGTATTTTGTGCGTGTAGGGAACGGTCTTGACCGTTCCGTAAAATTATATCAAATTACGCGGGCGAACACAGTCCCCACAAACCCCAATTTGTCATCCTGCGCGATAGCGAAGGATCTCCAATAGAACAAAGTAAACCTGCGTGAAACGAGATTCTTCGCCTATCGGCTCAGAATGACAAGCGGGCGGGCGAACACAGTTCGCCCCTACGGTTGGATAGACAAACCCCAATTATATTACTTTTCGTGCAGACTTCGGATAAAAAACGGCGAAAAGAAAACGCCCGTGTTCCAAACGGAGCACGGGCGTTTCTGTATTTTTGATGAATCAGCGGTTGTTTTTCACGGCTTTGTTGCGTACCAATACCAACAGAACCGTAACGAGTACCGGTACAAGCGCCGAAAGCAATACCGCGGCAAGCGTGCCGTTTATCATGCCCGTGGTAAGGGTATACAATGCCGCCGAGGCGATGTTGATGCGGTTGCCGATGCGCAAAATCAGTGCTGCGGCAGGCGCGACGGCAAGCATCAAGGCAGAGGCGGAAAATCCGTAAATAAAGAACCGCAAATAGTTCTTTTTCTTTTGATAATACAACCGCAAAAGCACGGCGGAAATGGCGAATAATACCGCGCCTGCGCCTGCACCGTACCAAGCGTACGGGCGATAGGTTGCAAGCATTCTCGACGCGGTTTTGAAAACGGACATCGAAAATACTGAAACATAGGCGTTGTAGATGCCGCAAAGCTCGTCTGCAATGGTCGAAAGGTTTTGATAGATTTCGTTGTCATCAGACGGTTCTGCCGCAAACCCTTTTCCGATTGCATATTCTGTCAGACGGTTTAAAAGCGCATCGTGCAAATCGGCGATGTCGACTGCATCCTGCACCTCGCCTGCGTAAAACTCGCGCAAGACGGTTTCGGTGTCTGCATCGATACGCGCGGGGGCAATTTCATTTTGGAATACGGCATCAAAAAACACCTCGTCAATATTGCAGGCATTGCCGTAGGAAATAAATTCTTCCTTTAATTCTGCGGCAAGGTGCTCGCTGTATTGTGACCGTGCAACGACCCGTACGGCAAAGTCGGGATTTAAAGCCGACAGCGCAAGGGTAGCACAAGCCAGCGTCAGCGTGACGCTCAGCGAAAGAATAAATGCAAGTAGCGTACAAATCACGGAGCGAGCCCGTTTGGCAGTTTTGGTCATACGGCGTCCTCCTTATTCATACATATTGACGCTCGGCCCCGAAACAAATTCGCAATAGGCGAAAAAGCGGTCGGGCGTCGAAGCGATGGTGTCATTCGGATAGCAGGTGTACAACAACAGAATTTCTTCGTTGCCGTTTAATTCGTTGCGGTAGCCCGCCCCGTCATCGTTTTTGATGACAGCGGTTTTGTAGACGCGGTAGGTGTAGGCGCCGTAGGTGGTATCCAAATGCACAAGCGCGCCTTCTTTGACATATTGCAGAGTGTGGAAATAGGTGTTGTTGTGCGCACCGATCAATACGCCTCTGCCGCAGCCGGGGATGTGGCTGTATAATGACATACACGCGCCGCGCTTTAACAGCGCCGTGCTGTCGCCGTAAATGACATCTGTATCAATATCGGTTCCCTCTACGGTAATTCTGCCGAAGGCGGAGCCGTATTTCGGGAACTCAAAGTCGTCCCAATTTAAGTGACCGGTTGTAAGGCCGGTGGAGCCATTGAATATGCTGCCCGCCCCGGGTTCGTCAATGGTCTCGACATTCGCGCCGGAAAACGCGAGTCTGTATACCGAAAGCAGGGGGTCAAGCACCGGAGCAAGACATGCGAAGAGCAGCAAGTATCCGCACAATAAGAAAACTATCGGAAGCAGCAGAAACCACTTCCGATAGCTTTTCTTGCTCCGATTTTTGTCGGAATTAGTCTTCATCAGACTCTTTACGGATGCGCTTAACAGCAATGCCGGCAGCTGCCAAAACAGCAACAGCAGCAACGCCGCCGAAAGCAACAGAAGTGAAATCTGCGCCGGTCTTGGTGATAACCGCCGGATGCAGTTCGGCAACAACGTTGCCTGCGGCATCGGTGATGATCAAAAGACCATGGTCAGCATCCGAAAGCGAACCTCTGGTGGAAAGATGATACCCGACAACAGCCAAAGCTCTGTCCGCATAGTCCAAAAGGGCTCTGGTAGAACCGGTTGCGGTGATGTCTTCCAACTTTTGAAGGTTCTTGGACTTAACGAAAGCAAGCGCTTCGTCCAGGATAGCCTGGATTTCCTTGTGCTGTGCTTCGGTCACGTCCACATTGGTAAACACGTTCTCGAGAGCAGTGATATACTCAGCGGGAACCGTGATGGTTTTGCCGTCAACGACATATGCGGTCTGCACATATTCGATGATTTCCTTCTCGCACTGGTTGATTCCCGATGCGGCAAACGCAGGGACCATGGAGACGACAAGGAGGACAGCTACAACCATGAGGCATGCCAATTTCTTCATGTTAGGAACTCTCCCTTGTGAAATTTTTACGCGTATTCGGCAGTGATAGCTATGATACCCAATACGACAGCAATATCATAGCACAGCAAATGCGATTTGTAAAGTTTTTTTTGCAAATCGTTGCAATTTTACCGCAAAAAAAGCGCGCCGCCGAAAAAGCGGAGCGCTTGGCGTGCTGTATGTTGTTTGCGAAGACCGTTACATCGGCGGCATACCGCCCTGGCTGTTTGCGCCCGCCAAGGCTTGGGCAAACATACCGGGGTTCTTTTCCTTTTTGGGCTTATATGCGGGCGGGTTTTTCATTTGCTCCTTTGCGCGTTTGCCCTTGGGCGTTGCGAGATATTGATTGATGAGCACGACCGTCTCCGACATATCCTCGCACATATATTCCTGCGCGGTGGCAAGCAGTTCGGGGTCATTGTCCATCTCGCCCAAAATGGTTACGCCGATCAGACTTTGCGTGTCATTTGAGCCGTTTTCGTAAATATCGTTGAGAATACGGAACAGCTTTTGGCATTCCTGTTTGTTTTTGGAACGAATGGTGGCAATCACGCGCGGTGTGCCGTGCTCCATAAAGAACTCGTCCGCCAAGAATTCGCCGTATTTTTCGTAATTTTCGTGATACGGGGCTTTCAGTTCGGGGTAAACCGCCGTCAAACGGTTGGCGAGGGTGTTGCCGTCGTAACTTTGCGCACCGTTCTTCACGGCGCTTCTCGAAATGGGTGTCGGCATTTTATTGGGCTTGCCCTTCGCGCCGCTCTTTTTCCCGAACTTTGTGCAGATGCTGTCCGACAGTTCGTTACAAAGCGATTTTATATCACGCTCGTCAAATTCTTCGGGGTTAAAATAGTTGGTTGAGAGTTTTTTCAAGTCCTCGTCGGTGGCTTCCTCCGCGTTGACCTCTGTGTAAAACAGCAGTGCCTGCATCCCGAAGACTTCCAGCCGCAGCTTGCCTTTTTCGCCTGCAAAATCCATATATGTGTGCTCGCCGTCCGTCACGGTGGGCAGCGCGCCTTTTTCCGTATTCTCGGGCACAACAGCCGCAAAGCCGTTTTCCTCCAATGCGGGGGAAATCCCTTTGAAGACTGCGGCGATTGCATCGGTTTGCGTCATAGTCAAAAACCTACCTTGTTTGTAAATTCAGTTCATTGTATCACAGTTTTTTCGGTTTGTCATTACATTTTTGTGAATTTGTGATTGCGAAAATGCGGGGTATATGATATAGTTTATCTGTATATGTATAAGTATATGCGTTTTTGCCGTACGCGGCGGCGCAACATACGAGGTGAGCTCCATGAAAAACATTTTGATTTTATTCGGCGGCGTTTCCAGCGAGCACGCGGTTTCCTGCGTGTCGGCTTCGTCGGTGATTCGCAATATCCCGCGGGACAAATACGCGGTGTATATGCTCGGCATCACGAAAACGGGCGAGTGGCGGCTGTTTGAAGGCGATGCAAAAGATTTGCCGGAGGACAAGTGGCTTGCGGGCAAGTGCACAAAAGCCATTCTCTCCCCCGACCGTGCGGACGGCGGGCTGTTGGTGTTCCGCGAGACGGGGATAGAAAAAATCCATATTGACGCGGTGTTCCCTGTACTCCACGGCAAAAACGGCGAGGACGGCACCGTACAGGGGCTGTTTGAAATCGCCGGAATTCCCTATGTCGGGTGCGATACGCTTGCAAGCGCGATGTGTATGGACAAAGGCGTGACCAATCTGCTGGCGGACAGCGTCGGCGTGCCGCAGGCACCTTGGCTTGCGGTGACAAAGCACGCGTATCAAAAGGATATGTCCTCCTTTATTGTGCGTGCGGAAGAAAAACTCGGCTACCCCGTGTTTGTCAAACCTGCCAATGCGGGCTCGTCTGTGGGCATTTCCAAGGCAGATACCCGCGCGGCATTTTTCGCGGCGATGGAAACGGCTTTTCGCGAGGACGAAAAGGTCGTGGTCGAAGCGGCGGTGCAGAACGCCTTAGAGGTCGAGTGCGCCGTTATCGGCAACGGCGAGCCGATGGCGTCTGTGCCGGGCGGTATTGTGCCGTGTGCGGATTTTTACACTTACGAGGCAAAGTATGTGGACGACAGCGAATTGCAAATCCCGGCGCACATTCCCGCCGAAACGCAGGCGGAAGTGCGCGATATGGCGGTGAAAATATTTTCGGCGCTCGGCTGTAAGGGGCTTGCGCGCGTGGATTTCTTTGTGGAAAAGGATACAAACCGCGTGCTGTTCAACGAAATCAACACCCTGCCCGGCTTTACCGCCATCAGTATGTACCCGAAGCTGTTAGAGCAAAGCGGCGTGCCGTATCCGAAGCTGTTAGACCGGTTGTTTAAGCTGGCGCAGGAGAAAGAATAAAATGGAAAAACAGGATGTGTTCGTAGATGTCTGCAACGCGCAGACGATGGACGGCGAAACCGAAAAAATCGAAATGCGCGTGGTCGGTACGATTTGTGAAACCGACGAGGGCTTTTTGGTGGAATATACGGAATATGACGAGGACGCACGCCCTTGCCGCACAACGGTACGCGCGGTCGGCGAACGCCTGGTGTCCGTTTTGCGGGAGGGCGACTGCGGCGGTGAAATGCGCTTTGAACCGGGCAAGCGCCATTCGACCGTGTATAACACGCCGTATGGCGCGCTGACCATGGGCGTTTACACCAAACGCGTGGAAAACGCTTTGACCAAAGACGGCGGGCGGTTGCATTTTTGCTACACCACCGATTTTCACGCGCAGGGGAGCATTGAAAATCATATGACGCTGACAGTCACTTTAAAATAAATTCGGAAAGCAAGGAGAAGTTTAAACAGTATGTCAAAATTGGTAAAAGAAACGGAAAACGCGTTGCATACGCTGGTTTTGGAGGCGCTCGGCAAGGCGATTGCCGCCGGGGAATTGCCCGAGGCGCAAATGCTGCCGTTTATTGTGGAAATTCCGCAGGACCGGGCAAACGGCGACTATGCGACCAACGCGGCGTTTGTGGGCGCAAAGGTATTTCGCACCGCGCCTTTGAAAATTGCGCAGGCCATCGCAAAATACATCGACCTCGGCGACAGTTATTTTTCGGAATGTACGGTTGCGGGGGCGGGATTTATCAATTTCCGTTTGAGCGATAAGTTCTATGCCGATATTTTGCTCGATGTCCTCGAAAAAGGCGAAAATTACGGCAAAAGTGACTACGGCAAGGGCGAAAAGGTGAATGTGGAATTCGTTTCCGCCAACCCCACGGGGCCGATGCATATGGGCAATGCGCGCGGCGGCGCCTTGGGCGACTGCTTGGCGGCGGTGCTCGAAATGGCGGGGTACGATGTCACACGGGAATTCTACATCAACGACGCGGGCAACCAAATTGAAAAATTCGGGCTGTCTTTGGATATTCGCTATCAACAGCTTTTCAAAGGCGAAGACGCCGTAGAACTGCCCGAGGACAGCTACCACGGCGCGGATATTACGGCGCGTGCAAAAGAATTTGCCGACCTGCATGGGGACAGTTATCTCGAAAAATCGGAAAGCGAACGCCGTGCGGCGTTGGTGGAATTTGCGTTGCCGAAAAATATTCAAAATATGCAGGACAATCTCGCAAAATATCGCATCACCTATGACAAATGGTTTCACGAAAGCGAACTGCACCGCGGCGCCATTCAAGAAGTGATTGAACTTTTGACCGCCAACGGCAAAACCTATGAAAAAGACGGCGCGCTGTGGTATAAAAATATCGAGGTGCAGACCGAAAAACTGTTAAAGCAAGGCAAAACACCCGAACAGATTGAAAAGTTGGAACTGAAAGACGATGTGCTCATTCGTCAAAACGGCAACCCGACCTATTTTGCGGCGGATATTGCCTATCACAGAAACAAATTGGTTGACCGCGGTTTTCAAAAAGCGATTGATGTTTGGGGCGCCGACCACCACGGCCATGTGGCGCGGCTCAAAGGCGCGCTCGACGCGATTGGCCTTGACGGCGACCGCTTGGATGTGGTTCTGATGCAACTTGTCAATTTGATGAAGGACGGCGAGCCGGTGCGTATGTCGAAGCGGACGGGCAACGCCGTAACGCTGGTAGACCTGCTCGACGAAGTGCCCATAGACGCGGCGCGGTTCTTCTTTAATCTGCGTGAGCCGGGCTCGACGATTGATTTCGATTTGGGGCTTGCGGTGAGTGAAAATTCGCAAAACCCCGTATACTACTGCCAATACGCCAATGCGCGCATTTGCAGTATTCTCAAAAAACTGCAAGCACAGGGCATTACGCCGCGTGCGTGTACCGAAGCGGAGTTAGAACAACTCAACACCCCCGAGGAGCACGAGCTCATTCGCCATTTGGCAGGACTTACGGACGAAATCATCACGGCGGCAAAG
This sequence comes from Ruminococcus sp., assembly GCA_004555265.1. Classification (GTDB taxonomy): domain Bacteria; phylum Bacillota; class Clostridia; order Oscillospirales; family Acutalibacteraceae; genus Fimenecus. The sequence continues at coordinate 19,695 of SFIQ01000010.1, forward strand.
GGTTATGACCCCGCCAAAATTACGCGGTATGCCATCCATTTGGCGACGCTGTTCCATAAATATTACAACGCCTGCAAAATCGGCGTGGAGGACGAAAGCCTGATGCAGGCGCGTGTCAACCTCTGCCTCGCCGTCAGAAGCGTGATGGTGAATATTTTAACCGCCTTCAAAATCTCCGCCCCGGAGAGCATGTAAATTTTAATTCGTGGGTTTGCTTTGTAGGGAAGCTTTTCCTTCTTCTCTCGATTGGCAAATACATCGTGCAGGGTACGGGTAGCGCCCGTTCCGTCGGTCGCGATTGCGCGACGGCAAATTGGGGGTTGTAGGGGGTAAATGCATTCTATTTCGTGCGTAGGGGTCGGTGAGATTCCCCTGTTAGGGGAAATGTCGCGCAGCGACAAAGGGGTAATGGCGCAGCCGTAACCTCGACGACCCGTTGTAGGGGCGATTCACGAATCGCCCGTCGATTTTGATGTAATTTTGCGGAACAACACGGAGGTTGTTCCCTACTCGTAGGGGCGAACTGTGTTCGCCCGCGTAATTTGATATCATTTTACGGAACGGTCAAGACCGTTCCGTACGCGCACAAAATACAATTTATAGGGTAGGGCGGGGGCTTGCTCCCGCCGTTTGGTGCCCGTTTTCGGAGAAAATCCGCGCCCGCCCGTAAGGTTTGATGTAATTTCACGGAACAACACTGAGGTTGTTCCCTACGAATCGTAGGGGCGATTCACGAATCGCCCGCTGTTTCCGCCCCCTCTCAGAGGGGGCTGTCAAATGCGCAGCGTTTGACTGGGGGAGAGATTTTTCCGTTTCTCTCCCTCCGGCTTTTGCCTGCGGCAAAAGCCACCTCCCTCCCAGAGGGAGGTGATACGGGGCGCCGAGTCGTCGCCCCCTACGAACGCATTACAGTTTGCCCGTTCCGTAATTCAAAGCAAATCCTGCGGCGGGAGCAAGCCCCCGCCCTACCGCATAAATTTACCCCCACAAACCCCAATTTTTCGGGAAAATCGTATATTTTTAAAACACCGTCTGTTGTAAACACTGCAACAGACGGTGTTTTTTTTGATTCTCGGAAAAGCATTAGAAATAATGCCGACCGTAACAGGGCGTGTAATGTAAAAACACAGAAAAAATATTCGGCAAAATAAACAGCGCTTTCACTGACCTGTTAAAATTACAAATTCGGTTATTCTTTTGGATTTTTTTGCATTTTCACCGCGACTTTCTTTTTTAAACGATATATTTACTTTTTTGTTGAATTTCTCTTGAAAATTTGATACAATAAAATGTCCGAAATTATATCGCACAGAAAGGAAGAAAAATTATGTGTGAAAAACCGAAATTTTACATCACCACCGCGATTGCATATACTTCGCGCAAACCGCATATCGGCAACAGTTACGAAATCGTGCTGACCGACGCTATTGCGCGCTACAAACGAATGCGCGGGTACGATGTTTTCTTCCTGACGGGAACCGACGAGCACGGGCAGAAAATCGAAGAATACGCGAAAGAAGCGGGTGTAAGCCCGAAAGAATATGTTGATAAGGTCGCGGGGGAAATCCGCGCCATTTGTGATACCTTAAATACAACTTACGACAAATTTATCCGCACCACCGACGATTATCACGAAAAAGCGGTGCAGAAAATCTTTAAAAAGCTGTATGACCAAGGCGACATTTACAAAAGCGAGTACGAGGGGCTGTACTGCACCCCGTGCGAAAGTTTTTGGACGGAAAGCCAACTTGACGAAAACGGCTGTTGCCCCGACTGTCACCGCGAGGTGAAGCCCGCGAAAGAGGAAGCGTATTTCCTGCGGCTGTCGAAATACCAAAAACAACTCGAAGAATTCATTGAAAACAACGAAAACTTCATTTATCCCGAAGCGCGCAAAAAAGAAATGCTCAATAACTTTATCAAACCCGGACTCCAGGATTTGTGCGTGTCGCGTACCTCGTTTAAATGGGGTATCCCCGTGACTTTTGACGACAAACATGTCATTTATGTTTGGATTGACGCGCTCTCGAACTATATCACCGCCCTCGGCTATGATCCCGACGGCAGTTCGGAGACCTACAAGAAATATTGGCCTGCCGATGTGCACATTATCGGCAAGGACATTGTGCGTTTCCACACGATTTATTGGCCGATTATGTTGATGGCACTCGGCGAGCCGCTCCCGAAGCAGGTCTACGGGCATCCGTGGCTGTTGTTCGGCGAGGACAAAATGAGCAAATCCCGCGGGAATGTCATTTATGCCGACGATTTGGTCAAGGTGTTCGGCGTGGACGCGGTGCGGTACTATTTGCTGTCCGAAATGCCGCACGCCGCGGACGGCTCTATCACCTATGAAACGATGATTGAACGGTACAATTCCGATTTGGCGAACACCATAGGCAATCTCGTCAACCGTACAGTTGCCATGCAGAACAAGTATTTTGACGGCGTGGTGCAAGCCCCCGACTGCCCCGGCGAATTTGACGAGGATTTGAAAGCCTTGGCGCTTCGCACTTTGGGCGATGTGGACAAATACATCAGCGAATACAAAATGAGCGACAGCGTGGCTTGCGTGCTGACGCTTGCGCGCCGCTTAAACAAATATATCGACGAAACCATGCCCTGGGCGCTTGCAAAAGACGAGGCACAGCGCGCGCGGCTCGGTACGGTGCTTTATAACCTTTTAGAGGGCATTCGCTTTTTGGCGGTATTGCTCACGCCTTATATGCCCGACACGGCATCGGCGATTTTCGAGCAACTCGGCACCGATGTGCGGGACTGCAACTCGCTTTCGACCTTCGGCAACCTAAAAGTCGGCGAAAAAGTCGGCAAAGCCGTACCGCTGTTCAACCGCATTGACGCGGACAAACTCATTGAAGAACTGACCGCGGCGCAAACTGCGGCGCAGGCAGAGGAAGAAAAAGCCGCGCCGAAAATTGAGGGGCTTGCGCAAATCGGCATTGACGATTTTGCAAAAGTGGAACTGCGCGTTGCCGAAGTGACATCGTGCGAACCCGTCAAACGCGCGAAAAAACTGTTAAAATTGACCTTAAATGACGGCACGGACACGCCGCGCACCGTGGCAAGCGGCATTGCGAAGTGGTATGCGCCGGACGATTTGGTCGGCAAAAAAATCGTGCTGGTGGCGAACTTAAAACCCGCCGTGCTTTGCGGCGTGGAAAGTCAAGGTATGATTTTGGCGGCGGATTGCAGTGAAGACGATGTAAAAGTGCTCTTTGCCGACAGCGCAATGCCCAACGGAGCGCGCATTCGATGAGCCTTTATAACATTTTTGACGCCCACGCGCATTACGATGACGCGCGATTTTCGGACGATTTACCCGAATTGCTCACCGCTCTCCCCGCAAAGGGCGTTGTCGGCGTGATTTCGTGCGGGGTGAATACGGAAACTTCACAGTTTGCCGCGCACCTTGCCGCCACCTATGATTATATCTACGCTGCGGCGGGATTTCATCCGCTGAATTTAGCGGATGTACCCGAAAATCCGACGGAAATTTTGCGCGAACTGCTGAAAAATCCGAAAACGGTCGCCGTAGGCGAAATCGGGTTAGACTATTATTATGAAAAAGCGACGCGCGACGCGCAGTTGCGGCTGTTTGAACAGCAGTTGCAGGTGGCAAACGAACTTTCCCTGCCCGTGATTGTGCATGACCGCGAGGCGCACGAGGACACGCTGCGGCTGTTAAAGCAGTACAAGCCCCGCGGTGTGGTGCATTGCTTTTCGGGCAGCGTGGAAATGGCAAAAGAAGTTTTAAAATTGGGTATGTATATCGGTCTCGGCGGGGCGGTGACTTTTAAAAATGCCGTCAAACCCGTCGAGGTGGCGAAAATTGTACCGCAAGACCGATTGCTTGTCGAAACCGACGCGCCGTATATGACGCCCGTACCGTTTCGCGGCAAACGGTGCGATTCGGGGCATATTGCCTACACCGCCGCGCGCCTTTCGGAAATTCGCGGCGAAGACACGCAGGCGTTACTCGATTATACCGCCGAAAACGCTCGGCGATTGTTTGGGATAAACATGTAAATTTTTTGTCATTCTGAACGAAGTGCAGAATCGCAAACAGGCGAACACAGTTCGCCCCTACGCACAAAATAAAAATTTCAGGGTAGGGCGGGGGCTTGCTCCCGCCGCAAGGCGTCCGTTTTCGGAGAAAATCCACGCCCGCAAAAAATCACAACGAAATCCACGGCAGGAAGGAACACCATGGAAACCTTCGACATTGCAAAACTGAAAGTGCAGTTTGACGCGCGCGGTACGCTTTTACACGACCGTTCGCGGGCATACCTGTGCGCGCCGACGGACGCGCCCGATATGGTGCTCGACTTGCCGGAGGATTTCTTTCAAAAAAAGCACGAGCAATACCCGCAATTAACGCTCGACGAATGCCGCTATGTGTGGACGGGGGAAGCGTTTTACGCGCGGCTTTTGCGCTTTTCGGGGCTTTTAATGCACGCCTCGTGCGTGGAAAAGGACGGGTACGCCTATTTGTTTTCCGCCAAAAGCGGCACGGGCAAATCCACCCACACCGCGCTTTGGCTGAAAGCCTATGAAAATACGCGGATTATCAACGACGATAAACCCGCAATTCGCAAAATCAACGGGCGGTTTTGCGCCTGCGGCACGCCGTTCAGCGGAAAATACGACATCAGCGAAAATGTGCAAATCCCCGTGCGCGCCCTCGTGTTTTTACAACGCGGCGCGGAAAATACAATCGAGCGGATTTCTCCTGACCGGGCAATTCCCCTGTTCTTGTCACAAACCCTGCGCCCGCCCGTGGCAGAGGTGATGGGGTTGATGCTCGATACTTTGGGCGAATTGCTCGAAAGCGTGCCCGCGTTCCGGCTGACCTGCAATATGGACATTTCGGCGGCGCACACCGCCTTTCGGGGTATAGAGAAATTTTATCAGCAAAACGGTGAACAGTATGAAGATTAAAGACGGATTTTTGCTGCGCGAGGTCGCAGGCAGTTTTATTGTGGTACCCGTGGGCGACGCGGCTGTGGATTTCGGCGGTATGATGACCTTAAATCCCGTTGGGGCGTTCGTTTGGCGCGCCATGGAAACGCAAACGGACGAAAACACGGTTGTCGAAAAGATTTTGGCGGAATACGAAATCGACCGCGAAACCGCCGCACGCGATGTGCATATTTATGTGGAAAAACTGCGCGGCGCGGGGCTTTTAGAGGAGTAAGCAATGGAGAAAAAGCGCGTAAACCTCGCAGAAATGCTCCCGATTATCGAGGAAACGCTCGCGGCGGGCGGCACGGTCAAATTGCCCATAACGGGCACGAGTATGCTGCCTTTGCTTCGGAGCGGGCGCGACACGGTGACGCTGACGGCGGTGACTTCTCCTTTAAAAAAGTATGATTTGCCGCTGTACCGCCGCAAAGACGGCGCGTTTGTGCTCCACCGTGTGGTGAAAGTCCAAGCGGACGGCACTTACACCATGTGCGGCGACAACCAATGGGTGCAAGAGCCGAATATTCACGAAGAACAGTGTATCGGCGTGGTGTGTGCAATCACCCGAAACGGAAAAACGGTTTCGGTGCACAATACAACATATAAATTGTATACGCGCGTGTGGCATTTCCTTTTGCCCGTGCGCAAATATTTTGTGAAACTGCGGGGGAAACTGTCAAAATGAAGCAAAACACGGCGCGCAAGTGGATATGGCAGACCGCAAAGCCCCAACTGCCGCTTTTGGTGCTGCTGATTCTCGGCAACGCCCTTTCCTCGGTGTGCGCGGTTTCGGTGGCGCTGTTTTCCAAACGGATTGTGGACGCGGCGCAAAACGGCGATTTGGACCGCCTTTTGCGCACCGGTCTCGGTTTGCTCGCCATTGTGATTTTGCAAATTGCTTTGCGTATTCTCGACAACAGCCTTTCCGTGCGCATTTCGGGGAAACTGGAAATGGCATGCAAGCGGCGGCTGTTCTCTAAGATATTGCAAAAGGCATATTCTGCGGTGACGGCATACCATTCGGGGGAGTTGATGACGCGCCTGACTTCCGACATCACCGTGGTGACGGACAACGCCACCGTGCTTTTACCCACGGCAACGGCGATGGTGACGCGGCTCGTTTTTGCATTTGCAGTGATTGTGTCGCTCGATGTGCGCTTTGCGCTTTTGCTTTTGGCGGCGGGCGTTTTGCTGTTTGTGTGCACACGGGCGTTTCGCGGCAAAATCAAACAGTTACACAAAACCGTGCAAGCGTCGGACGGGCGTCTGCGCGCATTTTTGCAAGAGTCGATTGAAAGTCTTTTGGCGGTGCAGGTGTTCGGCGTGCAGGACAAAGTCACGCGCGAAGCCGATGTGCGGCAAACGGAGAATTTCGACGCAAAAATCCGCCGCAACCGTTGGTCGATTGCCGCAAACGCCGGCTTTTTGGCGGTGTTTTCGTTCGGCACGCTGTTCACGCTCGTTTGGTGCGGCTGGCGATTGGCGGCGGGGGCGATTACCTTCGGCACGCTGACGGCGCTGTTGCAGTTGGTCAATCAGGTACAAACGCCGCTGACCAACCTTTCGGGGCTGATGCCGAAATATTATTCGATGCTCTCCTCTGCCGAACGGCTGTTGGAAATTGAAGCGCTGCCCGATGACGACGCACAGGCAGACGAAACTGCGGTACCAGCGCAGGGATTTGAAGCGGCGCGTTTCCAAGGGGTTTCGTTTGCCTATGGGCAAAACGAAGTGTTCACGGACGCCGACTTTGAAATCCGCAAAAATGATTTTGTTGTGATTTCGGGCATTTCGGGCATCGGCAAAAGCACGCTGTTCAAACTGCTTCTGGGCGTGCTGACGCCCGACGGCGGTGAAATTCGTGTGACGGCGGGCGGGCGAACCTACCCTGCCGACAAAAATACACGCGGTTTATTTGCCTATGTGCCGCAGGGCAATCTCTTGTTTTCGGGCACGGTGCGCGACAATATCCGCTTTATCAAAGAGGACGCGACCGAGGAAGAGGTTTTGCGCGCGGCAAAAATCGCCTGTGCCGATACCTTTATAGAAGAACTGCCCGCGGGGTTAGACACCCTGCTCGGTGAGGGCGGCAGCGGGCTTTCCGAAGGGCAGATGCAGCGCATTGCCGTGGCGCGGGCAATTTTGACCGATGCGCCCGTCCTGCTTTTGGACGAGGCAACGAGTGCGCTCGACGAGGAGACCGAGGCACGCTTGCTTTCAAACATCCGCGCGCTCGAAAATAAAACCTGTCTGATTATTTCCCACAAAAAAGCGGCGTATGCCGTTTGCACGCGGGAATTGACCGTAAAAGACGGTACGGTGCGCGACGCGGCACAGGCATTTTGACGAAAACTGCGCCGGTTTTTTGTGGAATTTCGGAAAATAAAATTTTCTATTGCCTTAACGGGCGTAATTTGTTATAATGCTTTTGATTGGAACATTTTTGGGGAAAGGGAATGACTATGGAACAAAAAACAATGTCCAAAACCGAGCAGGAGGGCATCAGCTTTGAAGTGCTGATGATTTATATCCGCAAGGTTTTGAAAAAATGGTGGGTCATTGTGCTGTCGGCAGTTGTGTTGGCGACAGTCGGCTTTGCCGCCGCAAAACTGACCTATGTGCCGCAATATTCTTCGCAAATTATGTTCGTGGCAAGCAATAAGGACACCTCCTTGATTGTTTCCGGGCAGAGCAGCTCCGACTTAAGCGCTTCCGTCACCTTGGCGGAAAGCTATAAATATGTATTTACCACAACCGCGCTGACCACAAAGGTGGCGAACAACTGCGGCTATAAGGTCACGCCCGAGCAAGTCAAGAGTTTTGTTTCGGTGCAGGCGATAGAGGACACCATGATTGTGTACCTGACGGTGACAACCACCGACCCCGAGGTTTCCTACGCGATTGCAAATACCTATATGCGCTTTTATGAGGAGACCATTTCCGAAGCGTTCCCCAGCACGACCTTAAAGGCAATCGACCCGCCGTTGGTGCCTTCCGCCCCGAACGCTAACAGCAATACGCTGCTTTACACCGGCATCGGCTTTTTGGCAGGCGTTGTGCTTTCCATTTTGGTTTTGGTCGGTATGATTGTCTTGAAAGACACCATTATGAGCTCGGATGATATTAAGAGCAAATTGGGTCTCAAAATCATCGGCAATGTCAGCCATGTGGCGCGCAAGGGCAAAAAGAACGAAAAACAGAGCATTTTGCTGACCGACCGCCGTTCCGGCTTTGCATTTATCGAAGCCTTTAAGTTGATTCGTACAAAGTTGGAACATACGCTTTTGCGCAAAGGGCAAAAGACGCTGGTTGTCACCAGCACGGTCGAAAACGAAGGCAAAACCACAACCGCCATCAATATTGCATTGGCGCTGGCGAAAAACGGCAAAGAGGTCTTGCTGATTGACGGCGACCTGCGCAAACCCGCCGTGGCGAAGGCATTGAGCATCAATGCGGCAGACGACACCGGCATTCTCGGCGTTGTCAACGGCAGCAAAACCCTGGCGGATTCCATTAAATATTCCGAAAAATACAATCTCTATCTTTTATTAAACGGCAAAGGGATTCCCGACCCGTCCGAATTGCTGGCCACCCAGCAGACGGAGGAAATCGTCCGCGCCGCCAAAAAAGAATTCGACTATGTGGTCATTGATACCGCACCTTGCGGCGTCGTGGCAGATGCGTCGATTTTGGCTGGCTTCTCCGACGCGATTTTGATGGTCATCCGTCAAGACACCGCGCCTGCACGCCGGATTAAACGCGCAATGGAAAATCTGGACAACTCCGGCACGGAGGTCATCGGCTGTATTTACAACGATGCAAAAACCGGCTTGGGCAACGGCGGGTTCAGCCGCCGCTATGGCTACGGCTATGGGTACGGGTACGGCTACGGCGAAAACGCAAGCGAAAAATAACCGATTTCTCAACACTTATTACACAGCGGTCTAAAACAGACCGCTGTGTTTGATTTTGCCGGTTTTCCGCCTGTTTTGTGCATTTTTATACAGTATCTTGTGTACTTGACGGAAAAAGAGAGCGGTAAATATACGAATTGCATATATTTCGCACAAAAAAATGTTAAAAAATTGTTGACGAAACAAGAAATTTACGATAAAATACATTGTATATATCTGTAAGTATCTCTATCGGTTTTTTTAACCGTATTTTAAAGCCGGAGGTTTTTTTGACATGGCGAATATGAATATGGATGTGAAAGATTTGTTCGCAAAACTAAAAGGCGGGCAAAACAAGGACGCGCGCGCGGGCAGTTCTTTCGTAAAATTCTTTGAAAAAAATCCCAAAATGAAAATCATCATTCCGGCGATTTTTGTGGCGATTGCGGCGTTGGTCGCGGCGGTCTTCATTGTTTCGGGGCTGAGGACCGAAACCGATGTTGACCCGAACACACCCGCTTCCGGTACGGCAGTCGATGTGTTGCCGATGCTCGAACGCCGCGAGAGCGTCTCATTGGCGGACGGGGTTGACCCCTTTGCCGAGGATGTCATTGCCAATGCGAAACTCACGGGCATCTTTTACAATTCCGACGGGTTCCGCACGGCGATTTTAAAAACCGAATATGCCTCTTACATTGTGCAGGTCGGCGATTATGTCGGCGATTCCACTTGGCTTGTAGAGGATATAACGGATTCCGACGCCACCTTCTCCACAGGCGAAAAGGTGCGCACCATCTCTTTGGCGGAGTCAAGTGCCAAATAAATTTGTAAATCTATCCACCCGATTTTGAAAGAAAGACTATATTAGGGGGACTTCTATATGAAAAGCTCTAAAAAATCCTTGAAGGCGGCCTTGGTCTTTGTGCTGGCGCTGATTTTGTTGACCAATGCCGTGCTGCCGATGGCGGTTGTCGGCTCTAACAACGACACTTCCTCCGAATACCAGTACTATTCGGTGAAGGCAGGCGACACGCTGACACGCATTGCCAAAAATTACGGCGTGACGGTCAGCGACTTGATGACGGCCAACGATTTGTCCAATGCGGACAAAATCTATACCGGCCAAATCATTAAGGTGCCGCTCAGTTCCGCGTCGGCAAAAGGAAACACCTTGGTTTCCTCTCGCATCTCCATGACGGTGGTTGAGGCGGATATTGAAGATGTCTTGTCCGCAATCGCACTCAATGCCGGCTACTACATTATTATGGAAGAGGGCAACAGCGAAACCGTTACGGTGACCTTGCAGGAAATGAGCGCGCTCAAAGCCATTGACTATGTAACCCGTTTGGTCGGCATGACCTTCTTGAAGGACGGCAACACGATTTATGTCGGAACGGCGGACGCACTAAACTCCACTTTTGTGGACAAAACCGTGCTGACAAAAATTCATTTGGATTACATATCGGCGGAAGGCCTGCAAACGCAAATGGCTGCGCTCGGGCTTTCCAACGTGCAAATCGTCAGCACCAACAATAAAGATGAATTCTATATTTCGGGCTATCCGAAGGAATTGGCAAAGGTGTCTGAGCTTATCAAACTGTTGGATGTCAGCTCCAACATTATGGCGGGCGGCGGTATGATTGCGTCCAACTTTACCCCCTTAGAGCTGGAACATATCACCGCAGAGGAGTTCAACGGCTTGCTGGGGAACTTGGGGTTGAGTACCGGTATCGTGCTTTCCTCCCGTCCCTATACCCTGTATGTTTATGTTTCGGGTGCAAATTTAACCGATATTAAAACCATCCAAAAAATTGTGGATAAGCCGCTTACCGGTGCGAACCTTGCCGCACAGGGCACAACCACGCCGGCCGGTGGCGGGGATGTAACGATTACCGAACCGTCGACCGCGCCGACCACCGAGCCGTCGACCGAGCCGACCACCGGCAGCACCGGCAGCACCGGTACGCCGACCGAGCCGACCACACCGACGGAAGAGCCGCTTGTACTGCGCGAAGTGGAGCTCACCGTGATTGACAGAAGCGCGGCGGAGGAAATCCTCAACAGCTTCCCGTTGACGATTACGGTATACGGCCCCAAAAAAATGACCAAGAAACTTTGGATTGCGGGCACGCAAGACCAGGTTGACCAGGCAGAGGCATACATTCGGCAGTTTGACAACGCCGATTATGCGGCTTCCGTGCTCAATAACAAGCGCTTCTTCGCCTATGAGTTGCAGAACTGCACCGCGGCAGAGATGCTGAACCGTTTGGCGGCGTTGGAGTTGGAGGGCGTCACCTTTAAGACCAGCACCTATTCCTCGCTGACCAAATCGTTGATTGTATACTGCGAGCCGTATTTAGAAGAATCCGTAAAAGCTTTGCTTTTGGAAATGGATACAACCGCCACTTCCGAAACCGCCAACCGTGCGATTGAAGCAACCAGCAGCGCGTCAGTTGCGCGCCAGCGTATCGACGCACTTTGCGCATTATATCCGGAACTGAACGCGTACGAATTCACCGTGACGGAAATTCCCGGCAAAGACGGCGCAATGAAGTGCGTAACCTATGTCAAAGCAAGTTCGGAAACCGCAGATTACATCAAGGCATTGTTTGAAGAAATGAATACCGCAGCTTAAAACATTTCGGGGTGCGGGGAACGGACATATATTGCGGATGGAGCCGCTTTTGTGCCCGTCTCCCTTCACCCTTAGCGTGGTTTTTCACCAAAAAAGGAGTTGTACCCCTGTGAATTTTACCGGAAAAGAAAGCCATTATCCCGTTACATTGACAGACCTTTTGCGCTTAACCGTTGAAAAAGGCGGTTCGGACTTGCATTTGGTTTCCGGCATTGAACCGTGTATTCGTATTAACGGTGATTTGACGCGCCAAACGGATTTTGCCCCCATGCAGCCCGAAGATGTAGAAGGGATGCTGTTTTCGGTTTTGAACGAAGAGCAAAAAACCAGCCTTGCAGAGGAATGGGAATTGGACTTTGCCCTTTCCGTGCCGGATTGCGCGCGTTTCAGAGGCAATGTCATTATTCAGCGCGGCACCTTGGCGGCGGTATTCCGCGCCATTCCCTTTAAAGTGCCGGAACTTGACAAATTGGGCTTGCCGGCGGATGTAAAGCGCCTTTGCAATTTGCCGAGAGGCTTGGTTTTGGTTACGGGCCCGACGGGCAGCGGTAAATCCACCACCCTTGCGGCGATGATTAAATATATTAACGAACGGTACGAAACCAATATTGTGACGGTTGAAGACCCTATCGAATTTTTACATACGCACATTAAATCCACGGTGCGGCAACGCGAAATCGGCAATGATACGCACTCCTTTGCGAACGCCTTGCGTACGGTTTTGCGTCACGACCCCGACACCATTATGATTGGCGAAATGCGTGACCCCGAAAGTATTTCCATTGCGATCAGCGCGGCGGAAACGGGCCACTTGGTGCTCTCTACCCTGCACACGCAAACAGCGCCGATGACCATTTCCCGTATTATCGACTCCTTCCCCGAGGGGCAAAAAGGGCAAATCCGTCAGCAGTTGGCCAACTCCTTGAAGGCGGTTATCTCTCAACAGCTGATTCCGACCGTGAACGGCAAGGGCAGAGCGCTCGCCGTCGAATATATGACGGATACGCCCGGCGTGAAGAACCTGATTCGCGAAGAAAAGGAGCATCAGCTTTACGGTGCTATGCAGACTGCACAGTTGCAAGGGATGCAGACCATGGATCAAGCGCTGATTAAGCTGTGCAGAGAGCAGAGAATCTCGAAAGAGTCCGTTTTGGAATTCTGCGTGGACGACAAGGAAGTGCGCCGTCTGCTTTCCACCATGGGTTATTAAGTTTTTAAGGGGGCATTATTTTGGCATCCTTTACATATGACGGCTTAAACCGTCAAGGCCAAAGCGTGCACGGCGAGGTTGTCGCCGATAATTCCACCGTCGCCATCGACAAACTGCGTGAAGCCGGCGTTGTGGTGACGGACATCAGCGAAAAAGTCATTAAAGAAAAGAAAGCGAAGGGCGGCAAAAAAGTCACGCTGACGGATGTTTCTTTGTTCAGCCGACAAATGGCGGCGATGCTTTCCGCCGGTGTGCCGGTTACCCGCGCGCTGTCTACGCTCGCAAAGCAGACGACCAATCCGACGCTGGCTTCGGCGATTACCGAGATTGCCAAAAGCGTTGAAAGCGGCGGTACGCTTGCGGACGCGTTTGCGGCATATCCCAAGATTTTTAACCGCTTATTTGTTTCCATGATTGAAACCGGCGAGTTGGGCGGTATTTTGGAGCAATCCTTAATGAGCCTTTCGGTGCAGTTGCAAAAGGAAAAGAATTTGAAGGACAACATCAAATCGGCTGTTTCCTACCCCAAAAACATCGGTATGTTTGCGTTGCTTTTGTTGGTGGTCATGTTGGTCGTGATGGTGCCGATGTTCCAAAAAATGATTCCGGACACCACCCCTGTCAACGGCTTAACCGCGGCGATTTTCACCTTGTCCGGCAGTTTGCGCGGGCAGTGGTATTATTGGATTTTGGGCGTAGCAGTCCTTGTGACGGTCGGTGTTTTAATCAAGCGCAGCGCACCGGCACATCGCCTTTGGGAAAACAATAAGTTGCGCTTGCCGATGTTCGGCGATTTCATTACGAAAATGTGCGTTGCGCGTTTTTGCCGCACCTTTGCCACGCTGATTTCCGGCGGTGTTACGGCAGTGGAGGCGTTGCAAAGCGCCGGCCCGACCGCCGGCAGTGATATGGTCGAAAAGGCGGTCAACGACGCGATTGCCGATATTGAAGAAGGAAAAAGCATTTCCGAATCCTTGGATAAAAGCGGGATTTTCCCGCCGATGGTTATCGGTATGATTGCCATCGGTGAAGAAGCGGGTACACTCCCCGAGTTGCTTGACAAGGTGGCGGAATTTTATGAGGAAGACGTGGAGGTCACTTCGCGCAACCTGCGCTCGATGATTGAGCCGATTGCGTTGATTTTGGTCGGCGGCTTGGTCGGTACGATGCTGATTTCGTTGTATTTGCCGATTTTCACCGCGACCACGGCAACCGGTTCATAATACGGCGCGCCTATGGCGCATAGGAAACAGGCTTCCAAAGAGCCCAAAGGGAGAATGATAGTATGGCAAAAATAAAAAGCGTAATCGGATTTGAGGTGGACACTGCCGAAATCCGCGCGATTGAGCTGACCAAGTCAAACGGTGCGTATTCCGTTTTGGCGTGCGGCAAAATTCCGTTGCCGGAAGGCACCATTGAAGAGGGCTTTATCCGAAACGCAGACGAGTTCAACAAAGCATTGGCTGAACTTTTGCAAAACGGCAACTTTAAGTCAAACGATGTGGTCGTCGGCGTGAACAACGAAAATGTCATTATGCGTTATGCGTCGTTCCCGAAGGTTCCGGAGGACAAATTGCGCAATATGGTGCTGTTACAGGCGCAGGAGTTTATCCCCATTCCCGTGCAGGAAATGGAAATTGACTATGTGATTGCCGGCGAGAGCCTCAACGACGAAGAACAGCCGGTGGTCAATGTGCTTTTGGTGGCGGCGCGCCGCAATATGCTCGAACAGTTGATTACCGTGCTCGGCGCCTCCAAATTGCAGGTCGTGGATATTGACGCCTCTGTGCTTTCCGTTTGCCGCGGGCTTGCCCCGATGACGGTCGGCAAAAAATATGCGCTTTTGAATATGACCGACGATATTTTGAACTTTTTGGTTATCAAGGATTCCGAAATCTCCATGGTGCGTTCCATTACCATTCCCGAACGCGCGGCGGATGCGGTAAAATCGGTTTTTTCGCAAGAGACGGAAACCGTTCCGCAGGAGGATTTGGAGGCGGTCGGCAGTATGCTCGCTTCGGAGACCAATTCGTCCGTCAGTTATTACGCCATGCAGAATATGGCAGAGCCAATTGAGCAGATTTACTTTGTCAGCGCGGCGCGGGATGCCGGCACTTTGGCAAAAACGGTTGCCGATGCGGTTTACACCATTCCGGTGGATATTCCGACCTTGTATACGGAACAGAATTTGGGCTTGAGCCAAGATGTGGTGAAGGAATTTGCCGGATGCATCGGCCTTGCCATGCAGGCTTTGGAGGGATGACCGTGTTTAAAGTAAGCTTATTGCCTGCCGCGTACAGAAAGCGGTTGGAAGAAAAAAAGAAAAAGGATTTGCTTGCGCGCGTTGCGCTAATTGTGCTGTTGTGCTTGGCGATTGTTTACGCCGGCATTTTCGTACAGGGGCAGATTATGAATTCCAAACTCAAAAAGCTGGAACGGCAAAACGCGGAATTACAGCAACAATTCCCCGCATTACAGCAATACCAAACCATTTTTAACGATTTACAAAGTGCAAAAAAAATGGTCGAGAGTGTCAGCCCCCAAGACCCCGAAGCGGTCGAGTTTTTAACGCTGATTGCCAACAACACGCCGGATTATATTCAGGTGACGGAAATCAACATGGAAAATTGGTTTACGGCGGGGGTTTGCACCTTAACCTGCACTTGTTTGGATTACAGCGATGTCAACGATTTTAAAGCCGGTTTTGAAACCGAAGAAATGCAGAAAACCGTTAAGCTTGTGCAGTTGACCAGCATCACCCGCCAAGTGTCGGAGGACGGCAAAAAAGCCATCAACTTTACGCTGGCGCTGAGCATGTCCAACGCCGTACAGGTGCCGACCGAAGCGCCGAAATACGAAGTCGTGACCGATAAGGAGGGCGAGGCCGTCACCAATAAAGAGGGCGAAACCGAAACCACCATGGTTACGCAGGCGGCAACGACTGCGGCCAACGGTTCTACAACCGCGGAAAGCACAACGAAGAAATAAGGAGGTGTTCCGAAATGGCATTTAATATCAATGTGAAGAAAAAAGACAGCGGAGCACCCGGCGAAAAGATAAATCTTTTAGAAGACATTCGCGTGTTCGTTGTACTGATGGCAATTGCCTGTATCGGGCTGATTGTTTTGATTGTGTTCGGTGTGAAATCTAACGAAGAAATCAAAACGGAGATTGCCAAAGAAAAGAAAACATATCAGGAAAATCAGTTGTCCATTGCCAATTTGAAGGCGTTGCAGGCGCGCAGTTCGGAGTTTGAGGCACAGCGCGATATGTATAATGCCATGATTCCCGACACGCAAGACCGCCAAGCGGTTATGATCGATATGGAAAGACGCGTGGAAGGTGCGCGTTGCACCTTGACGGATTTGACGTTCGGCGGTGACGCGGCTATCGGTGGCACGGCAAAGACCAACACGGCTGCCGCGGCGGCGCCCACCAACACAAGCGGCTTGAAGGAATTACAGGTCTTGCTGACCGTGCGCGGCTCCTATGCGGACATTATGGGGCTGTGCAGCGATTTGGTGACCGATCCGGAACTGATGCGCATTGACGGAATTCAAATGAAACCGATTTCCAAAGGCGAACAGCAGGAAGCCACCATTACTTTGATGAAATTTTCAAAACAATAAGAAGCGAACATAGGAGATAGGATAGCATGGCAAATGCAGCATTGTTCCCCGGAAGTATTTGCTCGAGACTGGTCGACGCAGGTATTGTGACCGAGGCGCAGGTGGACGAAGCACTTGAAATTCAAAAAACCAGCAAAGCGCTCATCGGGAGCATCCTGACACAGTTGGGGTATTGTACCGAAGAGGATATTGCGCGGATTATGGCGCAAAAAACCGGGTATCGGTATGTATCCATTGACGAAATCGGAGTCAATGTGGCGGCGGCGAACTTAATTACGCCCGAGGTTGCGGTACGAAACAATGTTCTGCCGCTGTACCAAGAGGACAAAACGCTGTATGTCGCCATGAAGAACCCTAACGACATCATCACGATTGACAACCTGCATTTAATGACAGGTTTAGAGATTTGCCCGTTGGTTGTTTCCGATATGGAACTGGCGGCGGCGATTGAGAACTTCGCCAATATGAACTCCGCGGTGGACAGCTACGATGACGACGATTTGGCCGAAACGCAGGAGGAATCCGAGGAACTGTCGATTGACGACAAGCCCGCGGTGCAGTTGGTCAATCAAATTATCAACAACGCCATTAAAAGCGGCGCGTCCGACGTGCATGTGGAAGCACTCGAAAAAATGATGCGCGTGCGCTTCCGTATCGACGGTGTTTTGCAGGAGGTTCTGCAAAATCCGATTAAACTTTTCCCGTCCGTTGTTTCGCGCGTGAAGGTTTTGGGCGGTATGGACATCGCCGAAAAGCGTATCCCGCAGGACGGCCGTGCGACGGTGCGATATGAGGACAAAACGCTTGATGTCCGTATTGCAACCATGCCGACGGTGTACGGCGAAAAGATTGTTATGCGTTTGTTAGAGCGCAACAAGGGGAATGTTTCGATTAAAGACATTCATTTCTCGGAGCGGCAGTTCCCGCGCTTTGACAAGGCCATTCATATGCCCTACGGCTTCGTGCTGGTTACAGGGCCTACCGGTAGCGGTAAATCCACCACCTTGTATGCAACCTTGGCGGAAATCAGCACGCTTGAAAAGAACGTTATTACGCTGGAAGACCCTGTTGAGCGCCGTATGGCGGGCATCAATCAGGTGCAAATGAACAACCGCGCAGGTATGACCTTTGCCGCGGCACTTCGTTCGGTTTTGCGTTCCGACCCCGACATCGTGATGGTCGGTGAAATCCGTGACGGCGAAACCGCAAAAATCGCCGTCGAAGCCGCTTTGACAGGCCACATGGTTTTGTCCACCTTGCATACCAACGACGCGGCGGGTGCCGTTACCCGTTTGGAGGAAATGGGCGTGGAGCCGTTCTTAACCGCGTCCTCTTTGGTGGGCGTGCTTGCCCAGCGTCTTGTGCGTAAGCTTTGCCCGAAGTGCAAGGAAGAAGTGACCATGACGCGGGCGGAAATGCTCAAAATTCTGCCCGATTTCCCCGTGGATCAATATCCCGACGAAACCTTTACGATTTATAAGCCGAAGGGCTGCTTGACCTGCAACAACACCGGTTACAAAGGGCGCGAAGCGGTATTCGAGTTCTTAACCGTAACCGAGGAAATGAAAAAACTGATTTTGGATCGTGCCAACGGCGCGGACATTAAAGCGCTCGCCATCAGCCAAGGGATGCACACCTTGAAGGACGAGGGCATTTACAAAGTCATGCACGGCAGAACCTCTATTGAGGAACTGTTGCGCGTGATCGTGTAAGATTCCCGTAGGTTTACTTTTTGCGGCGACAAAGCAGAGGTGACTTGATTTGAAACAACAGTTGAAAGACAACCGTGGGGTTGCGCTGACAATGGTTATGGTGCTACTGACCGTAATGACTGTTCTCGGCACGGCAATGTATGCGTATTCTATGCAGGCGATTAAGACCTTGGAATTCGGTACCAGCCGCCAAAAGGCGGAGTATTTGGCGCGGTCGGGGATTGAAGCATCTGTCTTTATGTATCAGGACGCCATGTTGAAATATGACAAGGATACCGTTATAAAGCAGTTTATGGACGCCGGAAAGGATGATAACACCGACAGTACCGACGAAACCATCACAACAAATTGGGTCTATTTGCTGAAAGACGGCAGCACCTTTGTGGACGGCGGCAGCGGCGATGTACCCACCCCGCCGAGCGAGGACTATATCGGGTATTATCGCGTTATCATTACAAATGACGACCGAACCTATCAAATGCCGGACGGCAACGGCGGCTCGGTGACAGCGACGGAATATATCAAACGCTTTTCCTGCACCGCCTATTGCGGCAATTCCGCCGCAACCAAAAAGGCGTATATTGTGCCGCTTGTCGATATTACCGGCAAGGGTTGGGTTTCGCCGAACGGTATTTTGCAGTTGGGCGATGTCTATAAATCCTTAGACGCTGCCGGCGGCAGCTCGACTGCCAAGGGCGACGGCACCTCGATGATTGTGCACAACACCATTTCGATTGACTGCGGCTTGATTGACCAGCTGCTTTCCTCGTTGGCGGATTTGTTTGACCCCGATAGAAAATACATCGGCGGCCGTATTCAAAACCAGGACTTGTATTTGGGCTGTGCTTCGGGCAATATGGTCATTACCGAGCCGCAGAATTCCGACACCATTCGCTATGCGCACGACGGCTTGGACCACAGCGACGGCTTTGTTTCCCTCTCCAATCTGTTTGTCGAAAGCAATATTGATGTGGAGCCGGAGCGCACGCATTACAATGCATTGTATCTGCGCGGCAACGAAATTGTGGTTGACGGCGAAATCAATATGTATGTGTATGACCCCGGCACCAACAACGCGAACAGTCTGTTTTCCGCCGTAACCGGCATTGTGCAGAAAATTGCGCGTAACTACCGCTTTTCCACGGTGGTTATCGGTACGCCCTCTTCCTTAGCGACCACGGTGGCGGACCCCATGCCGAGGGCTTCGGGCGGGCTTGGCTCCTGCGGGAAGATTTATTTCGGCGGCGATGTGTACGTCAATTTGATTTCGCGCAATTCCACCAGAAAATACAAGGTCTTTTCCGCCGGTGATATTTATTATTTCAACGGTGCGTTTGAGGTGGAAGGTAACCCCCTCGGCATTGACCTTTTGAAGTTCTTTTTAGATACGGCGATTGAAGATCGCAACTATTCCAGAACCGTTTTACAGCAGTTTGAGCGCATACGGCAGTTCTATTATCCCGACGTGACTGAGCAGAAGGCGTATTCTCTGCACCCACACGGGACCACACCGCCGAGTATGCGCAAAATTGATATAGAAAAAAATGACCCGTATGACACGATTATAGATACGGTTTTGCCAAGTTCCGGCGACGCGTCTTATATTATTTGGGAATAATTCTTTCAGATTCGAGTGAACTGATGTGAAAGGAGCAAGCGGTATGAAAACAAATTGCGTTACAGCAAGAGAAAAACTCCGTGAAAAAACAGGCATGACGCTGACGGAAGTGCTGGTCGCTTTGGCGGTTTTATCCATTGCCATTATGTGCTTTCTGCCGTTGGCGCAAAGCTCTTTTAAAAATATTTATACCGTCGGTGAAGCCACAAAATCCAATTACAGGGCGGTCGGCTTGATTGAACGGTTAATCGGCAACAACGGCGCGAACGGCGCCTATGAAGTCTCGACCGACAATGTGCCGTTGCAAATGAAAGTGAAAAACATTGCCATTCAGGCAAACAACGGCACAATGCAAAGCATCAACGGCGCTTCGATTGTGTCGAAGCCGGAAAATGTAGAAGCGGGCTTTTCCACCTTTATTTGTGACTCGGTTACGGCAAAAATGGTTTGCTATCCGTCGCACATTTCCGACGACTTTTTAACCAAAACCATTACGCTGTATGCGGCGGGTTTCCGCTTTTCCGATGTTTCGGAATTCCAACTTTCCTATACGGACAGCACCGGTACTTTGCAGACCGTTCCCGGCGGCACTTATAATGACTCGAACCCGTATTGCCGCATTAAAATCGACAAGGACAACGCTTCGATTGCCTACCTGACCTTGGTCGGCGACAACAATTACATTCGGTTTGAAAATTCTCCGCTGCATGTGAAATACCGCGTGTATGAATTGGATATTGAAATCGACGCGCCGACGGTGATTATGGTCGGCGAGGAGGCGGCTGACGGCAACTACTATTATTATGTCACCAGCGGTGAGCCGGACGAAGACGGCAATTTGGATATTGTCCGCAAAAAAATGAACAGTGTGGACCCGCTCGGCAGAATCAGCGGCAACATCACCCTGACCTCGGCGATGAACGATGTCGAGTGGGTGGCCGCCGGCGAGGGCGATGACGGCAACGGCGGCACAAACCAATACGGCTACTATGTTATGTGCGGCGACAACGGGCAAATCCGCCGTTTCTGGAAAAATCCCGCCACCGGCAACTACGGCTGGGGCGGCGACTATACCTTTGCGCACGAATACTATTATAACGGGGACGAAAGCTCTACGCCGGTTGTGACCGATACGAGAATGTATAACACCACGGTCGATTCGAGCTATGTCTACATCAAAGACCCGACGAAGAACATTGCGACCTCGCAAGACCCCGGTGATACCGAAGCATACGGCATCAACTTGATTCCGCGTTTGGATGAAAGCGTTGTGGATTATCCGATTTATGATTCGTTATACACGCAAACGGCGTTTTCGGTGAATGCGCTGAATAAGCACGATATTGATGTCTATACGGCGGGCAATGTGCTGTTTACCTATGAGCGAACGGATATTCACTCCAAACGCGTCGGCAATGAAATCAATAAGTGGAAAAATAAATATATGAATATTCCCACCGGCGGTACGAATGACGGCCATTTTGCCATTCAGTACTTAAAAGACGGCGGTGTCTATAATGACGATTTGTTGGCCACGGCAGGGCCGCGCGCCATTTTGCAAGGGTATGCGTTTAACCGTTTGAACGGCACGGTAAAACGCCGCGCCAACGATATGGTATCCTATAAGGATTATTACGGCTTAGACGCGGCAACCACCAACTACATTACGCTGACTTCGGTGGATTCCGTGACGATGCAGAAGAGTTACACCTCATCTACCCACCCGACGCAGTCTTATACGCTGTACTGCGGCTATATTCCCGCGGTCATGGACCTTTGGGCAACCAACCTCGGCGTTGCGCCGTATTCGGAATACAATTTCGGTGAATGGCGCGCCACCTTGGGGATTGCGTTTGAAGACAACGAAAAAGAATTGATTCAAGTCAACGGGACCAAATATTTCTACAAGCTCAATCCCTTGTTCCGTGGCTGGGTGAAGAGCTGGGGGACTACATATTGGATGGATATCGACGGCTATTTGTGGCGGTACAGCGATGCGAAAGCGAGCAACTATTCCCTTTCGGGCATTTGCGGGCCGAAAAACTATGACACTGCCAAAACACAGGCGCTGACCGACTCCATCACAATGGCGCTGGCAGCACCGGGCTACGGACAAATCATCTATCCGCTGAACACCTGGGATTTCCAGGCTGAAATTCAAAACATGAATACGACCGACATCACGGTTTCGTATCTGTCCAATCCGTACGCATTCTCGAACGCAAAGAAATGGCATAATATTTGGGACCAATCGCCTGACCGCGGCACCTACGGCGGCGTGTTTGAGTGGGCGTTCGACGACAGTATGACCGTTATGGACTCCGACTCCCTGTATTATGAGGACTACGACGGCAACGCAGGCTATTACTCCATTGCGGTCGGGTACTATGTCGGCGGCTTGGTCTATGAAAACCAAGACAACAAAATGATTACCTCGCCCACCGTGATGAACATCGGCAAGGTCTACCTGCGCGCAGGCGGCGCCAATGATGACGGGCTCGGCAACGGGTATACCTTGCAGCAGGAAAGCAATGTGTTCAACGAATTTTACACGACCAACAACTATTGGCATTTGGAGCGTGCAAAAGTCGGCGGTGCGTTCACAATGCACCAATCCGTCAGCGCAGGGTATTGGCGTGACTGCTACCATCCGCTGTTCTACTCGAACTACGGCGGCGCTTACAACCCGAACGACAAACGCGATAAGTACTCCTACATTATGTCGCACATTTTGCAGGATAAAAAACTCACTTCGGTTTCGTGGGGTATGACTTGGAATGAATCTCCCGAGGCGATGTGGGGCGCGAGCGACGGTACCTTAATGAGCTGGTACCTCGATTTGGACGCTTTGCAAAAAGGCAATGCCTCTGCAAACAACGCGGAAAGCGTTACCTGCGAATTCCAATCCTATCAAAAACTGAAATACAACAATGCGCACAATGTCAAATACGGTACACGCCAATTCGAGCAGAGATACCGTCCCGAAGTCGGCGGCGTGCTCGGTATTTGGACCTCCAGTAAATTCGACCTACCGCTGAACACAGACGAAATGTCCAGCTGGATGGGCGGCGACAGCGGCGCTTTGGCGTCCGGTCACAACAACGGCTCCGACACCAACTCCTATTGGGATAAATGCAGCATCCAACTCGGCAAAATGTCCACACTCGGCTTCATTTCCCCGTTGGATACGATAACCGATGTCGCCTATGCCAACGACACTTGGGTGGCGTGCGGCGTACAGGGCGCGGCAAATCCGCGTTACTATAACGGCATTGAGCTTTGCAAGCAAGCCGCGGTTGTCAAGAAAACCGGCGCCTCTGACGAGGGCTCGTGGGTTTGTGTCCGCAGTTGGTATGACCAAAGCGGCGGCACCGACGCCGGCCCCTGCGAAGGCAATTCCAACTTCGTGTGGCAGGCGGTGCAAATCAGCCAAATTAAAAACTGCAATATTCAGCAGGTGACCTACTGTAACGGTATGTGGTACGCCGTGGGGTATATTGATACCAACGATAACGGCCAGTATGACTATACCGTCGAGAGCGGGCAACAGCGCGAGCACGCCGTTGTATTCTATGCCGTTGACCCGGCACAGCCCTGCGGCACGGAACAAGGCTGGCGCCTTTCCGACAACGGCAATGTCGGCTACACGCAGGCTTACGCCAACGACGGCTCGGGCAACTACTCAATGATGAACATCGACGGTGTAAACTCCGTTGCCAGCCGTAACGACTGATTTTTGCGAATCTGCCCGACTAACCGTATGGAACCATCGACTTCCAAAGGGTGTGATACTTATGTTCCGACTTTTGACCGAAAAGAAAAATCGCAAGGGCGGCTTCACTTTGGTGGAGCTGTTGGTCACGCTTGCCGTTATGACCTTGGCGCTTGGGCTTTTGGTGCAGTTATCGTTCCAATTTTATAAGCGCTATGCGCAGGTCGAACAGCGTTGGATTGTGCAGAATGCCGCCAAGCGCGTCATGCAGTATTTTGAATCCACCAATGAGGCTTTGGCAAATTCCACCAATGTGGCATTGTTTTATACCGAGCCGAGCTTGCGCGGAGAGGTCGAGGCGTATTCGGACACCAGCATTATGCAAGGCGTACCGGTAACCGGCAACGGCACATATGCTTACATTTATACAAAACCGGCAAGCAACCCCGACCTTGGCGATGTGATTTGGGTTGTAGAACGCGCGACGGCGGAAAAGCCGAACCCGACCCCCGTCAATTTGACCGAGCACATTTTGGGCGAAAGCATACCGCTTTCCATTTCGTTCCATGTCTCCACCACGCCGGTGGAGGTGACGAAGGGCGAGCCGGTCGAAAATCCCGACGGCAGCACCACCATTCCATATGTCTACGGCGGCGGCGAGGACGAATATTTGACCAATACGGTCGATATTGTGATTTCCACGCCGGCTTCGGCGGGCGGCAACTATACGCTGACCACCTCTTACACGATGAACAATCTCGCGCAAAATCAGCAAATCAACTATGACGCAAGCGGCGTTTGCGCAACCTCGGGGAATGCCTATATCGCCGGTTGGAGCGACGACGCCATTGACTGCCCCGTCAATACCGGGGATAGCCGTATGCAATATGCAACGCAAGAGGCGAACATTTTGCGCTATGTTTCCACGGCGTCTTTCCTTTCTTCGCAAAATACCGCTACGGCAGACTTTGACGCAGAGGGCGCAGGGCTTTGCTTCGGCGCGCTGTGTATGGAGGGCTCTGCAATCGGTACGCAGGTAAAAGGCGCGCTGCGCGATTTCCGCGACAATGTTTTGGCAAAGAGCGATCTCGGCAACACGATTATTGATAAGTATTATAACGAGTGGTCGCCGGCATTGGTCGCCGCTGCGCAAGAACACCCGTCCTTAAAGACGGTTGGCAAAATTGTGTTGGTGCCCGCGTCGGTTGTGGCATTTTTCACGGCAGAGTAAGGGTTGCAAAGGATTTTGTGCGGAAATCATTTTTAAAAGTCATTTATTTAAAACCGAAAGTTGAATCGTATATTGCGGCGGAGGTAATTCTCCGCCGCTGATTCTTTGTAGGTGTAAATTGAGGTTTGTCTTTCCAACCGTAGGGGCGAGCTGTGTTCGCCCGCCTAATTGTCATTCTGAGCCGTTAGGCGAAGAATCTCGTTCCGCTCGGGTTTATTTTGTGCGATTGGAGATCCTTCGCTTCGCTCAGGATGACAAATGGGGGGATGTGGGGGTATTTAACGGAACGGGCAAACTGTAATTCGAGCGTAGGGGGCGACGACTCGGCGCCCCGAAAATGGATGAATAATGAAAAATGAATAATGAAAAATTGTAGGGAACGGTCTTGACCGTTCCGATTGAAAAAT
>SFIQ01000011.1 GCA_004555265.1 Ruminococcus sp.
ACGTTGCCTGCGGGCACAACTACAACAGACCGGGGGTGACAGGATGAGCATTGCGGTAAAGAGCGGACTGCCGAGCCTTGGGAGCACGGAGGGCGCGGTTATTACCAAAGACGATATTTCGGTTACCGAAGAGACAAGCCCCTCTGCAAGCGCGGGAGAGGACTTGCCGAGGGGCAAGAGTGCATATGAGGTTGCTGTTGAGAACGGATTTTCCGGAACGGAGACAGAATGGCTTGCGTCCCTGAAAGGTGAGCCGGGCGCAGCGGGCGCAAGCGGCAAGGACGGCACGGACGGCAAAACGCCCTATGTTGGGGATAATGGAAACTGGTACATAGGAGCGGACGACACCGGGAAGCCCAGCCGAGGAGCAAAGGGCGACAAAGGCGAAAAGGGCGACAAAGGCGACACAGGCGCACAAGGCATTCAAGGTGAGCGGGGCATTCAGGGTGTTCAAGGCGAAAAGGGCGAGCCGGGAAGCCCGGGCGCAAAGGGTGACAAAGGCGACCCCGGAGCAACGCCTAACTTAACCATAGGCACTGTTACGACACTTGATGCGGGACAGAACGCAACGGCGAGCATGGGCGGAACGGCGGAAAGCCCGGTGCTGAACCTTGGAATACCGAGAGGTGCGAAGGGCGAACCGGGACAGGGCGGAAGTGTTGACATTGTAACCTCTGTTTCCGCTTCGAGCACGGACAGCGAGGTTCCGTCGGCGAAATGCCTGTATGACCTTGTGGGTAATATAACGGCGCAGATAGATGCAATGTGAGGTGATTTCATATGAGCGAGAACATAGCGGCGGCGATAGCCGCAAAGAACGAAGTTATTGCACAGCAGGGGACGAGCCTTGACGAAGTGGCGGCGGTTCTCTTGGTCTTACCTCTGCGGCAGTCGGTCAGATAATAAAGGTAAAAGCGATTGACGAAAGCGGGAAACCGACCGCGTGGGAAGCGGCTAATATGCCAAGCGGAGGCGGCGGTGGTAAACAGTTGCTTTATAGACACAATATTTCTCAAGACACCGTTTTAACAACTGATTCTTTTGACACATCAGGAGCAAATATTGATTTATCGGTGTATTCACACCTATATATCCGAGGTATGTTTATTTGCAACAGTCCAGCAGAAACAATAGGATATTTATACTTGAACGGAACTAAATTCTATCAAATCCAATACTTCAACAGAAAAATCGGACAAACTGTCGGGTTTGAAGCGGATATTGTTTGCTTGAAAACGCAAAACAAATCGTCTGCCGGACTTCTTTCTTTTGCGTGGTGTTCAGAATTTAATTTGCAAAAATTTGACAACATCTATGTGGCCAATAGAAATCAAGCACCGAGAGTGAATGACAATTTACAATCTATCGGGTTTTCTGGGACAGACGACAATATTTTTGCCGTTAAAGCCGGAAGTTATGTAGAAGTGTGGGGTGATTAAATGGTCGTACTTGTTAAAAACAAATACATCGAAATGACACCAGAAGAAATCGCAGCTATCCAAGCTCAAGTTGCCGAGCAGATGGCGGAAGAAGCAAAACGCCCGCTGACGATGGAGGAAGTTGTAAGACTGGTAATTGCTAAAACAATCAATTCCATTACCATCGATGACGAGACTGCCTTGCGCATGGTGGAGTACTATCCCGACTGGACGGCTGGCACGGCCTACAAAGCCGGTGACAGGCTGGCGTACAACGGCGACCTGTACAAGGTGCTGCAAGCGCACACAGCGCAGGAAACGTGGCTGCCCGGAACCGGCACTGAAAGCTTGTACACCCGTATTGACGAGCAGCACGATGGCACGAAGTATGACCCTATCCCATACAATGGCAATATGGCGCTTCAGAGCGGCAAGTATTACATACAAAACAATATACTGTACCTGTGCAATCGGGACACCGGCCAGCCGGTGTATAACGCCCTTGCCGAGCTTGTGGGGCTGTATGTGGAGGTAGGATAAATCGACGCCACGGCTTCGGCGGAGGATATAGTCAAGGATAAGACTGCGTACGCAAACGGAGCGAAGGTAACGGGAACACGACCAAAACTAAGTGCGGTTACTGCAAAGGGGCTGACGATTGCAGGAGTGCAGGGCGCGGCTCATATTACTGGTGAGGTAACTGAAAATGTTGCAATCGACAAGGGCGGTAAGGTAAAAACAATAATTGCAGGAACGGAGCTTGGTAATGCAACTCCTTCCGATGTCGTAAAAGGGAAGACTTTTACGAGCGGTTCAGGGGTAAAGCAGACAGGGACGAAAGAGGAGGCGGCAGCGCCCAGCGGGAGCATAAGTATAACTGCGAACGGCACATATGATGTGACGGACAAGGCAAGTGCAGTGGTTAATGTGCCGCAGAATGGCGGAGGAAGCCCATATGTAACAGACCTTGGTGCCGTAAGCTTTACAAATGAGCTTGAAACATCGTCTCCACAATACAGAAAATTTGTTGCCGATATTACAATGGATGAGACGTTTATGGGAGCCGTTGATAATTTCGACACGCTGTTTTCGTGGTCTCAAATGAATTCTTGGCAGATTATTTGTCAAGACACTTATGGAGTATTATTAAGACTTGATATGTATCATCGTGGCGATGTAATGCAGGCTACGTTATACTATGGAAACCATATATCGCAAGAGCTTGTAGCTGGTATTTTTGATAGCGAAACTCTTGGCCAGTTTAATATTGAGAAACTTGACGATGCGTCGATAAAACTTACATTTTGGGTAGATACATTGGATTTTTCGAACAATCATAGCATTACAGATGAAGAAATACAGACGTGGTTTACAAATGCAAGAAACTTAATATTGCATATGGAGGTTTAGAAATGAAAAGAAGCGAAGCGGCAGAGCTTATTACTGCGGTTATAAACATTAGGAACAACGCCGACGATGAAACGGCGGCAAAAAATGTTGTGGCTTTTCCGGCATACAGGAAGGACACGGCGTATAAGGCAGGAGACCGATTTAGATACGGCGGCGAACTTTTTAAGGTTTTGCAGGACCACACTTCACAGGAAG
Organism: Ruminococcus sp.; assembly: GCA_004555265.1. Classification (GTDB taxonomy): domain Bacteria; phylum Bacillota; class Clostridia; order Oscillospirales; family Acutalibacteraceae; genus Fimenecus. Next base: position 3,024 of record SFIQ01000011.1, read on the forward strand.
ATTGGAAGCCGGAAAACTCACCGTCGCTTTACGCGAAGATTTTGCCCGGACAGAGCGGAACGGAAATTGGCGAATGGGTGCAGCCGGATTCCACGAACCCATATATGAAAGGCGACAAAGTAACGCACGGCGGCAAAGTATGGGTATCTTCTGTTGACAACAATGTTTGGGAGCCCGGAGCAACCGGAACGGAAAGCCTGTGGACGGAAGTTAAATAAAATTATTTGCAATGGTCGTCATATTCCCAAGGATTGAGAAAAAGCAGTTTTGTACTGCAAAAGTAAAAAAGCCTTATCGAAAGATAGGGCTTTTTGCTTTATATAAATAAAAATCCAAAAATCCGCAGGAGGCGGCGGCGATATTATGATAAAAGAGAAGCAGAGCGGGAGTGAACAAGTTCAGTTTGTGCTGTCTGCACAAACCGGAGCCGTTCATAAGCTTTACTTCTCTTTTTTTTATTACAGATTCAGGAGGAAAAGATATGGAATTTATATGCGGAGCGCTTGCGGCAATGTGTGCAATGCTTTTTATCATGCTTATATATGAAAAAAAGAAGCAGCCTAAAACGGAAAAAGAAAAGAATGAAGCCGATGAAAAAGAAAGCGACGGAGTTGCATGGGAAATTACTAAAACAAAAAGCCCGACGAGAGACCAACAATATATAAATATGCTGCTTTATGACGGAAGACCGCAGACCGACGGCATGGAGGAATTTAAATGAAAGAAAACAAAGAAATTACCGCGCGCGAAATTTGGAAAGAGTATCGTGAAGGTGAGGACTATTTTACACAGATTAAGCACCACGAAACCATAAAGGAAAACGAGAGATTTTTCAGCGGAGACCAGTGGCACGGGGTTAACGCGCCGGACCTTACAAAACCCGTTATCAATGTGTTTCATCCGGCGGTTACATATTATACTGCGCAGATTGTTTCTGATGACGTTGGAATTGACATAGAGCCTTTTTGCGAAACCGACGAAAAGATGAGGGAGTGCCAAATTTTAAGCGATGAGGTTGACAGAATTATTGAAAGGACAAAGGCAAAGAGCAAAAGCCGCGAAATTGTAAGGGACGCGGCCATTGACAAGGCGGGTATTTTTTATTTCTATTTTGACCCTAACGAGGGCAAAGACGGAGAAATTGAAATTGAGGTTTTTGACAACGACAAATTTATTGTGGCTAATCCTTTTGAGCACGACCTTCAGAAGCAGAAATATATTTTGCTTGTTAAAAGAATGAGAGTTTGCGAAGCGCGGGAGCGCGCAAAAGCCTTTGGACTTAACGAGAGCGAATGCGCGGCGATTTTGCCGGATTCCGATTACAGATATGCGGGAGAAAACCAAAACATTGACCGGGGGCTTTGCACGGTCTTAATGCGCTTTTGGAAAGAAAACGGCCGCGTTTGCTTTTGCGAAAGCGCGCAGGAGGTTATGCTTCGCAAAAAGGTTGTTACAAAGCAGAGGCTTTACCCGGTGGCATATTATCTTTGGGAAAAGACAAAGGACAGTTTTTACGGTGCTTCGGCCATTGCGCCGTATATTCCGAACCAGCGCTTTATTAACAAGATGTGGGCGATGGCAGGGGCATTTTGCGAAAGAATGGCTTTTCCTACGAGGTTTTATGATTCAACGAAACTTCGAGATAAGCTTAGCAACAGAGCGGGGCAGGCAATAGGCATTGCCGGAGCGCCCAGGGACGCCGTTTGGGTGGACAGCCCCGCAGGTAATTTTTCTGAACAGGTTTTTCTTTTGGTGGACAAAACCCAGGAATACATTAAGAACAGCATGGGCATTACAGACGCGGGCCTTGGTAATATGAAGATTGACAATGCTTCGGCCATAATTGCCCTTGCAGAACAGTCAAGGGCGCCGCTTGAGATGCAAAAGCTTGGATTTCATCAGTTCTGGGAGGACGCCGTAAACATAATTATAGGGCTTATTGCCGAATTTGAAGGCATTCGCACGGTAACCGAAAAAACAAACGACGAAGTCGGAAACGAAATTAAAACAACGGCGGAGTTTGATTTTTCTTTGATTGACACTGACGAGTTTTCTCTTAATATAAACGTTGGCGACGCCACATATTGGAGTGAAATTACCGCTATTCAGACGGCGGACGCGCTTTTCAGCAAAGGCATTATTACAGACGCCGTTACATATCTTGAGAGCTTGCCGAAAGGATATGTTCATAACCTAAGCGGAATTATAAAACAGCTTAAAGAAGATAAGCAGAAACAGGAAGAAGCGCTGCTTTTACAGCAGGAAGGCAATATTGCGAATATTGCGAATGAGGCGCCGGAAGGAGTGAACTTTGCATGACGGTAATGGAATGTTATGAAAGGGCGGTAAGCTTTTTACCGGAAACAAAAGAAGAAAACACCGACATGACAAAACACATGGTTACATGGGCAAACGTACTTATGGCCGACACGCTAAATTATGAAAACGCATTTAGAAGAGCAAACGGCATTGATGAGCTTTCTTCGCCGCCGAAAGTTACCGGGCAGAATGACGAAATTCCATATAACGAGAAGCTTGTGGCCGGAGCGTTCCCTTACGGAATGGCAAGGTGGATATTTCGTGAAAACGAAGATATAAGCGGAAGCAGGGAATATTATTCCCTTTATGCCGCGGCTATTGAAGAAGCAACGCCGGCAATTTACGGCGCGGTGGAGGATATTTATTGATGAGCACGGCAAAAAAGAAAAATGAAGAAGAAGCATTAGCTTCACAGAAAAAGCTTGAAGCGCAGGCGGCGGCCGACGCCGAAAGAAGAAAAGCCGACGGCGGAGTTTGGAAAGTAACGCTTGAAGACCAGGCGAAATATGAGGCGGAGCACCGCAAGAAGAAAGCAGCCAAAGCGAGCGGTGCGGTTTCCTCCAAAGCGGGCGCTGCCGGTGGCGGCTATACCCCCGGCGCATATTACGGCGGTACGGACGCTTCGGCGGTAAAAGGCAAAGCGGGAAAGACCGGAGCGGGAAGCTTTGGCATGAGCACCGGAGCACTCAAGGCGGCGCTTCGAAGAGAAAACGATTTGCAAACGGCATACAGGGATTATGTGCAGGAGGCCGAGGCGCAGGCGGCAAGGCAGGCAAAAACGCCTGCCATGCAAAGGCTGAAAGAAAGAAAAAAGGCGGAAATCGAAACCGCTTTTGACGATTACGCGGAGAACGGCCTGAAGGACATGTACAAGACGGCGCTTGAAAGAGAAGTAAAGCAGGCGCGGGAGGACGAGGCGAGAAATGCGCTTTTTGCCGAAAAAGCACTTGCGGAAAAGAGCCGCGAGAATGTAAGAAAAGCGAACAGCAGCGCCCTTGAAAAGGCGAGAAATTCTTCGGTGGCGAAAAGCGGCAGCGCGGCGGATTTTTATAAAAACCGCAGCGAGACCATGGGCAGAGGCGTAATCGGCGACCTTGAGAACCTTGAGAAGATAAAAAACCGCGACCTTGGAGCGGAACTGAAGCTGGAAGGGCAAAAGCTGAAATATCAGTGGGAAGAAGCCGGCAGAAGATATGACAAGCTTTCGGACGAAGAGAAGAACGCCCTTTATAAGAAGCGCAACAGCAGCGCGCTTGAAAGAGCGCGTATGCAGGAAGTGCCGGGCGGAAGCACGGCGCAGGAAACGAGAAACCGGATAAGCAACGACATTTACGAAAGATACAAGAAGCTTGACGAGGAAAGCCGGGATCCGGCGAAGGCGGAAAAGTACGCCTTTATAAACCGTTTGCGCAGCGCCGCCGGTGAAGGAGTTGAAAACCTTGGGCTTTGGCTTTACGAGACATTCGGATATGAGCCGGGAAAGGAGACCTACGACAGAGGAGAGGCACGCGCCATAGGCGAGGTGGCAAACGAGCAGGTGCAAAGGCTTGTGGACGCGGCGCCGTCGCAGCTTGGCAAAGACCTTGTAAAGGTGAGCGACAGCGTGGCACAGCAGCTTTCGTACAAAATCCTCACTGCTCCGATTTCACTTTTCGGCGGGAGTATTATTGCCGACAAGGTGCTTTCAAAGACCGGAAGCGTTGCGGCGGCGGAAAAGGCGGCAAGGGATTTTACCGGGGGAACGTACACCGCGGGCATGGCATCCAGCAGCGCCGCGGACAAATACGTTCAGTGCAGAGCCGAGGGACAGGGAAAGCTTGAAGCTTCAATTCGGGCAATGGGAACAGGACTTATTTCCTATTTCTCCGAAAGCCTGGGCGGTATCGGCGGAAGCAAAAGCCCGCTCGGCGGACTTGAAGAAAAATATGCGGAAAGCCTTATCGGTTCTATCCTTTACAACGCCTTCGAGGAGGGCGGCGAGGAGTTTGTTGAATATCTGGGCGATTACCTTTTAGACGGGGCGGTTGACCTTGCGGCGCGGGGAGAGTGGCAGCAGGAGTGGAGCTGGGAAGAAGTTATAGAGAACGCGAAAATCGGCGCAATGTCCGGCGGACTTTTCGGCGGATACAACAAGCTGCAAAATGCCGTTTACAGCAGGATTGACGAGGCGAACGCAATAAGGCTTGAAAAAGCGGCGCGGGAATATTCCGACTACATGAAAAACGCATACCGCCTGATGAACGACCCGAACCTTCGGGAGATTGCGGAGCGGCGGATAGGCGACACCGCGATACCCTCCGCCATGAGAACGGCAAGCAGGGAAACCGGAGAAATGAACTTCGGCAATGTGCTGAGGGAAAAGCCGGGCACGGTGAGCGCAGAGCAGATGTACGGAGTAAAACAGCCGGCAGCGGAAAGCGGCGACGGAGTTATTACCGACGAGGACGTTGCAAAGCCGGTTGACTTTAAGTCAATGTACGGGGTGAAGCTTTCGCAGGAAAACAAAAACGAAGACTTTGCCGAGTGGAACGAAAGCAACAAAAAGCAGGCGCAGATTGACGGCGAAAGAGTGAATGCGCTTTCGCTTAAAGAGCGCCTGACGATGGTTAAGGATAAATTGTTCCCGAAAACGCTTTCACATGTCAAATTAAGAGAAATGCCGGATATTATAAAGGCAACGATAGGCATTGAGAGCGATGCACCGCTTGTTATGAATCAGAAAAAAGCATACGAAGTGATAAGTAGCAAGAAAGATGCAAAAGCTTCGGGAGAAAACAAAAATATAAATTGGCACGGTTTGGGTGTAGACGGATTGGAAAAAGCGGTGGCTGCACTTGATAATCCATTAAGAGCTTTTAAGCAGGAAAACGGGAAGTATGGCTTTGTGGTTCAAATAGATGGAGAAAGCAAGCCAATGTATGCCGTTATAGAAATAGACACCAAAGGAAATTACAGAGGAACGATTGAAAAAGCAAATGTGCTTGTTACGGCTTTCGGAACGGATCTGAATTACATAGAAAATCAGGCGGCAAAGGGAACGGAATTAAAAATAAAAAAAGAGCCTGATTCACGAGGGATCGATCCGAGCAACCGTCGGTACGATATCGATGAATCAAACTCTGAAACGGGCGATGTTCCTTCGCCCGAAACAAATATACCACAAAACGGAAACGCTGTCAATACTCCTGATGCGGAAAATTCCGCTGCGGGAACGCAGCAGAATTCCGAAAACGCTGCGAAAGTGCAGCAGGCGGAAACCGAGGAAGAAGCAAGGCTGCGGACGCTGTATGAATCGGAGCCGGAAAACGGGCAAAAGGAAGCCGGAGCAGGCGAAGGCGGAACAGATGAGACGGACAAGTTTATCGAGGATACCCAAAAGCGCATTGAGGACGCCAAGATCACCGACGACAAGCTGAAAGAAATGCCGGAGGACAAGCAGAAGGAAGTTCTGAAAGACAGAGCGGAGAGAGCCGGGCTTGATATGGACGCGGAGGAGCTTGTGGATTTTGCACAGAGCCTCGGCAGAATAAAGGGCTTTTTCGGAAGAGAGTTCAAGGACTTTGCGAGGGTACTCGACGATGTTTCGGGCGAAAGCATAGGAATAAGAAACGACTTGCACAAATTCTTTGAAGTTCCGCACAGGCAGGCGCAGGCGCAATATACCGAAGGGTATAAAAACGCGATTAAGAGCATTAGCGAAAAGTTCGGCGAGCTGGGCATAAAGGCGGGCAGCAAGGAAAGCGCAGCGGTGCAGAGGATAGGCGAGGGAGTTTATCAGATTGACAGCAAGGGCAATACGGCGCCGTATACCGAAGAAATGCTGAAGCGCGAATTTCCGAAGGACTGGAAGAAAATCAAGGCGGCGGCGGATTACTGCGAGGACGTATATTACGATTACCTTAAAAAGCTGAACGCTATGTATGAAAGCATTTACCCGAACACGGTTGAAAAGGCGCAGGGGTATAAGAACAAGGTGCTTGAAAGGGCGGCGGCTTCGCAGCAGAAAGCGGACAATATGCGAGAGGTGAAAAATAAATACGAGCGCGACCTTGCCGCAAAGAAAGAGCTGCTGAAAAAGAAGAAAGAGGGGACGAGGGTTTATGCGGAAACGCAGAACCAGATTTTGAACCTTGAATCGAAAATAAGAAACGCCGAGGCGGCAGTGGGAACGTATGAAAGCAGGGCATTTGCAGATAAGACGAAAGCGGAGCTTTTGCAGGGACAGATAGACAGCGGCGAAATTCTGAAAAACAAGCAGATTAAACCGAGGAAAGATTACTTCCGGCACTTCCAGGAGATGAACAACAGCTTCCAGGAAATCGTGGATGTATTTTCGAATGACCAGAACATAAGCCCCGACCTTATTGGCAAGAGCGCTGAAACAAAACCGCGTGCAATGTGGCTGAGCGAAGCACAGGAACGCTCAACGGTGCACGCATACACCGAGGACGCGGTGGGCGGAATGCTGAGATATGCAAAGACGGCGGAAACGGCGCTGGCATATGACCCGCTTATCTCTAAATTCCGCGACCTTTCGACCGTGATCCGCACGGCGGCAACGCTGGCAGACCAAAAGACCCACGGAACGGGAACCAGTGCCGCGAAGCTTGCGGAGTACATCGACCTTTGGACGAACAATATTGCGGGGAAAAGCTATGGGCTTGACCGATGGACATTCGACGCGATGGGCGACAAAGGCCGCGCGGTGATGAAAGCAGTTGACAAGATAAACGGCAACGTAAAAGGCAGCCTTGTAATGCTGAACTTTAACACGGCGTTAAAACAGATAAGCAATATTCCGAACGCGACGGCGTATATTCCCAACCCGGCAGATTGGGCGAGGGGTGCTTCCGTGACGGCGGAAGCGGTGTTCGGAAAGACGGACGCTGCGAAGGCGCTGAGAGATGCAAGAAGCCAAAGCAGCTTTATGAACGAACGGTACATCGAGGACACGATAAGCGACCTTACAAAGAACATCGAAAAGCAAAATATACTTTCGAAGCCAAAAAAGTTTGAAGCCTGGCTTATCGGAGCGGGCGACCGAGCGGCGGCAGAACTGATATGGTACACGGCGTACACGCACTATAACAATGATATTGCGAAAGCCATGAAGTATATGGGAAGAAATTACGACAGCGCCATAGATTACGCCGACGATGTTACGCGCCGAAGCGTAGCAGGGCGAGGCAGGGGCGAAACCGCGCTTGCGGAAACGTCGAAGCTGATGGGGCTTGTAGCACCGTTCCAAGTGGAGACGAACAATAGCTATCAGCTTTTGAAAGAGCAGATAGGCAAGAAAAATGCGGCGGGTGTAATTGCGCTTCAGGTAAATACATTTTTGCTTAACGCGGCGTACACGGCGGCGATCGGCAGCGGCGTTTTGGGATTCGATTTTATCGCAGCGACGCTTGACGTTATTAAAAACGCCATGGGCGCGGACAAAGATGATGATGTGCTCGACAAGATTGAGTATGCGGTGGGAAGATACGGCGGAGAGCTGCTTTCCGGTATGCCGATGGGCGCACAGATCGCGGAGATTATTACGGCGGGAGACAGTAATTTTGCGGACAAGCTTTTCGGAGACAACAACCCGGCAAAGTTCGGAAACGGAATTGCGCTTGCTTCCACCTTGGTGAACACCGAAAAGGCGGTCACCAAAGCGAGAAAAGGACAGGCTGATTTGATTGATGTGTTCGATGCGGTATCTCCGCTTATCGGGCGGCGGCAGCTGGGAAGAACGGTTAAGGGCGCTCGGTCGATGATTGAGGGCGGTGTTTACGGATATGATTCCGAAGGAAAGCGCTACCTTAAATATGCGCAGGGAAACAGCGCCGCGGACTGGGCAAAAGCCATTCTTATGGGAGAATATGCAACGGACGCAGGGCGCGAATATGTTGACGGCGGCTTCAAGAGCCTTACGGCAAAGGACACGGAAAAAATGAAGCTCGCCGAAGGGATGGGCGTTCCTAAAGAGCTGTTTTACGACACCGTGCTTGGAATGAAAAAGCAGGGAAACAACAGAGAAAAACAGAAATGGCTTTTTGAAAACGAAAGCCTTAACCCCGGACAAAAGCGGATTATTGACGCGCTCTATTTCGGAAACGGAGAGGAAGCTGTTGCGGCCGCGAGAAAAGAAGCCGATCTTGCGGGAGCGAGTACAAACAAAAACGATTTTTACGATATTCTTTCCGGAAAGCTTTCATCCAAAAGGGATTACAGCGGAAGCTATGCTTTTGAAAACAGCGGGTACACCGGCAAGGTTCAGGGGCAAATCAGAGCGGCAAAGGGCGCAGAGATTACGAGAGAGCAACTGCTCTCGGTGCTTGCCGGAACGAAAAACAAAAAGCTGCCGGATAAGATGGCCGAGGTGTATTCCACCGAGGGACTTACTCCGGAGCAGCAGGACAAGCTGGGCGATATAGTCCTGGGCGACGACGGCAAGAGACGGCGCGAAAGCTATGCCGCGGCGAATGTATCTATCAGCGACAGGGTGCTTATGGAAGAGATTCTTTCCGACTATTCCGCCCAGAAGAAGCAGACCGGAGACGGAGAGGCGGACGAGCTTGTTAAAAAGACCTTTATCATGGATAAGCTGATGGCGGAGGGCAAGAGCAAATACGAGGCGTACCGGCTTTATAAAATACAGGACGGCAAATGGGCGAACAGCGTCGCAGACCTTTCCGACGAGGAGAAAAAGCGGGCGGGAGCCGCGAAAAAGCAGTACGGACTTTCGGAAAGCGATTACGTTATCATCAAGAATTATTCCGGGCTTGCCGAGGGAGAGAAAGACAAGTACGGAAACACCGTTTCCGGCAGCAACAGGGAGGACAACATCAAGAACCTTGCGAAGCTGCTGCATTGCAGCGAGGAGGAGGCGGGAAGAAGACTCACCATCGCTACCGGGTGCGCTTATTCCGTGGAGGAGCTTTCATCCTCCGCGAGGGACAAGCTCGAAACGGGCAGAAAGTACGGCTGGACGGACGAAAAGTGGCTTAAAGCAGCTAATGCGATTGAGCTTTCCGGCGTTACGAAGAAAGAGGAAAAAATTAAGGTACTGCGTGATGCAGGATTTTCCGCTTCGGAAGCTGCCGGTTACTACAACCTTAACGCCGGGAACGATTACTACTCCTCCAAAGCAGCAGGGACGCCTTACGGCCTGAACTCGGGGCAGTACGACAAAACAAAGTATTGGAGCGAAAAGAGCGGTAAGAGCGAGAAAGAGGTTGCCGGATATTTTAAGGCTATAAAAGGGCTTACAAAGAAAGTAGATATTATAGCGGCACTGGAAGCCGCGGGAATGAGCAGCAGCGAAGCGAATGAGTTTTATGCGCTGCGGCAGGGACGCGACAGCGGCTACAAAGCATATAAGAACGGAGGGTAATTTTGAGCATGAGCACGGTAAAATTTAATGAGCCGAATTTTGAAAGCGAACCGATGAGATTTGAGCACGACGGCGAGGCGCTGCCGTGCTACCACATAGGCAGGGTGAGCACGAAGGAGATCTATTTTGTGAAAGGGGGCGGGTATTTGGTGTTTGAAAAAGGCGTCGTCCATACGGGCGGCGCAATCGACGAAGAAGGAAACATTTGCGAGAAAAAGATAAAGAAAAAGGTAAAAGAAGATGGAAAATGAAGAAATTATAAAAGAGCTTGCCGAGGTGGATTCGCGGAGCCGCAGCAACACAAAGCGGCTCGACAGACTGGACAGGCTTTTGGAGGAGCAGCAGGAGATAGCGCTTGCGGTGCGGGAGCTGGCGACGAACATGAAGTACATGCTCGAGGAACAGAAGAAGCAGGGAGCGCGGCTTGAAAATCTCGAGAAGGCTCCGGTAGACGAGGCGGCATATTTTAAGCGCGTGACCGTCGGCTGCATTATCACAGGCACAATCAGCGCAATAATCAGCGCTGTTTTAGCATTTATCATTAAATAATCGGAGGAAAAAGAAATGAAAATCAACTGGAAAGTAAGACTTAAAAACCCGACCTTTTGGCTCACCATCGTCCCGGCAACGGTAACCTTTGTTTACTGCCTTTTATCGGCATTCGGCATTGTGCCGGGCATTTCGGAAGTCACCGTCATTAACGCGCTGACCGCCATTATTACCGGACTTACCGCCTTGGGCGTACTGGTCGACCCGACCACCGAGGGCGTGGGCGACAGCGAAAGAGCACTGCGCTATGAAATCCCGGTGAACGACCACGAAGAATACCCGGACGCGGAGGCCTGACCTATGCAGAAGCTTATTTTGCCGATTAAAGATTTTAAGCCTACGGCGGGCTATAAGAATTACAAATACCGCAAGTATTGGGGCTTTAGCCACTATGGAATTGACTGTGCAAGCCCTTCCAAGAACCGCGCGCTTTACGGTTTGGGCGACGGCGTTGTATATGCCGCCGGGCTTGACGGCTTGCGCGGAAAAACCACAGGAGCGGGCAGCGGGTGCGGCTATTGCCTCATAATCATTTACAAGGACTGCTATAACCGCAGGACTAAAACCACAATGGACGTTGCCTGCACCTATATGCACATGGCGGCGCTGCCAAAGGTGAAAGCCGGGGACAAAGTGACTAAAAAAACGCTGCTTGGCTACTACGGCAACACCGGAGCGACAACCACCGGCCCGCACCTGCACATACAGTTTGATACTGATACAAAGCACCCGCTTTACTGCACCGGGCTTTCTTCTAAAGGGCATGCGCTTTTGCACAAGGGCAACGTTGACAGCACGGTAAATCCGGCGGAGCTGCTGAACATAGGCGGAGGTCAGAGCTTGACATATACTCGTTCCGAGTGGTATGATTATTATGATTTCAAAGCCATTGAGGCGAAGCCGGTGCCGAAAAAGAATGAGGAAACGGATTCCGGAGTAATTAAAATAAGCACAAATTAAAAAAGCGGCGAGGCAACTCGCCGCTTTTTGTAAAGAGTGGGGGATGTATTGAAATACATTGGTCACTCTTGAGTAAAGTGCTGCAAGGTGACGGAAACGGAGAAAGGGGAAGAGGAAGGGTGATTGGAAGAAGGCGAGCGGTAATAGCTAACGGATTTGACGATTGAACGAAGGAGCGTGTTACGCTGCGGAGCGTCGCAGGACCAATAGATTTGAAGAACATCGCGTATTTTGGAAGCTGCTGCAGCAAGATCGGAGTTTGCGGCAGCTTCTTTTTCTGACTGTTGGCGGCGGATCAAATCTTTTAATATGGCGGTGCGTTCTTCAAGAGCACGGCGGCGGTCAAGAAATGTATCAACATCATAGACGCCGGTTTCAAGAAAAGTATGAATCTGCGACATTTGGGAAGCAACACGCTTGAGTTCAGATTCTGCCGAAGCAATGGTTTTATCATATTGCGACAAGTCGGGAGATTTATTTAAAATTCCGGAGACTTCTATTTCTTTAAGCTGCTGTTCAATGCTGCTTAAAACCGCCTGTTCAACAAGCTCGGCGGAAGCGGTGGGAATGCATCCGGAATTTGGGCACATAATAAAAGGGGTTTTTGTTCTGCGGCCCGAAGGATGCCGAATCATCTTTGCGCCGCAATTTCCGCAAAATACGATTCCGGCAAGAGGATTTTTTATTACGCCTTCGTAATAGCCCTTATGCCATTGCTTTGTTAAAATTTCGTTGGCGCGGTTGAATATTGCTTCGTCAATAAGGGGTTTATGCACGCCGTCAATTACCTGGCACTTTTCGGGAGTGGGAATTGAAACACGCTTTCCGTCGCGCTGGACATAATGCTTTTTATTCCAGACAACCTTGCCTATATAAACGGGATTTTTAAGCATAAAGGTTACGCTGTTTCTTGAGAACGTTTCGCCCCGGCGAGGCTTTGCACCGAGAGAGTTAAGCCGCTTTGCCACGGCGGCAGAGCCAAGACCGTGATTTACATATAAGTCAAACGCCATACGGACAAACTGTGCTTCCGGCTCGTAGGGTTCGATGGTGCAGGTGCGCCCGATTTTTGCTTTTTGGTAGCCGTAGGGCGCATTTGAAAGATATGCGCCGTCTTCTACGCTTTTTAAAATTCCGCGGCGCATACGCTTTTTTATAATCTTAAGTTCGCGCCGGGCAATGAACGAATAAAGCTCGGTCATATCCTCATCGGATTCATCGTTTAAGTCGTAGGTTTTATCCGGCGTGATTATTTTTGTATTTGAGCGGCGCAGGGTATCAAAAATAATTCCCTGTTCTGCCATAGAGCCGCGGCCGAGACGGTCAATATCCATACATAGAACAGCATCGTAATCGCCGCCGGAAATTGCTTCGAGCATGGCGAGCATTTGCGGGCGGGAATAGAGGCTTTCGCCGGAGACAACCTCTTCAAAAGTAAGGATTATATGATAATCCTGGCGCTTTGCGAGGGCTTCAAGCTGTTCGCGGTGGCGGCGCAGGGTCTCCTCCGTGGTGTCTTTTAATTCTTCGGCGCGGGATTTGCGCAGATACATAACGACATCCATTAGTAAGGACTCCTTTCTATAAAAAGACAAAAAAGGGTTTTCACAGGCTTGACAAGTGTGATATAATAAAGACAGCAAAAATGTACTCTTTAGACGACAATTTTGCATATAATAATTATTGCTGCCGACTTTGAAACGAACAGAAATAATTGAAAAGGGGTTTTATTATGGCAACAAGCAGCATTACAAAAAAAGTGGTCATAACAAAAAGAAGCGAAGCAAGAAGGTTTATTAAAGCATTGGAAGACGCAAAGAATGACGTCAAAGCCGTGAAAGCCAAAAAACCGAGCAAGGATATAAAGGGAAAAGATGTAGTCGACTTTTTTGGAACGTAATTCGGGCAAAACGGTTTGAAATTAGAGCAGCCTTTTGGGCTGCTCTTTTTATTTTATGCTGCTTATGAAATATACAGCTTTGCCGAGAATGCGCACCGGATCACCCCCGCTTACGCGGGGAAAACATCAAAATTTGGCGCGAAGTTCAACGACTTTGCCGAATATGCGCACGGGTTTATTTTCTATATCCGTCTTTGAATAAAAAAACGGCTGATAGGCGGGGTTGAAAGGCTGGAGCAGGATTCCTTCCGGAAGGATTTTTATTTTTTTGACGGTGGCTTCGTCGCCGTTTACGATTACAACGGCGAGATCGCCGGTTTCGGCGGTAGGCTGCACACGTACAATCACAATGTCACCTTCGTAAATGCGAGGTTCCATGGACTGACCCTTTATTTGCAGGGCGACAAATTCGCCGGTGGCCGCAAGGGAATGAGGGATTTCCTCATAGTCGAGAATGTTTTCCACAGCTGTTATGGGAAGCCCTGCGGCAACCCTGCCGAGAACCGGAATTTTGACGGCATTGGGAGAAGAAGTGGCGGTGCTTTCGTCCTCTTCCCATCCCATCAAATAGGCAGGGGTGGTATGTAGGGCAGCGGCGAGCGAAGCGATTTTATCACGGCGCATATTTTCTATGTCGCCACTTTCCCATTTTCGCACGGTGCTTTTCCCTACGCCAACCGCACTACCTACCTCTTCAAGGGTTAGCCCATTGAGTTTTCGCAAGTATCGGATTTTTTCATTCATAGACATATCATTCATAGGCGTTTTCTCCTTTCAGTAACAACATAATATCATGTAAGTGTCATTTTTGCAACACGAAAACGCAAAAAATCAAAAAAAGTTTCGTAAAAGCTAAAAAAGTGTATTGACAGCTTGAAAACACCGTGCTATTATGTAAGTGTCCTAAAGGAAACAAGGAGGTGACTACATGGACAGCGTTGAACTTGAGATAGCAATGAAGCGTAAGGGCATAAGCTATGAAAAACTCAGTGAAATAATCGGAATCAGCCGTTCTGCCTTTTATAGAAAGATGAAAGGGCAAAGCGAGTTTACACAAGGAGAGATTCAGCGTATCGTTGATGCGCTGGAGCTTGATTCCCCAATGGGAATTTTTTTTGCCGCTAAAGTGTCCTAAAAGACACAAACGAAAGGAGGAGCAATGGAGATTAACGAAGAGATTTTGACAAACGCTGCGGAGACAAAAGAAAACCTCCGCAAGCAGGTTATGCTGCTGGCGGAGGAAATCAGCATTTCCACACATGATTCGGCGGAGAAGATCCGCCAAAAGGCGGCTATGCTTTTTGAGGCGAGCGCAATTCTGGAGCGGGCTTCGGCGTTTGAGCAAAACATTCGGCGGCAAGCCGGAGAGCATTAATTAAATATGATACTGCCGGAGCGGGAGGAAAGCAAGGAGGAGCAATGCCAATACTTACAGGTCTTGATGAAGCGTGCGTGATTTTATCATCGATGGTTACATATGCGGCGGCGAGAGGAAGTTCGATACCGGGCGCAATGAGTGATTACGCGAACGGCGGCGGAAAAGACCACCGCCGTGCAGCCGAAGGGCTTTTTGACGAAAGCATATGCGCTGTTCTTGCCGCTATCGCCGAACGGGAGGATATAGACCCAGAAAGTCGGAGAGCGATTGAGCGTGCTTTAGCTTGGCATTACAAGTAAGGAGGAGCAATGTTAACACCAACGAGCAATGTTGTAAGGCTTTTTTACAACGAAAAATGCAAAGGGTGCGAAAATGCCGTGTGGATATATGTAAAAAGTTTTTACTATATAACGGCAGACGGCGTGAAGTACAGAGACAATAAAGCGGCCCTTTGCAAGAAGTACATACAAAAAGCGAGGCAGGTCTGCTGTGATGGCGATCTGCATAGCGGAGAAGATTACTTGCTGGACAGTAAGGACTATTTAATTTACCGCCATTACGATTGCGAGGAATGATATGTATCAGCTTACGGTATTTAAGCAGGGGTGCGAAAGCGACATAGCGCGGCGGGCGGCGCTGCGCAAGGTGATTGCGTTCCTGCTGGAGGAGAACCCGAGGGCAAAGTACATTTTCTTTCGGGAAGAAAGCAAACACAAGAGCCTGTGCGGGAACATTTTGATAGCCGGGCAGCCGGATATTATAGGGCTATTAAAGAAAACCGGCTGCCGGGTTGCAATATTAGAAATTCCGCCGCAAAGCTTTCCGCTGGTTCTTGACTACATCGACAACAAAGCAGGAGGAAAATATGTAACAGGGCGGGGGACAACAATGTTCACCATGTTTTTACGCTGCCAAGGTACAAGTATTCTTCGGTTTTGTCGCGAGGAGCTGCAAAAAGAGCAAGTAGAGGAAAAGATGCGTTTTCTGAAGGATCTTTTACTGAATAGAGCCTGATGTAGGGCATCTTTTCCTCGACAGCTTTTTTGAGCAGTTCGCAAAGGGGCGGGAAGGCTGCAAGGCTGCAAGGCATAGGACGAGTAAAGGAGAAAATAAAATGACAAGAAAGAGGTTTGTGAAGCTGTTGATGGGGCGGTTTCTGTATGACAGGGACACGGCGGAGTTAATTGTGAGAATGGTGCAGCTTGCGCATATTCTGTGCAGCGACGCGCCGGAGACAGTTTATAAAGGCGCGTGGGACGCGCTGTGCGAAGAAGAGGAGGAGCAGCAATGCGAATAGAGGACATTCCGGAGGAGGAGCGGGAGTATATTATTCCCGGCCAGACGGGGGTGTTCAAATACCGTGAGAAGTACTGGATATACCTTGGCAAATGGGCGGGGTGGCGTGAGCACGACAGAATACATATAACGAAGGAAGGCAACGTTGTCGGAGTTCGCGGAGAGGTTGACAGGGAAGCGGCGAGAGAAGCCGCAGAGCGAATTTTGGCGAGCGTTAAAGGGCTTTGCAAAGCATAAAGCCTGATTTTTAAGTTTTGGGGTCTTGCCGGGCGGCGGAGACATTTACAGTTTTACTTTGGCGTCCGATTTACCTCCAGAGTATTTGTTGCCGGAGGGCGCAGGTTTTTTTACCTCTTTATTTTCCTGCGCCGCCCGGCAAGGCCTCAAAGCGGACAGGCTTTTGTTTAATATTTTGCGCTTTGCCGGGCGGGGTGCGGTTACCTGCCCATGATACTCCTTTGGTTGCCCAGCGGGAGCGAAGCAGACGAGCTTCGCCGGGCAAGGCGCAAAAAAGTGCAGATAGGATAGCGCCTTTCTTCTCATTTTTTAACACTCCTCTTTAGGGAAGCGGCGGAAGCTAACTTCCGCCGCCCTCTTCGGAGGGAAGAACAAAGTCGGAGGACAAAATGAAAGACAGAAAAACTTTACTTGAAATAATCATTATATTTTCGTTTATTGCGGGTATTTGTGCCGCGGAGAACATTTTGGCGTTAATAGGGTGCTGGGCGGTGTGCTTCGGCGCCTATTTAATATACCGCAGAGTGTGCTGACAGTGCGCGCGGAAAAAACAAGGAGGTTATAAAAAATGAGAGTGATGTTCAAAGAGCCGGGAAAAAGGCCAAAGGAGCGGGAGATAGACGGCAGCCTTGGCGGGATGCAGCAGGCGGTGGAGGGATACATAGAGACGCTTTCGCTGCCGTACCTTAACCTTGTAATCGTATTTGACGAGGAGGGACGGCTTAAGGGCAAGGAGCGGAACATAATCATTCCGCGGATGATGCTGCAAAGCGTTATTCCGGTGGGGATTGTGGGGAACCTTTTCATATGCGCGGCAGAGGGCGACGAGCTGCGGGGGCTTAACGACGCGGAGATGGAAGCGGCGAAGAACATTTTGAAGGTGTGTTGTCTTGGAACAGAAGTATAACGACAGCAAAGCGGTTACGTGCGGCGCTTATTTTATATATCACAGAATCTGTTTATGCGAAGAAAAAGAGGGGGACGGAAAATGAGAGAGCTTGAAAAGATTTTGACCTGTCTTGACAAAGCGGCGCCGCGGTGCCCGAAATGCCAAGAGGCGGAGCACCTTGTTGAGGCGGAGATAAACGGCGGTGACGAAGTTATTGCCACATATGAATGTAAAAACGCAGAGTGCGGATATAAGAAATTTAAGATTAAAACTTACCGCAGGATGCTTCCGGCGGCGGCGGAGAAGCTTTTGAAAGAAGTGCCGCAGGAAGAAATGAAAAAGCTTTTCAGGCAGGAACGGGCCGCAGAGGCGGCGAGGATTCCCTGCGGGCATTGCGGCGGGGTTATGAGTTACAAGAGAACAAAGATTCTAACGGACGGGAGAATTATTCACGAATACAGGTGCGAAAACCCAAGGTGCCTTTGGACAGGCGGCACTGTGAACATAAGCTTTTGCGACGAGGACGTTGAAAAAATTGAGAGGCGGGCGGCAAACGCAAAGTGGGTTTGCCCGGTGTGCAAAGCGGAAGAGACCGCCCATAGGGTTATATGTAAATATAAAGGCGGAGAGATATGTGAGGAGCACTGCGAAAAGTGTGAATACCGGGACAGGGTAACGAGCTTGGGCGCGTGCCTGCACCCTGAGATTAAAGAGAGCAGCCGGAGGAAGTGATTCTTCCGGCTTTGGCGGCGGTCATTTTGGGAAAACGGGAGCGCTTATTTTGCTATAACGAAATGAGCGCTGCGGTTTTTGCAAAGTGGTAAAAGCGTGACAAAAAGCGTGATTTTCAAAATGCGAAAAAAGGCGGAGCAAAGCCGCTTTTTGCCGGGTAAGAGGTATTAGAGTTATGGTTTTTCAGGCTTTTGAGGAAGCCGGTGCGAAAAGGGGTTTGCAAGGGGGAAAACCGCACCGGCTTTATAGTACGGAATAACGGTTTTCCCCCTTGAAAAAAGCGAAGCGCCGAAAGGAGAAAAGATATGCCGTATGTGAAACGGACGGTTATTGCCGGAAATGTAATTGAAACAAAGAAAATGTTTACTCCGCGTTACGGCAAAAAAGGGCAGAGCCGTGCATCGGCGCAAAAAATTACCGAAGAAGCCCAGGCAAAGGTAAACGAGAGGAAGCTTTGCGAAATTTTACGGTGGAAAATTGAAGCAAATTTTAAAGAAAACGACTTTCACGCGGTTTTGCACTATAACGACAAGCCACAGACTCTTGAAAAAATACACAGCGATTTACGGCGTTTTTTAAACCGCCTTCGCCGGCTTTACAGAAAAAGCGGAAAAGCTTTTAAATACATAGCGGTAATTGAGACCAAGAGAATGACAAACCCGCATATCCACCTTATTGTGGAAGAGACGGACATTAAGATTTTGGCAAAAATTTGGAAAGAGATTGCCGGAGGCAGAATTTCAAACAACTTGCTTGACGGGAGGGAGTTTCACCAAGACCTTGCCGAGTACCTTATGAAAGAGAGCCGGAGCACGGCAGCGAGGAACGCCGGGGAAAAGAACAAAAAGCGCTATTGGTGTTCGCAAAACCTTTCGGAGCCGGTTATTAAGTACGAGGTTATTCCTGCGGCAAGCTGGAAGCGCGACCCCAAAGCGAAAGCCGGATATTATCTTTACAAATATGAGGACGGAAGCTTTGCGCGCGAAGGAGTAAACGAAGTTACGGGGTACGCCTGGATGGAATATATCCAGATAAGGCTTTGCTGAGAAAAGCCGTTTAAAAAAGCACTGAGAGAGGGGGTAAAAAGCATGAGCACGGAGAAAAAGAGCGTTTGTGACGGGTGCGGGCGTGAGCACGTCGGCTGTCGGTTTGAATGCAAAGAGCGCGAGCGTGAGAGATATGCGCTTATTAAAGAGCGCGGAGAATTTTTTGACATGAGAAACACCGTGGGCAGCTTTCGGACAAACTATCGAATTTTTGACGGAGGGCGGCGCTATGGCGGGAAGTAATAAGTTCAAAAAGAAAGAACAGCTTTGCTGGGAATGCAAAAACGCCTGCGGCGGCTGTGAGTGGAGCAGAAAGCTTTTGCCTGTTAAAGGGTGGGAAGCGGAGGAAACGACGGTCGGAATGACTGTTTATGAAGAAGGCAGGAAGATTTATAAGCAGGTAAAAAGCTTTAAAATCAAAAGCTGCCCGAAATTTATTCAGGAGTAAGTAAGGCGGGAATCAGATGATATATCACGGCGGACGAAGATTCGGACTTTCGGAAAATGAACAGAGCCTTATTTTTTGGACGTGCAGAAATTATTACCGGCTTTCGCATAAGCAGAGAAACGCAATAGATGAAATTATAGACGACTGCGCAAACGGGGAGCGGGAGGCGCTTTTTGAAATGCTTACCACCGGAAAAAGCCTTACCGCGGTAGCGATGAAGCACTATATTTCCGAAAGCGCGCTTTGGGAAAGGTGCGCCCGATTTTTTAAAGAGGCGGCAAAAAAGCTTTGAGGCTTTATATAAAACAAAAGAGGGGAGGCAAAAAACATGGAAAAGAAATGCAAAGGCTGTATACATCGGCGCAAGCTTGGAACCGCTTATGGCGAGAGCGTGTGCAACTATTTTTTCGACACAGGCAAGCTTAGAGGCGGCACGGCAAAGGATTGCACCCACAGATGCACCGACAAAAAGAAGCTTGCGGCAATAAAGAGAGAAGCCGGCAAGAGAAGAGAAATTGTCATATAAGAAAGGGGACTTTAAAATGAAAAATTTTGAGTACATAAAAAGCCTTGACGAAACCGGGATTTTGGCGCTTTTAAACGTAATTGGGGGAGGAGATATGGATGTGCTTGATGAGAAATGCTCTCTCTGCCGATTCGGAAATAGTGACAAGTGCATTGCTGCTTGTAAAGCCGGAGCGGGCGGGGAAATTCAAAAAGAATGCGACAAGGCAGAACGCCGATGGCTTTTTGACGAAGCAAGGGCGCTTGTAGATGCGGTGGAAAAAGAAAGGATGAGAATACTGAAATGACTGACGTAGAGCTTGTAAGAGCACTTAAAAAGATGAGCATAGAAACAGGCGGAATTATATGCCTTGGGTGCGGGCATGAGCACGGCTGCGACGTGCACGGCTGCGCCGTACTCAGAAAGGCGGCGGAGAGGATCCTTCGGGGGGCGAAGCAGCCGGAGGGAAAAGAGAGAAAAGAATGGATTTCACCGGAGAGGGAGATCCCTCCGGAAGGTGAAGAAGTGCTGGTACTGACACAGAGCAAGAAGGGCATAAGAAACATTGACAAAGGATACTGGGTGATTGACCGCTTTATACACCGTGGCACAGCACGGGTTATAGGGTGGATGAGCCTGCCGGAGATGTACCCGGAGAGGGAGAAATGAAAAGCTGGCCGAGGAGAACAGAATAGATTACGAGAGCAAATACAAGAGAGCCAACGAGGAGAACAGGAAGCTTTCCGACGAGCTTACACACCAAAAGCGGGAGCGGGCGCTTTTTTGATTTTTACATTTATTCTTTCTGAAGGGTAAACGATGAAAAAAGAGGAGCTTTCCGCGCGGGGGCGCGAGAAAAAAATATATTAAATTTTAAAAAGAAAGCGCCTTTAAAAAATCCGCAGGAGAAGGCAGCGGTTTTATGATAAAAAAGGAGTGAGGACAAACCTCACTCCTTTTTATTTTTGATTCCGACGGGACGGCGGCCGGCGGTGAATCCTGCGCAGGGACGGACGCGAGGACGCGCCGACCCCGGGCGCCGGAGCGTCGAAAGAAGAAATGGAGGGAATTAAAACGGAGGAAGAAAAGCGCCTTAAAGGAAGGGCGGAAAAATTTTGCGAGGAGTATGTAATCGACTATAAAGCGGAGCGGGCGGCGGTAGCCGCCGGATATACGCCGGAGTCTGCAAGAAACGCCGCATGGAGGCTTTTAAAAAAAGACGAGGTAAGGGAGAGAATCCGCGAACTTGAAAATATTTATATTGAGCACCACAGCTATGGCAGCAAGGAAAGGATAATCCGCGAGACGTGGAATACATACGAAAAAGCATCGGCCGCAGTTCCGGTTATGGCGTGGGATTACGATGAGCACGCATATAAAGAGACCGGCGAATATCAATTTGACGGCAAAACGGCGGCAAAGTGCCTTGAGCTTTTGATGAAGCACCACGGCATGCTTAAGGAAAAGGTGGACGCCAGCTTTGGCACGTGCGAGGGTGAAAAGCTTGAAATTACCGTTGTGCATGAGCACGAAAGCACGGAGAATGAGCACGGCGGCGCGGAATTTGAGCACGGGGCGAAGGATGATTAAGTGGGAACAGAGCGAACAGCAGAGGCTTTTTTGTGAGACGGAAGCTTTTGAAGTGCTTTACGGCGGAGCAGCCGGAGGCGGAAAAAGCTATGTTCAGTGCCAGGACGCTTTTTTGTACGGCATGACGTACCCAAAAAGCCGCCAGTTAATATTACGGCGGACTTATCCTGAGCTTAATAAAAGCATTATTCGCACGACGCTTGAAATGTACCCGAATTCTCTTGCTAAATATAACGCAGGCGCGCACATGTGGACGCTTTCAAACGGGAGCGTCATTGACTTTGGCTATTGCGACAACGAGAATGATGTTTTCAGATATCAGGGCGCCGAATATGACGTTATAAGGATTGACGAGCTTACGCATTTTACGGAGTTTATGTATCTTTACCTTATTTCGCGTATTCGCGGCGCAAACGACTACCCTAAGCATATTAAGGGAAGCACCAACCCCGGAGGAGTGGGGCACGGCTGGGTAAAGGCGAGATTTATTGACCCGCAGATTCAAAACAAAGTTTTTTCTTCCAAAGACACGACGAGAATTTTTATTCCCGCAAAGCTTACGGACAACAAATGGCTTTTGAAAAAGGACCCGGATTACGGCAAGCGCCTTAAAAATCTTCCCGAAGACGAGTACAGGAAGCTTTGCCTTGGCGTTTGGGATATAAACGAAGGCGCATATTTTTCGGAGTGGCGGCGGGATTTACACGTTTGCGAGCCTTTTGATGTGCCGAAAGACTGGAGAAGATATTTTGCCATGGACTATGGCCTTGATATGCTTGCGGGATATTGGATTGCAGTTGACGGCATGGGAAATGCTTTTGCTTACAGAGAAATATACGAAAGCGGCAAGGTTATAACCGAAGCTTTGAACGACATTTTAGCTGTGCAGGGCAAAGACTTGCCGTATGAGTACATAGCTCCGCCGGATATGTGGAATCGCCGGCAGGACACCGGACGCAGCGTTGCGGAGATTTTTGCCGATGGGGGAATTATGCTTACCAAGGCGAAAAACGACCGCGTTCAGGGGTGGTATGATTTAAAAGAGTGGCTGCATCCGCGGCCGGACGAGTACGGAAATATAAGCCCGAAGCTTAAGATTTTTTCAAATTGCAAAAATCTTATCCGCACGCTTCCCATGCTTGAGATTGACAAGAAAAACCCAAACGACGTAGCAGGAGAGCCGCATGAATATACGCACGCGGCGGACGCTCTTCGCTATTGGGCGGCAGGCAGACCCGTTCCCGCTCCGGTTATCACAGAAAGAGACGAGTATTTGCCGGAGTATGACGAGCAGGTGGAGAGCCTTTTAAAATATTGATTTTGGCATTAACCGCACAGCGGTTTTTGAAATATTAAAAAGGAGAAAGAAAAATGGACGAAAATGCCGTAAACACCGAGCCGGCTGCCGAAAGCAGCGGCGCAGGAACCGCAAGTTCCGAAAGTGATAAGGATTTTATGAGAGGACTTTTCGGCGAGGAATACGAGCCGGAGGAAAACGCCGCCGAAAGCGGCCATTCTGACGGGGAGGAGCCCTACGGCGAAGAGAAACCTGCCGTGCCGGAAACCGGCGCGGAAACGGAAAAAGCAAAGCAAGACCAGGCCGAAAGCAAAGAGGCAGCCGAAAGCACGCCCGAAAAGGTCAGCTTTGTGGAGCACGGAAAAACTTACAGCGTTGAGAAAGAGGCCCTTGAAAAGGTGGCGGCCGGAGCGGGCAGAAGGCCTGACGAGTTTATTGACCTATACCAGAAGGGCTGCGGATTTGACGCGCTGCAGGCTAAATACGCCGAGGCAGCAAAAGACAGCGAAATAATTAACAAAGTTGCTAAAGCGAGGGGAATTGAACCGGCAGAAGCGCGCAGGGAGCTTGTATATGCGGCGGAGACGCTGCCCATTGACAACCTTGCATCGGAGATCATGGAGAGAAACCCCGATATTTTAGAAAGCGAAGCGCGGCGCTGGGCGCAGGCGGAAATTGAAAACCAAAGATCCAAGGAACGCGAAGCACAAGCCGAGAAGCAGAAAGAGGCGGAAAACGGCGAGGAAGCGAAAGCAGCCAAAGAAAGAGAAGCAAAGCTGCGCGAGATTGAAGCTTTTGAAATCGCTCATCCCGAAATCAAGGCCGGGGATGAGCTGCCGGCAGAGGTCGTAAAAGCTTTTGAGAGCGGAAAGAGCCTTGAGGACGCGTGGAATTCTTTTCAAAAAGAAAAGGAGCTTGCCGCGCTTAAAGAAGAAATTGAAAAACTAAAAGCAGAGAATGCAAAAGCCGAAAAGAGGATATACGGAACGGAGCACAGCGCGGGTTCTGCCGCAAGCGGAGCAGGAGCAGCGCCGAAGGACCCGTTTATTGAAGGACTTTTTGGCTGACGCGCAAAGGAAAAGGAAAGGAAGAGAATAAGACATGGCAGTTAATCTTGCTACAAAATACGAAAAAGAGATTGCAAAGGTTTTTACCCTTAAATCGAAAGTAAGCGGCAACACCAACCAGGACTATGATTTTAACGGAGTAAAAAGCATCAATATTTATACCCCGGTGACTCAGCCGCTTAACGATTACAAGCGAACCGGCTCTAACAGATACGGTGACCCCCAGGAGCTTCAGGACACCCTTCAGGAAATGGAAGTGAACAAAGACAAGGCATTTTCAATTACCATCGACAAGGGCAACAATACCGAGCAGATGGGCGCAAAAGACGCCGCAAAAATTCTTGCTCTTGAAATTGAGGAGCAGGTTACTCCCGAAATGGACAAATATGCGCTTGGGAGATTCATCGACTATGCCGGCAAGAGCGAAGCGCTTGCCGCAGAGCCGACAAGCGACACTATTTGCACCGCGCTTTCCGACGGTATGGTCGCCATGAGCAACAAAAATGTTCCTGATGATAACAGATATATTTATATCGGCTGGAAATGGTTTGGCCTTCTTCGTCTTTCAAAGCAGTTCATCGGCATTGATGAGCTTGGAAAGAAAGCTCTTATAAACGGCGAGCTTGGAACTTTTATGGGCGCACACGTTATTGCGGTTCCCGACACTTATCTTAAAAAAGGCGAAAGCCAGTGCTATTTTGTCATTACGCACAAAAATGCCGTAATTCAGCCGAAGAAAATTCAGGATTACTTTGTAAAGGAAAATCCTGCGGGCATTAACGGTGCACTGATTGAGGGCAGATTTATATATGACGCACACGTTCTTGGCGCAAGAGCCAATGGTGTATATGCCGCTGTTGCAGCTTCCACAAAGCAGGCGGCACCGACTTTCAGCTTTTCCGGCGGTAATCTTACAGTAACCTCTGCCGGAGCGACCGAGGTTCGTGTTACTCTTGACGGCAGCGACCCGAGATACAGCAAGAACGCGATTAAAACCACAAGCGGCGGAACCATTGCCCTGCCTTCCGGCAAGACTGCGGCAAAAGCCGTTGCGCTTGACGACGCACTGTTTACTTCGGACGTTGCGACGGACAGCGAGAGAACCGTGGCCTGATGAAAATATTTGAGCAAAGCGGCGGCGGAGGGGAAAACCTTTTGCCGCCGCTTTGATGAAGGGAGCAAAAACAAATGACACTTGCCGATATAAAAAAGAGCACAGAGCCTTATAAAAACACTATGAGCGGCAGCAGCGGAGAAAACGCTGCGGCAAATACTATAAACGACCTTAAAAACAGATACCGCGGAAGCCTTGCGGCAGATTACAGTTTCGGCGCACAGCAGCTTGCCGATGAGAAGGCAAACAGCCTTAGGGAGCAGGCCATTGCCGAAAGGCAGGCGGAAAGTGCGCTTCCCGAAAGGATGGCGAGAGCAGGCGTTAACGGAGGCGCTGCAGGAAGCACCCTTGCGGCGCTTAAAGCAAGCTATCAGAGCGGGAGAAACGACATTCGCAAAAACTATATTACGAGCCTTGGAGAGCTTGCGCAGAAATATAATCAGAGCGCCGCTGACACGGAAAACGAACTTGACAGGAGCTGGCTTGACTATCTTCTTACCAAAGCGCAGGCGGAAAACAGCGCGAAACTTAAAAAAGCTTACGGTTAAGGGGGAGGCAGTATGCCGAAGCAGATAAATTTTGCAAGCGCCGCGGAGCCGGTAAAAAGACAGATTCTTATTGACAGCTTTGGCGGAATTGACCTTTCATCCAGCCCGACGGACGTTGACAAAAGCCGAAGCCCGGACGCGCCGAATATGATGCCGGACACGAAGGGAAACCCTAAGAAAAGACCCGGATTTGAGCGCACCGGGAAATTTGAAGGAAGAATAAACGGACGCTTTGAAATAAACGGGAAAGAGGTTATTCACGCAGGAAGCGCCCTTTATATTGAAGGAAAAAGAGTTTGGAGCGGAATGGCCGACGAGCGAAGCAGCGGACAGATTATAAAGGAAAACCTTTATATTTTTGACGGGCTTTGCGCCCTTAAATGCGATGGATATGACGCTTACCCCATAAGCTATGACGCATATGTTCCGACGGTTCTTATAAGCAAAAATGCGGATTTTTATTATTTTGATGAAAATTTCAGCGGAGACGGAAGCACAAAGCGCTTTACCCTTTCAAAAGCGGCGGACGAAATAACCGCAAAGGTGGACGGCGCTTCGGCGGCGGTTACTCTTGAAAACGGAAACGAGGCGGTTTTTGCAAGTGCGCCTGCGGATGGGAAGGCAATAGTGATTAACGGGAAAGTAAATCAAGAGCCCGGCGGCAGCAGCAATGAGGATTTCAACCTTTTGGGCGATAAGTGGAAAGAAAGCTTTTTATGCAGCGAGGGAACGGAAACGGTTTTTACGCTTTCGCAGAAAAGCATTGACCGCGTTGTGAGCGTTGAGGCTATGGACAATTTGGGCGGATGGATAAAAAAGACCGAGGGCGAGGATTATTCCGTTGACAAGGCTGCGGGCAAAATTACGTTTTTTACACCGCCGGGGAAAACGCCTGTTGAGGGAAAGGACAATGTTATTATCACCGCGAAAAAGTGCGTTTCTGAAAGCAAGGCAAAAATAAACGGATGCAGGAGAAGCATTGCCTTTGGCGACGGCGGAAGCGCAAACCGCATTTTTGTCTGCGGAAACCGCGAAATGCCGGGAACGGATTTTTGGTGCGCGGTGAACGACCCGACATATTGGCCGGACAGCTATTACGGAGAGCCGGGAGGCGGAGACGCCGAAATTATGGGTTATTCTGTTATAGACGGGAAGCTTGGAACGCACATGAAGCCCGCCGCCGACGGGCGCAGCATTATTTTCAGAAGTGCAAGCCTTGACGACCGAGGAAAGGCGACGTATCCCGTTACCGGATTTTTGCAGGGCGAAGAGGCAGCAGCGCCATGCGCCTTTGTATTTATGGAGACTGAACCTTTGTTTATAACTGAGCGCGGGGTTTACGCTGCCACGGCGGGAGACATTGACGGGCGGTTTTATACGCAGAACCGAAGTTATTTTATCAACCGCGCCCTTTGCGCCGAGGAAGGACTTGAAAACGCCTTTGGGACAAAGTGGAAGCATTTTTATGTTATAGGGATAAATGGCAAGCTTTATCTTCTTGATACGAGCCAAAAATATTACGGCAGAGGAGAACCGCTTTCTTCTTTTCAATATGAATGTTACCTTTGGACAGGGATAAACGCGCGGGTACTTTGGGAGGACGGCGAAGGCCGGCTGTGCTTTGGCGATTGCGACGGAAATGTGTGCCGCTTTACGGAAAATATATACCACGATTGGACTGAAAGCGGAAGCAGAACCATTGATGCATATTGGACGATTCCTGATTTTTCCGGTTCGCTTTTTTGGCGCAACAAGACGGTAAGGGCTGTTGCGGTGCAGGCGGCGGCATTTCCGCAGAACAAGGTTGTTCTTGAAAAATGCGTTGACGGCATTTGGAGCAAGGTTACAGAGTGGGGAGCAAAAATATGTTATTTTGCATGGAGCGCCTTAAACTGGGAAGAGTGGACATGGAGCGGAAACAGCACATACAGAACCCTTTCGGCAAAAGTTAAAATAAAGAAATTTGACAAAGTGGGATTCAGGATAAGCTGCGGGGACATTGACAAGGCATTTGGGCTTTATGCGTTCAGCCTTGAGTATGCGGAAAGCGGAAGATATAAGAAATGAGGCGGAGATATGGCAGTTGAGATAATTACAGAAGCAGACCTTAAGGGAAAAGGCGTAATGGGACAGCCGGATGTTCCGGGGCTTTCTGCCGCGGAAATGCAGGCAAAGGTTGAAGAAATCGTGCGGAGCGTAGTCATTCCGAAAGTAAACGAGATTATAAATGGCTATGTGAGCGATGAAACTCTTGCGCAGACGGTACTTGCTTCGGGAAGCGTTTCGTCTGTTTTCGGCAGAGCCGGAGCGGTGACGGCTATGACCGGGGACTATACCGCCGAGCAGGTGGGAGCGGCGGCGAAAACACACGCAGCGCAGCACAAAAAAGGCGGAAGCGACCCCATTTCAGCAGAGGATATAGGCGCTGTGCCTGGAGCAAAGACAGTAAACGGCAGCAAAATCACATATGTAATTGACGGTGCGATAAAAGCAAGCGGAGTGGACAACTCCGGCGGAACGACTTCCGTTAAAGACCCGATAGCAGGAACAGACGCGGTGAATCTTGCATACCTGCAAAAGAATTTTGAAGCGAAGCCGGAGGAAAAGAGCAATTCCGGCGCGGTGACGGCGACAGCCGAAAACAACAAGGAATACAAATTTACTGCGGTTACAAGCCTTTCTTTGACAGTAGCGGAAACAACGGACTGCCACGGCTTTATTACCTTTGCGGCAGGCACGCCGACAGTCACGGTGAGCGGATACACGAGAACCGGCGGCGACGACCCGACAAAGGCGGCAGGCGGCGAAACCTGGGAGTTTGACTGTCTTGCCGGATATATCCTTTGGAAAAACTGGGGGACTGCTTGATGGACAAAAAAACAAGGCGGCGGCTTTTGATGGGAAAGCATTTAAGAATTTTTAACGGGAGCGGGTTTGACGGCTGTGAAGTTTTGGAAAAACAGTTTGTTACCTTTGCAAACGGAAAAGCGGTGCTTTCGGCGCAGAAAAAAACGCAGATAAACGATTATACATACGGAATGATTGACAGTTACCCCGCGGCATATATTCAGCTTAAAGTTCCGGCGGCGGGATTTGCGAGATGCGTGGTTAAGTACAGCGCAAAAAATGTTAAAAGCCTTAAAAATGCCCATAAGCAAAAAGCATATTCAATTATAATTTCAGACACGGAAACTGACATAAAGAGTATGTTGGTGGGAACACCGCCGAACCCTGTTTATGTTCATTACGAGTGGGCGGAAGAAAAGGGAAACGCGGAAAAGGCGGAGTTTGCTTCGGAAAATCCCCCGGAAGAGATTGAAGGAACATTTATTGTTGATATTTCCGGTTTTGAAAATGTATATATTGCGGCGATTACCGCAGAAAACGACATTTCGGGCAATGAAGCCGGATATATTTCGATAAACGAGCTTTGGTTGGAGGGGTGATTTATGGAATATAATTTCGGCTTTGGGAAAATCGAGAACGGAGTTTTAAGCTTTGCACCGCGGGAGCTTTTGAAAGAGGGCGGATTCAGGATTCTTTCAAACAGCCCAAAGGAATATGCGTTTTTTGGTTATCTTCCCGTTGTGCGAGCCGAGGGCGAGCCTTCGTATGAAATTAAAGACGGCGTTATTTATCTTTATGAAAGCGCCGGAGAAACGGACGAAATAAGCGGAGACGAATTTCTTTGCAAATTTAAAAAGGCGCTGGGGGTGTGAACTTTGGCAATTTACATTATGCCGGGAGAGGACAAGCTTTTCAGCATAACGCTTCCGGACAAGATAAGCGCCGTTACGGCGATTACGGTAAAGTTTCAGCATGCAGACAAGAGCACGGTTGTCAGTTATACCGACACCAACACGGACAACATATTCACGCTGGACAGTAACGGATATACGCTTTGGGTGTTTGTGCCATCGGCGAAAACCTATGACTTTCACGACGATGAAAAGGCGTATATTTGGCTTGAATGGACGAGCGGCGGATATAAAAAAATACCACGCAGGCGCATAAACGTTGCCTGCGGGCACAACTACAACAGACCGGGGGTGACAGGATGAGCATTGCGGTAAAGAGCGGACTGCCGAGCCTTGGGAGCACGGAGGGCGCGGT
>SFIQ01000012.1 GCA_004555265.1 Ruminococcus sp.
TACCCTGCAATCAGCTCAGCCTAAAAATAAAAACAAGCTGTTGACAGACGCTAACTTTGAATTAACAGACCTTGCCGCATATTTTGAAATCAGCATTTGCTTATATGCTAATACAATATCCTTTGTGATTTCAGCTCCGTTCGCATAATCCGCAAACGCTTTTACATCATGAATATATTTTTCAACGGTTATTTTACTTTTTTCTCCGTAAATAAGATATTCTTTAAATGCCGTTATTTTGTTATCCGTTAAAATCTGCTTTTTCATAGCAATCCCTCCGATAAAACTTATTAATATATTTTACCGCATATTGAACTTCAAATTCAAAAATTGTTGTATATTGACTTAGAAAAACGGATTTTGCAACTTATTTATATTATTGAAGCCTTAAAGCTTTTAAAGAGTTAAAAGATAATACCCTTTTATCTTGACGTTAAAGTAATTTCTTGCTAAACTTTATATTATTGGCAGAAGAAGCCAACATTATACATTACAATTCAATATTTTTTACTTATAGTTTTAACTCAATAGAAGTTAAATTTAATTTTTAAGTTTAATGAACGATGTTAGTCGGGCATTGAAACTTATACATATTTACACAGCAATTCCTCACAAAAGGGAGCAGTCTGTGTAAAGGTATGTGTAGGTTTCAGTGCCCGATTTTTGTTTTGTCGTTTTGCATTCTGAAGCCTAAACAATTAAATGAAAAGACTAACTATTAAAAGTAAATAGTGAAAGTGAAAGAATGTTGCAAATTGTAAGGCGGCAAAAAAGGCATAGCAAAGCAGACGTCAGAGACGCGGAGTTTTCAGGAACAACAGGAATTAGACAGTAGTGATATAAGGCTGACCGGATTTTTGCAAAGCAAAGATAAGACAGACTAGCTTTTTAGCAGCATGAGAAACAGCAACATTGTAATGATTCCCCTCTGAACGCTTCTTCGCAAGATAGTCAGCAAAAGCAGGACACCAAATACAGACATATTTGGTCGTATTAAATAGAGCATAACGCAAATAACGAGAACCACGCTTTTCCATGTGCGCATAACAGTTATTAAGTTGACCGGATTGGTATGTGGATGGTGAAAGACCTGCAAAAGCAAGGATTTTGTCAGGTGAATCAAAGTTGTTGAAATCCCGATTTCAGCAACAATCATAGCAGCCATAGTTGTACCAATACCAGGGATAGAGGTAATGAGAGAAGCGATTTGATCCATTATTGATTGAATGGCATCTTCAATTTCCGAAATTTCGTTATCAAACTCACGAATAAGCTTGATAGTATGTTTCAGTTCAAGTGCTTTAGCCGGCATAAATGTACCAATAGAGTTTCTTGCAGCATCACAAATTTTTATTGCTTTGTCACGGCCATAGCGACCTTTATAAGCCGTATAAAGCAAATTTGTAAGATGTGTAAGATGAACGTTGGCAATGTGCTTTGCACTCGGTAATTCACTGAGGAGTGCATAGGATAAAGCGGTATGTAAAATCGGCAGTAGTTTCTCTAATTCAGGAAAAAGGATATTCACCAGCCTTGAAACAGAGACTCTTAACTTAGCCCGTTCAGAAACTTTGTCAAATATGTATCTCGTTAGTGACTTCAATTCGGAATTGTGGTATGCTATGTTTGTGTAAGGCTTGAGGCTCACATCAGACATTAGCATAGAAACAATTGTTCTTGCATGCAGATATTTGACGAGCTGAAAACACGAGGCATAAAGGATGTACTGTTTATCAGTATGGACGGTGTTTCGGGACTTGCGGAAGGTGCAAAGGCAATCTTCAAGGATGTTGTAGTACAGCGCTGTATCGTGCATTTAATCCGAAATTCAATCAAATATGTGCCGGGCAAAGACTACAAAAAATTCACGCAAAGCTTAAAGAAAGTATACGGCGCACCGAGTCTTGCAGCCGCCCGAAAAGCCTTTGAGCAGTTCTGTCAGGAATGGTCACAGTATCCCGGAGCTGTTGATGTGTGGAAACGAAATTTCAATCATGTTGAGCAACTTTTCGATTACGGCAGCGCAGTCCGCAAGGTAATGTACACAACAAATGCTGTCGAGAGTATCAATTCCAGTTTTAGAAAAGTCACCAAAAAAGGTGCCTTCCCGAACGAAAACGCACTGCTTAAATTGCTCTATCTCAGGATTACCGAGCTTTACAAAAAATGGAACGGCAGCAAGGTTCAAAATTGGGCTATGGTCAGAAATCAGCTCGCAACCAACGACAAAATTAAAGCCCATATGGAGAAATACGAGCACTTAATCTGACCGCCGTTTTTGTCTGCCTTTTTTCGTTGCGCTACGATCCACTCCAAAGTCGGACAAAAAACATCAATTATTTAATTTCTTAAAAAACTTACACACTTTTCTTGACAAAGCCTATAAACTTAACTTGCCGCTTGTCAGCAAATTGGTGTATAACACCTCTTTTGATTTTGCATAATGTGTCGCAAGTGCATCTGTCCCCATAAGCCTATTTCGGTTTCTTTTTCATCAGGAAAAAGGTTAGGCAAGTAAGAGTCGCTAGCTTTTTATGTGTATCGTCCATTTGCTCAAATATTCCCTTTTTCATTATCAACATTTCTTGTTCACTGTCTTCGTTAGCGAGTCAACATTCATTATTAGGGATTCAAATGACTCCTAAACAGCTTATTTTTGTTTACACTATCGTTTACACTTTCTCGTATATTTTCGTGTAAAACACAAAAATTCGTAAGGCTGTCGAAATTCAAAAAAAGTCCGAAAAACCTTGCTATATCAACAAAAAACGGTATTCGGGAAGTCCCTCGAATACCGTTTTCTTTGGCTGGGGTGGCAGGATTCGAACCTACGAATGCAGCAGTCAAAGTGCTGTGTCTTACCGCTTGACGACACCCCAATATGCAATTTTATAAGGAAAACTCCGCCCAAACGCCTTTGTGCTTCGGCGGAGTTTCCTATGGGGTGGAATATCGGATTCGAACCGATGGTCTCCAGTGCCACAAACTGGCGCTTTAACCAACTAAGCTAATCCCACCATATGCGTTTGCACGATGCAATTTTTCGGGGTTCGAGCCCCCGAAATCGGGCGATTGCAATACCATTTGTGCTCCACTCAATCTCTCGCGCAAAAGCGCGACGCTTTGAGGGACACCGCTTTGCTTCGCAAATCGTGCGTCCTTGTGCTTACGCACTGCGGACTTCGCAGCTAAAAATGATTCACTGAATCATTTTTTTAACGCTGCTCACCCCCTCGGGGTTCGAGCCCCCAGAAACGGGCGATTGCAATACCATTTGTACTCCACTCAATCTCTCGCGCAAAAGTGGCGCGCTGAGAGGGACTCGAACCCCCGACCCTCTGCTTAGAAGGCAGATGCTCTATCCAGCTGAGCTATCAGCGCAAATTTAAGTGCTTGATTATTATATATGCCCCGCCGCGGTTTGTCAAGGGAAAAAACACTTTTTTTCGCGGAAAATCCGAATTTTCAGTTGGCGATGCAATATAGGGAAGCTTGTATTTTCAGCCGCAGAAAAAATCATTTGTAAATTTGCACCGTCACGCGCAATTTCCCCTTTTTGGTTTCGCGTTGTGTTCCGCAATACCGAAATCGCCCGTATCCGCGCGCGGAAACAATGCAGTTCGGTTTTAACACCATATCTGCCCGTGTTACGGCGCAGCTGTCCACAAAAACGCGCTCGGCCCCAATCTGTTTTTGCGCTTCACTGCGCGACAGGCGAAACACCGCCGAAAGCACCGCGTCCAGCCGTTCCGACGCGACCACCACCGATTGCGGTTCCGGTTCGGCGGTCAGTGCATTCGGCAGAGCGTCGGCAAGTGTGACGCGCACGGTTGTATGCCGCACGCGTTCTAAATTCTCCGTCAAAAACGCGGCAATGTTCTCCATACAAAATACATAGCCGCTGTTGTCAAACAGCAGAATATCCCCTACCCTTTCGCGGCGCAGACCCAACGCCAAAATACTGCCGAGAAAATCGCGGTGGGTAAGTGTTTCGGCAAATTTCGGCGCGGCGGGCGCGATTTTCAACAAAACAAACGGCGCATTTTCGGCGGCTTTGTCCGCATCTTCTGTGCCGAAGCACGCCACCTTGCGTTCTGCCGACGGGTGCCCGCCGTACAGCACGAACGGCGCGTGAATTTTGGCGCTCTGCAAAGCGCCTTGCTCGTGCAAATTCAAAAAATCCGAATACACAAGCATTTGCCGCGTTTCGGCGCGGTCGCCAAGTTCTGCTAACCGTTTTTGTAAGGCAAGGTCGGTGTCAAGCATGGTATGTCTCCTCTTCGGCTTGGGCTTTTCGACGCCGATTGCGCCGAACGAGCGCCGCCATCAGCAAGCCGACAACCGCGGCGGGGACGGTAATCAAAATCAGCGTGACAATCAGTTGCATCGGGATATAATCATAAATCGTGTCGCCAAGCAGGGTGAACAGCACCACGCGCGGCGCAATGCCGAGAACGGACAGCAAAAGATAGCGCCAAAACGGATACCTGCTGCCGCCCAAAAACAGGCTGACAAAATCAATGGGAAAAACGGGCAACAGCCGCATCACAAACACCGAAGCCGCACCCGCACGCTTGTTTTGCAGTTCCAAAATTTTTTGCCCGCCCTTTTTGCGCGACAAAAAGCGTTGAATGTACTCTCCCCCCAAAAACAGCCCGAACAGATACGAAACGATGACCTCTAACAAAATCCCGCCGAGATTGACAAAAACCGCCGTCAGCGGAGAAAAAGCCATCCCGACGGAAATATAAAAGAGCGACGCGGGAATTACAAATACAAATCCCTTTAAAATGTATACGCCGAGCACGGTGCAAATCGCCGCGGGAAGAGAGGCGGCATTCTGCACAAGCGCGCGCACATCCAAATTCGTCAGCGTTTGGTAGTTTAAAAGTACGGCAACAAAAACCGCGGCGCAAACCGCGATTTTCAAACAGAGCTTTGCAATTTCTTTCTGTTTTTCGGGCATGGGGAACAATCCCTTTCGTGAAATCACCTTATTGTATCATACTTTTTGAAAAAATGGGGGAAAAATACAAATTTTTTCCCGTTTTCAAAAGATTTGTGATAGAATAAGGGGGAATTCAAAAAACCGAGGGATTTTTATGCAATACTGTATTGTCGGCGCGGGCGCCGTGGGGTTAAGCGTCGCCGCCGCGCTTACAAAAGCGGGGTTTTCGACAGATATTCTCGCGCGCGGGGCGAATTTAGCCGCGCTCAAAGCACACGGTATTCAAATTTTGCACGGCGAAACGGCGCAAACCGTGTCTCCCGTGCGCGCCTTTACCGAATCGGCATATGAAACCAAGCCCGATGTGATTTTCGTGTCGGTCAAGGGGTATTCTTTGGAGAGTGTTTTGCCGCTTCTTGGGCGAATTTCCGACGCACACACCGTTATCATTCCGCTTTTGAACATTTACGGCACGGGCGCGCGATTGCAAGCGGCATTGCCCGCACCGCTTATTACCGACGGCTGTGTGTATATTGCGGCGAGCAAGCCGACGGCGGGAACGGTCGCATGGCAAGGCGACATTTTCAAAATTGTGTTCGGCGTGCGGCAACCGCGCGAATTTCGCCCGATTTTACGAGAAATTGCCGCCGATTTGAAAACGGCAGGAATTGAACCGTTGTTGTCGGATTTTGTACAGCGCGATACTTTGAAAAAATATGCCTATGTGTCTCCGATGGCGGCGGCAGGCTTATATTTTGACGCGGACGCGGGCGCATTTCAAAAAGCGGGAGCACCGCGGGATACTTTTGCGGCGCTGATGCGTGAAATCGATGCGTTGGCAAAAGCAATGGGTTGTCCGTTTGACACGGACATTGTGCAAACCAATTTGGATATTCTTGACGCGCTCGCGCCGGACGCGTCCACCTCGATGCAACGGGATATTCGCGCAGGGCACCAAAGCGAGCTGGACGGATTGGTGTTTGAACCTGTGCGCTTGGGACGAAAATACGGCGTCCCCACGCCGCAATATGCCGAAATTGCCGCAAAATTCGGTTTTAAATTGTAAAGTAAATTTGCTTTACATAAGTTTGAACTTTAAAATACAGGAGATTTGGATATGGTGGAGAAATGCTGTATAGCAACCTTTTACGGACACGAATTTGACCCGACCGCACCCACGGCGGACGACTTGTGCATTGAGGATATTGCCCATGCGCTGTCGTATTTGACGCGGGCAAACGGGCATTTTCGGGTATTTTATTCCGTGGCGCGCCATTCCATAAACTGCGCAAAAGAAGTAAAGGCAAAAGGCTTTACAGAAAAAGTACAGCTGCTCGCGCTTCTGCACGACAGCGCCGAGGCATACATCGGCGATTTAACGCGTCCGTTGCGGCGGCACATTCCCGAATTTTCGGATTTTGAGCGCAATTTGCAAAAACAGATTTATGAAAAATTTGCCACAACCGATGTCACCGAAGAACAGCGCGCGGCAGTCAAAGCGGCAGACGACGCGTTGTTATACCACGAGTTTAAAGCATTTCACGGGGCGGAATTGTCGGAAACGCCGCCCGTACTGCACATCCCGCTTGTGCCCGATACGGATTTTCAAGAAACCGAGGCGGAATTTTTGGCGCTGTATCACGAATTGAAGCAGTTTTTGTAATCGGGAATCACGCAACCATGCACTTTGTGCTTCTATGTAAAACCAATGTTCACATGTATGCCTGTCTCGTTTGCGTAAAATACTTCTGCAAAACAAATTCCACCCCGGATTATCATTTGGGAGGGCAATACATCAAAACAAGAAACGTTTTCTGCCGTCGTCACATATTACTGTTTTCCGTTTTCTGCCCAAAAATGCTTTTATCTTGGTAATTCCGTATAGTGATTCAAATCGTTCAGCAACTCTGCACAATTTTGATACCTATCCTTGGGATTGAGCTGAATACATTTATCAATGATATACTCTATTCCTTTTGGCAAAGCCGGATTCACTTGGCAAAGCGGTCTTACCACAAAATTCTCTTCTATTGGATCAAGTCCCGTTAAGAGACAATATAAAGTCATTCCGACGCCGTAAATATCCGTGCGCGCATCGGTTTGTCCCCTACCGCCGTATTGCTCCGGTGCGGCATAGCCTTTGGTTCCAAGGGAACACGTATCGTTTTTTTGGTTTGGCTTATATGTACGCATAATACTGAAATCAATGATTTTAATACGCCCGTTTGGTTCTAAAATCAGATTGTTTGGCTTTATATCTCTGTGAATATGCGGTGGATTTAAGGCATGAAGATAAGCGAGAACAGCACACAGCTGCTTTGCCCAATCCATTACAAGGTCAACCGGCTGTGCGCCGAAATTTTTCACAAGATTGTTCAGCGTTTCACCTTCGACATAATCCTGCACAGTCGCAAAGCACCCCGGTACATCAATTATATCCACAACGCTTGGGATAGCGGGATGATTCAGTGATTTCAGCAATGACGCTTCATGAAGTGCAGTCTCACGCAGCACCCCTTGTTTGTCATAATCCACATCATGATAATCATCACGCAAAATCTTAACTGCCCATATCTTATTCAGCCGTACGTCCATTGCGAGAAATACTTTAAATGTTCCGCCCTGACCAATCAACTTTAACAGTTCATATTTTTCGTCTATGATTGTGCCGACACCAATCGGCTTTGGAGAGGCGGATTCAGATTTGTATGACACAGTTTTGCCGCAATTTGTGCAAAACCGGGCATTTTTATGAATCGCATGCCCACATTGCGCGCAATATCGTTTTTCATCAACCCCATCTTTATCCACATTCCCGCATTGACGCGAAGACTCAATTTTACTTTTCCCGCATTTTTTACATACATATTTTGTAGCATCACAACATTGTTCTACTATTTCAAATTTGTGCTGATTCTGTGCACAGTCCAAAAACGGTTCCACCTCTTTACCACCGATTTCTCTTATTATCATGGTTGCCAAGGTGTTCATTCCGTCAAAATTTGGATGTGTGCCGTCAATCGAATCATATGGCATTTTATAGTTGTACAAGTCCAACAACTTACACATGTTTCTGGATACCGATTTCCTAATGATATCGTTGTACGCTTCGATATGCGTCCCGGCATATTTATGCGGAAACCGGAAATCAGGACATTTCGACATAAATGTTTCGCATAGTGTACAGCACCAAATTTCCGCATTAGGATAATTATTGCGAAGATTCCATAACATATAGTTATATGCATCTTCAAATGTGCACGTCTCAGCAGGAAGTCTTACGCATTCCAAATTAATAAGGGGAACATTGTTTGCCCAATCGTTAGTGCCCAAATAAACAATAATAACATCAGGTTTTAATGTGCCTATATGCAAATTGTTTGTGCGTTCCTCACTACAACCTGATGGGAACAATCTTTCCTGATTAGGCAATTGCGTTACGCGACTTCCTGACCAAGAATCATTCACAAGAAGTTCCCCACCGAAGAAGTCAATAACCTTACCCCACCAGGTGTCCTTCATTTCCTTGACACTCGATTTTTCACAGGTCTCTCCGTCATAGAATACGTCATAACCTCTTGGATTATACCCTGCCAGCGTGCTTATGGAATCACCCAAAACAGAAAACTGCTTGTTTTTATAAAGATTGCTTTCTTTCCAAGTCTTGTACGGTGATCTATCCATGGTATCATTACTATCGTTATCAGCATTTTTCGTGCATTGACGCGAAGTCTCCATTTCACTTTTCCCGCCAAGCGAATCATTCATTAGATCCGGTAAAATTTCTTGAAATACCTTTGGTCGCAAATGCAGTAGTGTTTTGCCGAACAGATTGATTACAACCGGTTTTCCCATTTGAGAAACCGTCTGTAAATACTCCTGTGGATACATCTGTATGAAAGATGACTGCGGCCCTTTGTTTGCCTCTTCTAATGAGGTAAACGCCGGGATAATTTCTTCCGGTTGTTCGTCAACCGGAACCATAAGCGTTCTAATTATTATTTTTACATCTTGGTTGGGCGAAAAGGTATCTCCTGCTTTCAGTGTTGTCGGATCAACACCTGAAAACATTGCATCCGTATCCATTTCTATTGGAAAAACCAAAGGTGCTCTTGTTAAAAGTATGATGATTTGTTTCAGAAAATTTGTATCTTGCTGACCGCTGTCTGCAAAAAGTTCCAACGCCTTTTCCAAAGTTTCAATATGCTTTTGTGATTCAGAATTTTTCGCATTTATATTTTCTTTATTTTGCACAGGTCATTTTCCCCTTACATAATCGATATAATTGTTAAGTATACTATACAAATGAAAAAGCGCAATTCTCTGTCAGCATACACTCTATCTTCTGCCTCTCAAAATATTTGCGCGTCAACATTTACAAATTGTTCAAAAACAAACAACAAAATATGCGAAATCGGAGCATATATTTATGCTTGTCAAAAGGAAAAAGACAAATCAAAACGAAAGAGATGACTTCCCATGGGCCAATAAAGTCCGACTTCACACCGACCCCGTCGGATAAACTTGCAAAAGGGCGGCATAATAAAACAATCGAATTTTTCGGAGGTATGTATTATGTTTGAACTTACACGCAGAAATAACAATCATCATATGAACAGTTATAACCCCTTCCGGGAGATGGAGGATTTTGAAAAACGGTTTTTCCAAGACCCGTTCGGCAGTTTTTTTGAGATGCAGGATTTGGCGGAATTCAAAACCGATGTCACAGACGAAGGCGACAGTTACCTGTTAGAGGCGGATTTGCCCGGCTTTGACAAAAAGGATATTCATTTGGATATAAACGGCGACACGCTGACCGTCAGCGCAGAACGCCACTCCAAGATAGAGGAAAAAGACAAAAAAGACCGTTGTATTCGTATGGAGCGCTCGTACGGTGCATACAGCCGTCAGTTTGATGTCTCCGGCATTGATACAGAGCACATCAAAGCAAAATATGAAAACGGCGTTTTGAAATTGACTTTGCCGAAAAAGCAAACCGATTTGCCCGCGGCAAAGCATTTGGAAATTGAATAATGGACACACAACCGCTGCCGCACCGTGTTTTTTTGCGGCGGCGGCTTTTTCGTTTTCCGCGTGAAACAGACGAAAAGCCCGAAAAATCCTGTTCAGGAAAAAACAATTCGGATTGTTTTTCCCAAAGAAATATGCTATACTTAATATTAAGTTTACAAAAAGCAGATATGCTTATTCAGTAGGTAATTTTTTTGCCCACGGCATAGAGCCCCCGAAAACGCAAACACTGTTTTCAGGGTCTAATAGAACAGGAGGAAACGCTATGGATATGCTGACCGAAATCAAAGCGGCAGAGGAAAAAGCCGCCGCG
The DNA here is from genome assembly GCA_004555265.1 of Ruminococcus sp. Lineage (GTDB taxonomy): Bacteria > Bacillota > Clostridia > Oscillospirales > Acutalibacteraceae > Fimenecus. Next base: position 10,293 of record SFIQ01000012.1, read on the forward strand.
CAGATTGCCGAAGCGAAGGCGGTTGCCGCCAAAGCGGTCGCGGACGCGCAGGCAAGTGCCGAGCAAGAAGCACAGGCACGCTTTGACGACGCCAAAGAGCAATCGGCGGAACGTCTTGCAAAGGCAATGGAACAGTCGCTTGCGGAAACCGCGCAAACGCACAAGCAAGCCGACGCGCAAAAAGCAGAGCTTTCTGCAATTGCCGAGAAAAATCAGGCGGAGACCGTGCGAAAAATTCTTTCCTATTTATAAAAGCAAAACGGATTTTTCCGAAAGGAGTGAAACGATTTGATTGTCCCGATGAAATTCGTGACGCTCGTTTTGATGCGTGACGACCGGGAGGCGGTTTTGCGCGCCCTGCAAAAGCAAGGCAGCATGATGCTCTGCGAGCAAGAGGGCGCTGTCCGTGCAGGAACGGAAAATGCCGCGGCGCTTCGGCGCATGGAAAAACTGTTGTCGGATTTAAAACCGTACACCCCGAAAAAAGGGATGTTTTCGGAAAAGCCGCAGGTGGACGCGAACGCTTTCGAGGCGCCGAGCACGGCGGATAGCCAAACCGCCGACCGCATGGAAGCGTTACTTGCGCAGATTGACAATGCCAAAGAACGGCAAAAGCAGTTGTCCGACCGACAAACCGCCTTATACCCTTGGGCACAGCTTTCCGCTTCGGCAGAGGATTTGGCGGACGGTGCCTATACAAACTGCACCTTAGGCGTTGTACCGAAAAAGCAATTCCCCAACCTTACGGCGTTTTGCGAAGAAAGCGGTGCGGCGGTCGAGAAAATTTCCGAAACCGAGCAGGCCGTATATTTGGTGCTTGCCGCGCTGAAAGACGGCGCACCGCTTGACCTTGCTTCGTTCGGCTTTCAAAAATGCACCTTGCCGCTGACCGCGGGCACGGTTGCGGACGAATTGCGCCGTATCGCCGCCGAGCAAAACGAGTTGCAAAAGCAGTTGGACGAGGACACGGCACAGTTGACCGCCCTCACCGGCGACAGCTTGGCGCCGCAGGTGCTGTGCGACCATTACCGCGCGGAAAGCGATATTGACGACGCGCCGTTTTTGTCCACCGCGCAAACCGTTCTGTTATGCGGATGGGTGCCCGAAAAGCGTGTGGCAGAGGTGGAGCAGACCGTGCGCGCGGTCACAGAAGTTTACGATTTAACCGCACGCGACCCCGTTGATGGAGAAGAAGTTCCGACCGCGCTCGAAAACAAGAAATTGGTTTCGCAGTTTGAGGGTATCACCAATATGTTCAGCGTGCCGAGTTACGGCGGCTATGACCCGAACGCCGTGATGGCGCCATGGTATTGGTTGATTTTCGGCATGATGATGGGCGACGTGGGCTACGGGCTGATGATGGTCGTGTTAATTTCCATCGTCAAAAAGATTATGAAGCCCAAAGGCGACACCAAAAAGCTCATCAATGTGCTGTTGTATTCGTCGATTACCACCATTCTCTGCGGGGTGCTGTTCGGCAGTTACTTCGGTGAAACCTGGCATCCGATTTTGTTCTCGCCATTGGAAAATCCCGTGCAAATGCTGATTGTCACCTTAGGTATCGGCGTAGCACATATCTTTACGGGGCTTATCGTGCAAATCGTGAACAGCGTAAAAGCCGGGCATTGGCTGGACGCGATTTGCGACCAGGTTTCGTGGATTTTGGTCATCAGCGGCATTTGCCTGATTTTCCTCGCCGCCACGCGTACCGTCGGCATTGTTTTGGCATGCGTCGGCGCGGCGATTATCCTCTTTACCGCAGGGCGCGCCAAAAAAGGCATTATCGGCAAAATCACGGGCGGTCTTGTGGGCCTTTACGGCATCACCAATTATTTAAGCGACATTCTTTCCTACTCGCGTATTCTCGCATTAAGCCTTGCCACGGGCGTTGTGGGCATGGTGATGAATATGCTCGCGGGGATGATTCAAGGCTCGGTCATCGGCTTTGTGCTCTCGCTTTTGATTTATATCGTCGGGCATGTATTTAATTTGGTGCTCGGACTTTTGTCCGCCTATGTGCACGACTGCCGTTTGCAGTACATCGAATTTTACGGCAAGTTTTATGAGGGCAGCGGCAAGCTCTTTCAGCCGCTTTCCATCAACCCAAAATATATTCAAATTCAAGAAAACGGAGGAAACTAATTATGTCAGGTATTTCTATTGCAATCATCGGTGCGGCACTTTGCGCGGCGCTTGCGGGCTGCGGCTCGGCAATCGGCGTTATGGCGGCGGGGAAAGCCGCGGCGGGCGTGGCGTCCGAAAAACCCGAACTGTTCGGTAAACTGCTTGTTTTACAGGCGCTCCCCGGTACACAGGGTATTTACGGTTTCTTGACCGCCATTCTCATTATGGTGCGTATCGGTGTTTTGGGCGGCGCGCCCGTGGAGTTGAGCATGTCGCAAGGCTGGCAATTCTTCGGCGCGGCAATGCCGATGGCGATTGCAGGTCTTGTTTCGGGTATCTGCCAGGGCAAAGCGGCTGTCGGCGCAATCCACATGACCGGCAAACAGCCCGACGCTTCGGGTAAAGGGATCACCATGACCGCATTGGTGGAAACCTATGCCATTTTGGCTTTGCTTGCTTCTATCCTTGTGCTGTTCGGTATTCAGTTATAAGCCCTGTACCGTATTTTGTAGCAAAGGAGTAAGCAAGGTATGAGCGCAAGCACAGTGATACAAAAAATTGAAGAAAAAGCCGCAGCGCAGTGCGCGGAAATCGCGCGCGACGGCGAGCAAAAAGCGGCGGAAATCCGTGAAAAGATTGCGGCGGATACCGACAAACGCATTGCGGATTTGCAGGCACAGACCGCTGTTCGCGCGGAACTGATTTTGCGTGCCGCGGCACAGCAGGCGGCATCCGACAATAAAATTGCGGTGCTCAACCACAAAGCGGCGTTGTTGAAAGACGCGCGCGAAGCGGCAAAGGCGCAAATGCTGTCTTTGCCCGACAACGAGCGCCGCGCCCTATTGGAAAAATGGATCACCGCAAACTGCGACGGGAATACCACCGAGTTGCATTTCAGCGAACGCGACGCCCAGTTGTTTGTCGCCTCGAAAAAAGATTTCGGCAAAAATGTTACACTCGGCAGTATTGCAAAAGACATCGACGGCGGTTTGATTTTATCGACCGAACAGTATGACATAGACCTGTCTTTTGACGCGGTGCTGGATATGATTTTTGAACAGCACGAAGCACAGTTTGCAAACGGCCTGTTTTCCGAAAATGAGGGTAGCGTATGACAGAGTACAATGTCTACGGTAAAAAGTCCTATGCGTATGCCATCGGGCGTATCAGCGGCACGACACACCGCGTATTGCGCGGTGAGGAAATGGCGCGTCTTCGTGAGGCGGACAGCGAAACTGCGCAAAAGTTACTTACGGATTACGGCTACCCCGCTGTGACGAACGGTAAAACCGTGTACGATGTCATTGAGGACGAAAAAAACACGGTTTCCGCTTTTGTGCGGGAAATTGCACCCGACGAGGAACTGACGCAACTGCTGTTTTTTGAGGAGGACGCACTGAACTTAAAAATCCTGCTGAAAAGCGAAAAAATCGGCAAAGAAGCCGATTTAGACGCGCTTTGCGAAGGCGGATTTCAGAAAGAACTGTTGCGCATCTGCGTCAAAGCCGACGATTACTCGATGCTCGGTGAAACGCTGGAAACAGCGCTTGCGGGGATTGGGAACGAAGAAAATCCCTGCCGTATCAGTTGCCTTGTAGATAACGCGGTATTTTCCTATGCGCTTTGCACGGCGCAAAAGAAAAACTGCCGCCCGCTTGCGGAATTGTTTACCGTATACGGCGAGGGCAAAAACCGTCTGACCGCCCTGCGGCTTCAAAAACTCGGCAAGGATTTGGACGACTACGCGTTTGCCTTTTTACCGGTCGCAAGACCGAATGAAACCGAACTGCGCAAAACCGAATCGGAAATTCTCGAAGAAACCGAACAAGCACTCGACAATGTGCTGACCGATTTGGGCTACGGCGACGGTATCGGCGTTATCGCGCAATACTATTTCCGCAAAAAGGCAGAAGCCGGGGCGCTTCGTCTGCTGTTTGCAGAGAAACGCGCAGAAGAAAGCCGAGGTGACGCGGTTTGACAGAAGCAAAAATTGCCGCAGTCGGCAAGCATGAATCCATATTGCTGTTTTCGGCGGCAGGCGTAAAAACCGTATCTGCGGATACCGATGCACAAGCGTTGCAAGCGGTCAAAAACCTGATTAAAAACGGTGCCGAGGTCATTTTCTTAACCGAAAACTACGCCGCCGCTTTGGAGGAGCAACTGAGCAGATACCGCGAAAGCGCATACCCGATTATTTTACCTGTGCCCGAAAAAAGCGGCCCGACAGGCTACGGAATTGCAAAAATCAATGCCAATATGGAAAAAGCCCTTGGCACGAATATATTTAATAATGAATAAAGGCAGGTGCCGAAATTGACAGATACAAACAAAGCCGGAACCATTCGCAAAGTTGCCGGCCCTCTGATTGTCGCGGACGGTATGCGCGACGTGCAGATGCACGACGTGGTACGCGTCAGCGAGAAAAAACTGATCGGCGAAGTCATTGAACTGCGGGAGGACAAAGCCTCCATTCAGGTTTACGAAGACACCGCGGGCATCGGCCCCGGCGAACCTGTATATGTGACGGGTGAGCCGCTCTCCGTAGAACTTGCGCCCGGTCTGATTGAAAGTATTTACGACGGGATTCAGCGCCCGTTGACCGAAATCGCCAAAGCGGAGGGCGACCGTATTTCGCGCGGGGTGGAAGTCCCGAAATTAGACCGCGAGAAGAAATGGACCTTCGTTCCCGTTGCCGCTGTCGGCGACAGCGTTTCGGCGGGCGATGTGCTCGGCACGGTGGAGGAAACCGCCGCCGTCACACAAAAGATTATGGTGCCCTACGGCGTGTCGGGCACGGTGGAATGGATTTTTGACGGCGAAGCGACGATTTTAGAGCCGATTGCACGCATCAAAGATGAAAAAGGCAATGTGAAAGAGTTACCGATGCTGCAAAAATGGCCCGTTCGCCGCCGCAGACCGTATAAAACCAAAAAAGTCCCGAAAGAGCCGATGATTACCGGTCAGCGCATTATTGACGCGCTGTTCCCCATCGCCAAAGGCGGCGTGGCGTGCGTGCCCGGTCCGTTCGGTTCGGGCAAAACCGTGGTACAGCATCAACTTGCCAAATGGTCGGACAGCGACATTATCGTCTATATCGGCTGCGGCGAACGCGGCAACGAAATGACCGATGTTTTAAAGGAATTCCCCGAACTGTTAGACCCGCGCACAGAATTGCCGCTGATGAAACGCACGGTGCTGATTGCCAACACTTCGGATATGCCCGTTGCCGCGCGTGAAGCGTCGATTTACACCGGCATTACCATTGCGGAATACTTCCGCGACATGGGCTACAAAGTTGCGATTATCGCAGACTCCACCTCGCGTTGGGCAGAGGCACTGCGTGAAATGAGCGGACGACTCGAAGAAATGCCCGGTGAAGAGGGCTACCCCGCCTACCTCTCCACCCGCCTTGCGGAGTTCTATGAGCGCGCGGGCAATGTGGTGTGCTTAGGCAAAGACAACCGCGAGGGTGCGGTTACCGCCATCGGTGCGGTGTCCCCGCCCGGCGGCGACACGAGTGAACCCGTTTCGCAGGCGACACTGCGTATCGTCAAGGTGTTCTGGGGGTTGAGTGCCGACCTCGCGTATCAGCGCCACTTCCCCGCGATTGATTGGTTGAAGAGTTATTCCCTGTATACCAATACCTTAAATCCGTATTTCAACGACCATATTGATGAAAACTGGTCGCAAAAAATCGACCGCGTGCGCGCGCTGTTACAGCAGGAGTCGGAACTCAATGAAATTGTCAGTTTGGTCGGCTTTGACTCTTTGGGCGAAAAAGACCGTCTGAATTTGGAGTGTGCCCGCAGTATCCGTGAGGACTTCTTACAGCAAAACGCCTTCCGTGAAGTTGACCGTTTCACCCCGCCCGAAAAGCAGGCGGAAATGCTGGATAGTATCCTCTACTGGTTTGATTTGGCGTCTGCCGCCGTGAAAGACGGCGCGTCTTGTACAGATGCCACGCCGGAGGACTTAATGATGCGCATTGCCGCGATGAAATATGAGCCGGAGGACACTTGGGCTTCCTATTATCAAAGTTTGCGCGCAGATTTACAAACCTACTTCCGTACACTTGACCGCAAAGGAGGCGACGAATAATGCGCAAAGACTACAAAACCATTAAAGAACTCGTCGGTCCTCTGCTGATGGTTGACTGCGTGGAAAATGTGAAATACGACGAACTGGTCGAAATTCACGAAAAAGACGGCCGCGTGCGCTTAGGCAAAGTGCTCGAAGCCAAAGACAATATTGCGTTGGTGCAGTTGTTTGAAAGTGCCGACGGCTTGCAGATTTCCGAATCCAAAGCGCGCTTTTTGGGGCATGGGTTGGAACTTTCCGTCTCGCCCGAAATCATCGGGCGCGTGTTTGACGGCATCGGCAGACCCATTGACGGCGGCGCACCGATTGTTTCCGACGAAAAGTTGGATATTAACGGCACGCCGATTAACCCCGCCGCACGCGACTACCCTGCCGAGTTTATTCAAACGGGCGTTTCCGCGATTGACGGCTTAAACACGCTCGTCCGCGGGCAAAAACTCCCGATTTTCTCCGGCTCCGGACTTCCCCACGAACAACTTGCCGCCCAAATCGCGCGGCAGGCAAAAGTGCGCGGTACAGACGATGAATTCGCCGTGGTGTTCGCCGCAATCGGCATCACCTTTGAGCAGGCGGAGTTTTTCCGCGAGGATTTCCGCCGTACAGGCTCTATCGCGCGTTCCGTGCTGTTCTTAAACCTTGCCGACGACCCCGCTGTGGAGCGTATTGCCACGCCGCGTATGGCAATCACCTGCGCGGAATATTTGGCGTACACCTTGGGGATGCACGTGCTCGTCATTATGACCGATATGACCAACTACGCCGATGCATTGCGTGAAGTTTCCGCTTCGCGTAAGGAAGTCCCCGGCAGACGCGGCTACCCCGGCTATTTATACACCGACCTTGCGTCTTTGTATGAACGCGCGGGGCGCATCAACGGCAAAAAGGGCTCGATTACGCAAATCCCGATTTTGACGATGCCCGAGGACGACAAAACCCACCCCATTCCCGACCTTACGGGCTATATCACCGAGGGGCAGATTATTCTGTCGCGTGAACTCTATATGAAAGGCATTCAGCCGCCGATTAACGTACTCCCCTCTTTGTCGAGACTGAAAAACAAAGGTATCGGCACGGGCAAAACGCGTGAGGATCACGCCGACACGATGGATCAGTTGTTCGCGGCATACGCGCGCGGCAAGCAGGCGGCGGAACTCGCCGTGGTTTTGGGCGACTCGGCGCTTTCGGATATGGATAAAAAATACGCGGAATTCGCCACCGCCTTTGAGGAAAAATATGTTTCACAAGGGTATGAGACCGACCGCAGTATTGAGGACACCCTCGCCATCGGTTGGGAACTGTTGTCGATGCTCCCGCGCACGGAATTGAAGCGTATTCACAAGGAATACATTGAACAGTATATGCCAAAGGGCGGTGAAGTCTGATGGCAACCGTTACGCCCACCAGAATGGAGTTGCAAAAGACCAAAAAGCGCCTTGCAACCGCCACGCGCGGGCACAAACTGTTAAAAGATAAGCAAGACGAAATGGCGCGGCAGTTTATGCTGTATATTCGCCGTGACCGCGAACTGCGCCGCGAAATTGAAACCCTTTTGGGCGAGGCGATGGGGCAAATGAGCCTTGCCGAAGCCGAAATGGGCACGGCGGCGCTCGAAGAAGCGCTGATGATTTCCGCCGCGGCGAAGTCACCCGATTTGGAAGTGCGCAACATTATGAGTATGAAAACGCCGCAGATTACCGCGTCCGCGCAAGGCAACGGCGAAATTGCCTACGGCTTTGCGTTCACTTCGGATAAACTGGACGACGCATATCTTGCCGTCAACGCGCTGATGCCGAAACTCTATGAACTCGCGGCGGTGGAAAAGACCTGCGATATGCTGTCCGATGAAATGGAACGCACGCGCAGACGCGTCAACGCCCTCGAATATGTGATGATTCCACAAATGCAGGCGACGATTAAATACATCACCGCAAAGTTGGAGGACAACGAGCGCAGCAACACCATTCGCTTAATGAAAGTCAAAGAGATTATGCACGCCGAAGCGTGACAAAAAAGGAACAGGGCTTTCCGTTTTACCCGCGGAAAGCCCTGTTTCGTTTTTGCATTTTTTATTTTATAATTTTCAGTTTGAGCATCACAAGTGCGCCCGCAATCGCGGCAATGATGGTAATGAAAATCATGGTACCGACCGCCATTGTCGGCGCAAATACATACACAAGCACACCGACCAAAATGGGGAAAATCGAGATTTTCCAATGCTTTGTAAAATACGAAGCACCCAACGCGCCGAACAGCGCGGGAATCACATAATTAAATGCAGGTGCCAGCACAGAGCCCGGTGCGGTGATTTTTGCAATCGACGGCCCGAACGCCAGCACGCCGACGGCAATCACGAGCGTGGTGGTAATCGCAGAGGCGGCAATGGCGATGGTGGAAATCACTTCGCCCTCCTCGCTTGTCGCCCGATACCCCGAACGGTCCAGCGCGCTCAACGCGCAGGGCAGTTTCAAATTGGTAATATTGCCCGTCACGAAGCTCAAATAGGTACCGCCCGCGCCGAGCATAGGCGTGTATGTAATCACTTCCACAATCGCCGTCAGCCAATAAATCGGAATGATTTTTAAAGCGGCGCTTAAAAAGGTATTCCATGCCGGAAATACGTTGTAATAGAGCGAAAACACAAGCGGCACGGCGAACAGCACGCAAAGGGCGCTAACGGACCAAATACTGCCCCACATATGCATTTTATCAATATAGGTTTTCGGATTTTTCATGTTCAACCCCTCCAAACGATGTCGCCGTTTTCGTTATAGGTACGCCATACGAATTCCGTCAGTTCACTCGGCAATACCTGCGTCAGCAACACGGCAATGCCCATGGCGCCGAACATGGCAATCGGCAAAACAAACGGTTCTAATTTGGTGAGATGCTTCTTTTTGCAAAGCAAATCAAGCGCCACGGTAAATACCATTGCCGAAAGCAGAACAGCAACCGTCATAAAGCCTGCGGACGGGCCGTCTTTTTGCACGCCCATAATGCTGCGCGCAATAAACGCCGCCATAATGCCGATGAACGCCGCCGCGCCCAAAATATCGCCGACATTGGCGCTGATTTTTTTCTTGGGCTTTTCGCCGTCGGCGGCAGTCTCTTCGGTTGCGCCCCCCAACAGCTTGTGCATGGCCTTGTGTATCCGTTTACACAAAAACGGCAGTAACACAAGCGGGAAGCAAGATCCAACCGTCATTGCCCACGCCACGGTGGAAAATTCCATGGTGTTCAAATCGGAATTTGCCATAGAGGTGTCGAGCGCTTCCAGCGCCGCCTCCGCCGCCACGGTCTCATACGCCAAATTGCCGATGACGGAAAGGCGTATCCACGGCAAAACATAGCCGAGCGCCGACGCGAGCGCCAACACCGTTGCCAAAATGGAAATGGCAGGCGCAATCGAAAACAGGGCGCTTGAAATCACCGTTTGTTTCATTTTTGCGGTTTCAATGCCCAACGCCCTGCCGCGTTTCCATGCTTTGACAAGAAAGAACAGGGACTGCACTGTGACAAACACGACAACCAACGCCGCGAGCGCATACATAACCCCGCTGTTTTTAAAATCCATCTTTATGCCTCCTTGTTTGAAATGAAAAAAGACACGGATTATGCAGAACGCCGTGCCTGTAACAAAAAGAATATAGCATATTTTTTAAAAATATTCAATATCCCTTTCACAAATTACGGATTTCTCGGCGGATATATTTAATTTTGCGGGATTTGAGATTCTTCACTTCGTTCAGAATGACATATCCCCCGAACTTCCACGCACAAGATGCCGACAAAGAACAAGCGCACACGAGTTCTCGTGTGCGCTTTTTGCATAATCTATTGAAATTGAAAAGAATTTAATAATTTATGCCTGTTCTTCCTTCATCTTTGCAAAGCATTCGCTGCAATACACCGGACGGTCGTCACGGGGTTGGAAAGGAACGCGTGCTTCGCCGCCGCAAGCAGCGCAAGTTGCGGTGAACATTTCTCTTTCCCCTCTGGCTGCGTTCTTTCTTGCATCACGGCAGGGTTTGCAGCGTTGGGGCTCATTCACGAAACCCTTTTCGGCGTAAAATTCCTGCTCGCCTGCGGTGAATACAAATTCGTTGCCGCAATCCTTGCAGATGATGGTCTTGTCTTCGTACATTTTGCTACCTCGCTTGAAAAAAATATTTTTACCCCGAGCGGGTTTGCACCGCTGCATACTGTCCATGCTCTCCTTGCTGAGAAAGGGCTTGTTTATGAAATTTTGCCGAAACGGGATTTAGAATTGCTCCGCTTTCAGCTTGTGGCGAACCCTTTGCAGTGCATTGTCAACAGATTTGGGCGTTTTGCCGAGGCGCTCGGCGATTTCACGATAAGAAAGACCGCTCAAAAACAGGTACAGCACCGTGCGTTCGTTGGAAGACAGCTTGGTATCCACACGGCGCAACAGAGTTTCACATTCCTCCCGCAGGTCACCGTATGCCTCCACCGTCAATTCGGGGGCGGGAACATCCGCATCCAGCGGAACGGTATCCTGCGTACGCACGCTTTTCGAGCCGCTTACCTTTCGCAAAGCCGAAATCATCCGGTTGCGAATACAAACACCGGCATAGGTCGTGAAAGACGCTTCGGCACCGATTTGATAGGTATGTACCGCCGAAAGGAGCGCGAGCATCCCCTCCTGCACCAAGTCATCTGCATCCAAATCGGCACAGGCAGAAGCGGCTGCACGGGCGCGCATGGCGGGCATCAACGCTGCCGCCAAACGGGCAAACGCTGCATCGTCCCCCTGCCGCGCGGCGAGCACCAACTCGTCCAACGAGGTGTCGGTTTGGTTCGATTTTTCGGACAAAACGGTCACCTCACAAATGGGAATAAAGCGTACAATATGTATTGTACCATAAAAATCGTATTTGTCAATAAATTTTTTGTATAAACTGTATAAAAAGACATTTTTTGACGCTCTTTTTACAAAATGTGCGCAAACGCGACGGTTTGCGCACATGCCCCGTTTTATAAATTCCCGAACACGCTCACAAGCACGGTAACCGTACCGCCGAGCATCAGCACCGCCAGCACCACGGCAATTACACGGACGGCAACTTTACTGTTCATCATATTCAAAAGACTTCCTTTCAAATGCCGAGGCGTTTTTCCATATCCTTGGCGATTGCATCGGCTTTTGCCTGCGCGTTTTCGCGTGTATCGGCAACAGAGGTAATATACATTTTGATTTTCGGCTCGGTGCCCGACGGACGCACAATCACGCTGTCCTCACCTGCCAAACGGTATTGGAGCACATTGGATTTCGGCAAATCCACTGCGGTTTCTCCGCCGGTTGTCAAATCCTTGCAAACGCTTGCTTTGTAGTCGGTAATGCTTTCGACTGCCTCGCCCCCGATTTCCTTCGGCGGATTTTCGCGCAGGGCGTTCATCATATCCGCCATTTTCTGCATACCCGCCGCGCCCTCGAAGTTGAAGTTCAACAGGGTGTTTAAATACAGTCCGTACTTTTTGTAAATGCTTTGCATAAAGTCATACAGGCTCATGCCCTTTGCCTTGTAATATGCCGCCATTTCGCAAATGAGCATCGAGGCGACCACCGCGTCCTTATCGCGGCAATGCGCGCCGCGCAAATAGCCGTAAGACTCCTCCATACCGATAATATAGCGGTCGGCTTCGCCTTTTTCTTCGAGTTTGGTGACCAATTCACCGATATACTTAAATCCTGTCAGCAAATCGGCGGTTTCGGCACCGTAGTTTTCGGCAATTTTCGCCACCAAGCGTGAGGTAACGATGGTTTTGACCACAATCGGATTTTGCGGGAGTTTTCCCTGTGCCGAAAGCGTTGAGAGCACATATTCCGTCAGCATTGCCCCGACTTCGTTGCCGGTCATCAGTTTATATTCGCCGCCGTCCAGCACCGCAATGCCCACACGGTCACAATCGGGGTCGGTGGCAAGCAGTAAATCCGCTTTTTTCGTTTCGGAAAGCGCAATCGCGCGTTCAAACGCCTGCCGAATTTCGGGGTTCGGGTACGGGCAGGTCGGGAAATTGCCGTCGGGCAATTCCTGCTCGGGCACAACGGTCACATCGCGAATGCCGATGCGCTTTAAAATCTCGCGCACGTGCAAATTCCCTGTGCCATTGAGCGGGGTGTAAATCACGGACAAATCCGAGGTTTTGCACACTTCGGGGTTGACCTGCGCTTTTAAGACTTCTTCGTAAAAGCCCTCAAATACATCGCGTTCAATATAGCGGATTTTCCCCTCTGCCAACGCTTCGTCGAAATCCGTGGTTTTCACGCCGGAGAACATATCGACCTTTTGAATGTATGCATAGGTCTTTGCCGCCGCCGCGTCGGTCATTTGGTAGCCGTTGGGGTCATAGCATTTATAGCCGTTGTATTTTGAGGGGTTGTGGCTTGCGGTGATGATAATCCCCGAACTGCATTTTAAGGTGCGCACCGCGTAAGAGAGCATCGGCGTGGGCACGAGTTCGGGATACAAATACACCTCGATGCCGTTTGCCGCCAAAACACACGCCGCCGAACGCGCAAACACATCGGATTTAATGCGCGAGTCGTAGGCAATGGCGATAGACGGATTCTCGAAATCCTCATTCAAATAATCGGCAAGCCCCTGCGTCGCCTGATTAACGGTGTAGATATTCATACGGTTGGTGCCCGCGCCTATAACGCCGCGCAAGCCCGCCGTGCCGAATTCGAGATTTTTGTAGAAACGGTCGAGGATTTCGTCCTCGTTCCCTTTTACGCTTTCAAGCTCCGGCAATAAGTCTGCGTCCGCCGTTGCTTTTTCGCACCAAAGTGCATATAAACTATGTATATCGTTCATTGAAAAGCCTCCTGCACATTCTCTGAATTTGTATATATAAGAATTATACTACAAAACCTCGTTTTGTGCAATCAAAAACTGTCGATTGCAGGATTTCGCGGAATATGGTAGAATAAAAACAGAAAACTGTGCACAGGGGTGGTTTTGTGTTTGCAAGCGTCAACAGCGTGGGGCTGTTCGGATTAGAGGCATACACCGTTTCGGTCGAGGCAGACCTTTCGGGCGGTATGCCGCGGTTTGATATGGTGGGTCTGCCCGACGCCGCCGTTTCGGAAAGCCGCGAGCGCGTGCGCTCCGCCATTCGCAACAGCGGGCTGGATTTTCCCGTTTCGCGCGTGACCATCAATTTAGCACCTGCCGACATTCGCAAAGAGGGGCCGATTTATGACCTGCCCGTGCTGATTGCCGTGCTCAAAGCCACGGGACAGTTAAAATGTAAGACCGACACGCAGGCATTCATTGGGGAATTGTCATTAAGCGGCGAGGTGCGGCACATCAACGGCGTTTTGCCGATGGTGATACAGGCGCGCAAAGCAGGTTTTCAAGAAATTTATATCCCCCACGCCAATCTCGCCGAGGGCGCGGTGGTCGAAGGGATTGCCGTGTACCCCGTCAAAACCGTTGCGGAATTGCTCGCGCATTTGCGCGGGGAAAACAAACTTTCCTCGGTTACCGCCGCCGATTACACGGAAAGCACCCTGCCGCCCGACCTGCCCGATTTTGCTGATGTGAAGGGTCAGCACGAGGCAAAACGCGCGTTAGAGGTTGCCGCCGCAGGCGGGCACAATGTGATGATGATCGGCCCGCCCGGTTCGGGCAAAAGTATGCTTGCCAAGCGGATTCCCTCGATTTTGCCCGATATGACCTTTGAAGAGGCGCTCGAAACCACCAACATTTATTCCGTGGCGGGCGCGCTCCCGCCGGAAGTTTCTTTGATTAAAGTGCGCCCGTTCCGTTCGCCGCACCACACCGTTTCCCCGGCGGGGCTGTCGGGCGGCGGCGCCGTGCCGCATCCGGGCGAAATTTCGCTGGCGCACAACGGCGTGCTGTTTTTAGATGAACTGCCCGAATTTTCGCGCACGGCGATGGAAATTATGCGCCAGCCGATTGAGGACGGTAAAATTACGATTGCACGCGTCGCGGCAACTTTTTCGTACCCGTGCTCGGTGATGCTTGTGTGCGCAATGAATCCGTGTCCCTGTGGCTTTTACGGGCACCCCACGCGCAAATGCACCTGCCCTGCGGGCGCGCCGCAACGCTATCTTTCGCGCGTGTCGGGTCCGCTGTTGGACCGACTGGACATTCACATTGAAGTCCCGCCCGTGGATTTCGATGACCTTTCCAAAACGGCAAAAGAGGAATCTTCGGCATCGATTAAAGCGCGCGTAGACCGTGCACGCGAAATACAGCAAGCAAGGCTTGCTGGTACGGGAATCACCTGCAACGCCAAAATGGACGCATCGCTCACCCGAAAATTCTGCACCCCCACCCCTGCCGCGGCGGCGATGCTCAAAGCCGCATTTGAAAAGTTGGGGCTTTCGGCGCGTGCCTATGATAAGGTGTTGCGCGTGGCGCGCACCATTGCCGATTTGGACGGTGCAGAGCAGATTGATGTGCCGCACATCGCCGAAGCCGTACAGTACCGCAGTTTGGACAGAAAGTTTTGGAAAGGGTGAAACAGGGAAAAGTTGCAGTACGATAAATTCATACGGAAACGGAGATGTCATAGGTGAAAAAATGTATTCATATATTCGGTGCATCGGGCGCGGGAACATCCACGCTCGGTCAGGCAATCAGCGACAAATACGGACACGCATGGCTTGATACAGATGATTACTTTTGGTGCCCGACAGATCCTCCGTTTACAGTAAAGCGCGAACGCAATGCGCGCATTCGACTGCTTTTATCCGACATTGAGCAAAATGATACATGTGTTATTTCAGGCTCTGTTGGTGATTGGGGCGATGTTTTCATTCCGAAATTTGACCTTTGCATTTGGATACAAACCCCTACGTCAGTTCGGATTGAACGGCTCAAAAAGCGCGAATACGCCCGCTTCGGAAAAAGAATTTTACCGAGCGGCGATATGTATATTGCCCACACAGATTTTATAGAATGGGCTAAAACCTACGATATCGCTGACAGCACCCAAAGAAGCTTTGCTATGCATAACGAATGGAAGGACAAGCTTGCGTGTCCGCTTTTAATATTGGACGGTACAAAATCGGTTGCGGAGCTGTTGCAGGAAATAGAGCCTATTATGAATGCGAATACTGACGGTCATTGCTTGTAAAGGCAGGAATAAATACAAGCGTAGGAGCAAGGTAAGCTCGTACCGTTTCCGCATAAAAAGGTATGTATTTAAGCGAATCGATTTCACAAGACAAATCAGCTTTTTTAATTTCTGCAAAATTCCTGACAAAAAATCCCGAGAGTTTTCGGAAAAAGCACTTGACACAAAAACAATCCTTTGCTATAATAATCACCGTTGCGAAAGCGGCGAAAACAAAATAGGCGAGTGTGGCGGAATCGGCAGACGCGCACGTTTGAGGGGCGTGTGGTAATCCCGTATGGGTTCAAGTCCCATCACTCGCACCACCTAAGTACAACTTAGGTAATACAACCGAAATCCCTTGAAATATAGGGGTTTCGGTCTTTTTTATGCCTCAAAGCACTCTGAAAATGAGTGCTTTTTGTGTTTTTACCCCACTTGAAAACAACATTTCAGGTGGGGTGCTTTTTTGCTTTATTGCATATTTTTTTAGTTAAGTCCAATTAGATGGACTGACCTTGATTGACAAGCCATTAACCTTTGGTGTAAAATGGAATAGTAAATTTCAAATGGAGGATTGCATATGGGTTTTCAAGATGAGCTACGAGCCGCTATGAGAACAAAAGAAGAGGCTGACAAACTTAATCAAGAAAAGCTCAATAACACCCTTCGTGCTGAAGCAAGACGAGTTGTGGATGAACTGCAGAAAGTGTTGATTGCAAAGGTCAAATCTGCAGATTACACAGAAGAAAACGGGAAGGCAATTGTAACCGGTATCTTCCCACTTTCAAGACGATTTCTTATTAGTCGCAGGGTCGATAACAATGCAGCCGTTATAGCTAACAGCAAGAAGTGGTTATTCAAAGATCCCTCCGTTGTCTATAGAGCATTTTACTATTTTGAATTAAACTCCACATACGCTGAAGAATATGAGCAGTTGAAACGCTATATCCGTGCGATGGCTACCAATGATAAAATCACTGCCGAGTTTGTTTTGTACGATAAACATAAAAAAGAAGTTCATCCGTTCCCAACCCGAATTGATAATTCCCTTTTAGAATGCGACTTCACACTCGCTGTTCACGGAACAACAAAAATTGACATTTAAGGAGGCGTGGCTATGAGTGATATTGTTATAAGCGAAAATACTCAAATTGACTTAACAAGTCCCAAGGTTGAAATATTATCACCAAGAGACCCACAGTATGCAATTCAGTTTTTTGCTGACAGCCTTCGTGGGAAATTAGCTCAAGCAGATGCTTTTGCTGAAACCATATATAAGGCGGTAATTAATGAAGTCTCTACCACATCTCAAATCGCACAATCGTTTGAAAAAGGTAGTCGTTTTGTTGTTGATATGACTGAAACCACTAAATCAGCTATTGACAATGGTCAACTCAAATTAGTAAAAGAGCAAGGAAGGTTGAGAGCACAACTTCTCGATTCCAAAGGTCACTATAGCACCAAGTTAGACATTAAAGAAGAATTCTTCAACAAGGGAATTGACCCGGTTGAAATGGCTAATGCACTTCAGCTGAAAGCTCTTCAAGAACAGTTGCAGCAAGTGGCAGACCAAATCGTTATGATTAACAGTAGTGTCCTTGATGTGTTGCAGGGTCAGCAGAATGACAGAATTGCTCTTTTCTATAGTGGTATGAATTTATACCTCGAAGCACAATCTGTTAAAAACCCTGAAATGAAAAATGCTCTGTTAGCTCAAGCTATAAGAGCCCTTTCGGATGGAACACAACAACTCAGTATAACAATGGAATCCGACATTGAATTTTTAACCACCGGGCAGTATAACAAACTCCGTGGTAAAAAAGCTGAAGCAATCCAAAGCAGAATGGATAGTATAAACAAAGCTTTTAGTTTTATCCATCAAGCTACGTTAGCCCGCGCAGCAATTTACTGCGAACAGGATGAATACTTGGCGATGGCAAATGTACTTGATGAATACTCTCGTTTCATTGAAGGCACTGTTGTCGAAAACGCAAATCTTCTGTCGCAGTGTGACCCAACCGATAATGGAACAGAAAATAGCTTGTGGCACTCCCGTGCGGCATTGAAGCTCGATGCGAGTGAATTGAGAAAAACCCTGTCTTCCGGCAGTGAAGAATTTTATCTTTCAATAGAGGATGGTAGTAATGAAGGTTAAAGCAAAGAAGGGTTGCACTAACCCTGAATGTGTAATGTGCAAGAAAAAAGAACACGCAAGAAAAGAGGATGCTTTCTGTCCAAGATGTGGAGGTTCATTGTCTTTTGTATGTGAAAAGTGTCATACTGTTTTAGCAGACGGCTCCACAAAATTATGTGTGGTCTGTCAAGCAAAAAAGGATGATACCAACGAAAAGATAAAAGATGGCTTCAAGAAAGCCGGCGGCGTTGTAGCGGGAATCGCAGCCACAGTTCCGGGAATTGTTGCAGCAGTAGTTAAGAAAAAATAAGTTGCAACCTACTATCACGATTTGCAACCTACTATTTCAAATTGCAACCTGCCCCTTGAAATTGCAACCTTGGGGATTTTTGTATCATAGGTGGAGTAGTTAGACAAAAAAGCACGCGAAAGCGTGCTTTTTTCAATGAAATAAATTCCTTACGGATTTATGAAATCTGCCTTTGGCACATGAAATAGCTGACGCTAAAAATACACTGCGGCGTATGGAGATTTATTCATTTCACTTTCTGCGAAGCAGAAAATTTCATAATCCGTTAGGATTATTTCATATTGCGTAGCAATATTTCATGAACTTACAATACCGCTCGCAGAGGTGATGTTCAATCAGGGAATCATCCACGGATTTTATATCCTAACGCAGAGGGTACAATGTACTTTCTGCGTTATTCTGTATGTTTTTGTTCTTGACACTTGCATCCGAGCGAACAGTACGCAAGGCGCAAGCCGCCGCATATACTGTACTGAGGTGATACGATGTGCCCGAACGATTTGGCATTTTCCGTTACGGCGCTTGCCGCGGCAATAGCAGAGGGAAAATCTGCGGAAGAACTTGCATTGCTTGCCTCGATTTTGACGCAGCTCGGCGACACACTGACCACTTTGAGTCTGCAAAGTGAAATCTGCAAACAAAAATAATACGCCGCTTCGCATATTCTGCAAAAAGCAGAGGTGCGAAACGGCGTATTTGTTTTTATGCAGCTGCAAAATTATCCGTTTGCGTCATCCGATACGCGCGGCACGCCGTCGTCGGCTTTGGTAGGCTTTTCGGTAAATTCCGACAGCCCCTGCGCAATCGTCGGAAACGGATTTTTCGTGTCATTGGTCGGCTGAATTTCATAGGTGCCGTACTTGTTGACCATTTCGTGCGCGGTTTCGGGATTGCCGTGAATGGCTTCAACCGCCAATTCCCACTCCACGCGTTTTCTGTCTTTTCTGTGCATATACATCACCCGTTTTTATTGTTGACGATTTTACAAAAACTATACCGATTTTTGAAAGTTTGTGGTACAATACATTTGATCATGAAACTGCACAGGAGAAATCGTTTTGCATACACAAAAGGAAATTCAAAATCAATATACAGCCTTGCCCGCCCTGCTTTTGCCGTGGTATCGCGAAAGCGCACGGGATTTGCCGTGGCGGCACACCAAAGAGCCGTACCACGTGTGGGTGTCGGAAATTATGCTCCAACAAACGCGTGTAGAGGCGGTGCGCGGATATTACGACCGTTTTCTTACCGCCCTGCCCGACATACAATCCCTCGCCGAAGCCGATGAAGAACAACTCTTGAAGTTGTGGGAGGGCTTGGGCTATTATTCGCGTGTGCGCAATCTTCAAAAGGCGGCAAAAACGGTAATGGAACAGCACAGCGGCGTGTTTCCGACTGCATACGCAGATGTGCGGGCGCTTGCAGGCATTGGGGATTACACAGCGGGCGCGATTTGTTCGATTTGTTACGGACAGCCGCGCGCGGCGGTGGACGGCAATGTTTTGCGCATTGCGGCACGAATTACAGAGGATTTTTCGCCGATTGACCTTGCAGACACCAAAAAGCGGGTGGCGCTTGCGTTTGCACCCCACGCAGTCCGAAATGCGGCGAATGCCCTGTAAAGGCGATTTGCTTTGCAGAGAAAGCGGGCACGGTACAAAAACTCCCCGTAAAATTGCCAAAAAAAGAAAAGCGGCAGGAAAAGCGCACGGTATTTTTATTGGAATGTGACGGCGCGTATGCCGTGTGCAAACGCACGGAAAAAGGGCTTCTTTCGGGGCTTTGGCAGTTGCCGAATGCGGCGGAAGCACTCTCCCCCGCCGACGCGCTCAAAACGGCAGAAGCGTTCGGTGCAAAGCCGTTGGAACTGCAAAAAGAAGTCCATAAAACACATATTTTTACACACATCGTTTGGGATATGGTCGGGTATCATATTCTTTGCTCTGTAAAGGCGGACGGCTTTATATGGGCAACCCCGCAGGAATTGGAAACCACCTACGCCCTGCCCACTGCATTCCGCATATTTTTGGAAGAATAACGGCAAAAAGACTGTTTTTGCATAGAAAACAATGCACAAATCACCGCCCTTCGGCAAAACACAAAATCCCCGCACCCAGCGTAAAATCTGTGTGCGGGGATTGTTTTATTTTATGCGTTTATACCGCTTTGCGCAGGTCGGCTTAATACATGCCGCCGCCCTGAGACGCCATTGCCGCCGCTGCCGCCGCGTCTGCCTGCGGGTCGGGGATGTCGGTCACCAAGGATTCGGTGGTCAGCACCATTGCCGCCACAGATGCCGCATTTTGGAGTGCGGAACGGGTGACCTTTGCAGGGTCTAAGATGCCCGCTTCAAACATATCCACATATTCCTCATTGGCAAAGTTGAAGCCGTAGCCCGCCTTGTTGGAATTGAGAATGTCATTAACGATAACCGAGCCTTCCAGCCCTGCGTTCTTCGCAATCTGGCGCACGGGCTCTTCAATGGCTTTGAGCACAATGCGGATACCGGTTTTGAGGTCGGCGTCCTCTTCGCTGTCGAGCAATTTCTGCACAGCGGGGATGGCGTTCAAAAGCGCTACGCCGCCGCCGGCGACACAGCCTTCTTCCACAGCCGCCTTGGTTGCCGCGAGGGCGTCCTCAATGCGCAGTTTCTTTTCTTTCATTTCGGTTTCGGTTGCCGCACCAACGCGGATCACCGCAACACCGCCCGCAAGTTTTGCAAGTCTTTCCTGCAATTTTTCACGGTCAAATTCCGAAGTCGTGGTTTCAATTTGGCTGCGGATTTGCGCCACTCTGCCTTTGATTTCGTCGCTTGCGCCTGCGCCGTCAACAATCGTGGTGTTCTCTTTGGTGACTTTCACCTGCTTTGCACGACCGAGTTGCGGAATATCGGCGTCTTTCAGTTCCAAGCCGAGGTCGGAAGTAATCACTTCGCCGCCTGTAAGAATGGCGATATCTTGCAGCATTTCTTTTCTTCTGTCGCCGAAGCCCGGTGCTTTGACACATACGCAGGTAAAGGTGCCGCGCAGTTTATTGACCAAAATGGTAGAAAGCGCTTCGCCCTCCACATCTTCTGCGATGATGACGAGCTTCTTGCCGGCGTTGACAACCTTTTCAAGCAAGGGCAGGATTTCCTGAATGTTGGAAATCTTCTTGTCGGTAATCAAAATGTATGGGTCGTCCAAAACGGCTTCCATTTTGTCGGTATCCGTCACCATATACGGCGAAATGTAGCCGCGGTCAAACTGCATACCTTCGACAACATCGCTGTATGTTTCGGAGGTTTTGGACTCCTCAATGGTGATCACGCCGTCCGCGGTTACCTTTTCCATTGCCTCGGCAATCAGTTTACCGATAAATTCGTCAGCCGCCGAAACGGTTGCAATTCTCGCAATATCGTCTGCGGTTTTCACGGGTTGTGCTTCGTCTTTGATTGCGGCAACCACGGTATCCACCGCCATCTGCATACCTTTTTTGACAACCATCGGGTTTGCGCCTGCGGCGACATTCTTCATGCCTTCGCGTACCAAAGCCTGTGCCAAAAGCGTTGCGGTGGTTGTACCGTCGCCCGCAACATCGTTTGTTTTGGTTGCAACTTCTTTCACGAGCTGTGCGCCCATATTTTCAAAAGCGTCTTCGAGTTCAACCTCTTTTGCAATCGTCACACCGTCATTGGTGATGAGGGGTGCGCCGTATTTTTTGTCGAGAACGACATTTCTGCCCTTCGGGCCCAAAGTGATTTTCACGGTATCGCTCAATTTGTCGATACCTGCCTGCAAAGCCTTGCGTGCTTCTTCACCGTAAATAATTTGTTTCGCCATGATAAGTTCCCTCCGAAAAATTATTCAACTATTGCCAAAATGTCGGACTGACGGACGATGGTGTATTCCGTGTTGTCCATTTTCACTTCTGTGCCTGCGTATTTGCCGGCAATGACCTTGTCGCCTGTCTTTACATACATGGTGACTTCTTTGCCGTCCACGGTGCCGCCGGGGCCGACTGCCACAACCTCAAATACCTGCGGTTTTTCCTGCGCGGACGCCGCGAGGATAATGCCGCTTTTCGTGGTTTCCTCTACTTCGACAGGTTTCACAACAACTCTGTCTGCCAAGGGTTTGATTGTCATATAAACTACCTCCAAAAAAGAATGATTGATTTTGTTAGCACTCTTTGTTCCCGAGTGCTAATATCTATTTTATCCATATTTTAGAAAAAATCAACCCCTTTTTTCAATGTTCACAAAAAAGTAATAATTTATTCGCAAAATATCGCATTTGGAGCCTTGGCAGGTATACAATTTATATATAGAAAAAGGGCTGTACCGTTTGGCACAGCCCTGTATGTATCTATTTTATGCCGACTCCCCGCCGCGCAGAACTGCATACGCCATATCGGGATTGTCGCTCATAATCGCGTCCGCGCCGATAGATGCCAAATGCCGCACATCGTCGGGGTCGTTTATCGTCCAATACTGCACAGCGATGTCGTACTGATGCGCATAATTCACAAGCCGCGTTGTGCCGAGATTGAACACATAGTCATCATCGGGGATTTGCAGTGCCGCGAATTTGTAATAGTCGGCTTTGTGGTGAATACCGAGCAGACTTGAAAAATAGAAATTCACAACCTCTTTTATCCCTGCCGAGCGAAGCATATCGGGGTAAGTGTCGTCCATATATTGGCTGATTTCGCCGTGGAATGTACCGACCACCACGCGCGACAGCATATTGTACTCTTTCAAAATCGCGTACAGTTCGTCGGCGGCTTTTCTGCCGAGGTCGTCTGCATCTTTGATTTCAATAATAAAGCTGTATTCGCCGTAGGGCGCGAGATAATCGAAAATATCCCGAAGCCGCACCACCTTCAAATCCTCGGGCACATCGTCGCCGCGCAAGCCCTTGTACGGCGTTTCGCCGCTGTCGGTGGTGAAGTTTTCACCGAGATTTAAAACGCGCAGCTCTTCATAGGTTTTTTCACTCGGCAAAACGCCCTCCTGCCCGAACGCTTCAACCGCGTTGCTCGTGCGGTCAAAGGTATCGTCATGCAGCAAAATCAGCTCGCCGTCTTTGGTAATATGTAAATCAAACTCAAAAATATCAATGGCAAAACTGCCGTTTTCCACACAGTTTTTAAATGCCATCAGCGTGTTTTCGGGCGCGATGCCGCCGCCCGAACGGTGCGCAGAGACCATCGTTTTGCCCGTCTCCACAATATAGGGGTTATTGCTTTCTGCCGCCGCGGCGCTAACCGGGACAACCTCGTCACCGAAATCGTGCATAATCAACAGCACGAAGCCGCCCGCAAGCAGTACGAGCACCGCCAAAGCAATCAAAAAAATCTTCAAGCTTTTCTTCACCTTGTTCCCTCCGAAATGATTGTGCCGCATGGCGTCAAGCACAGATTTATCCTGTTCATTTTAGCCTTTTTTTCCAATAAAGTCAATGGAGAAACCGCGTTTTTGGACAGTTTGCCGAGCATTCGGACGTTTTTTCGCAAATACCGTTTGACAGTTTCCTCGTAATCTGTTAAAATAAAATAGATTTCATTGCTTTTGAAGGGACGGGTTTTTATGAAAAAAGTTGGTTCGGTATGTTTATGTTTGCTTTTGGCGCTGGTCTGTTGCTTCCCGGCAGTTGCCGCGGGCACAGTCGCCTTGCAGGCGAATGCCGCATTGGCAGAGGACGGCACGCTGACCGTTACGGTTTCCGCCCCTGCAAACAGCAATCTTGCGACATTTGAAACAACCTTGCAGTATGACGCGCAAAAGCTGGAACTGCAAGAGGTGGTTTACGGCGCGGGCGATATGACAACCTCGAATACCACCGAAACAGGCCGAGTCGGGCTGTTTATGATTTGGCAGGATACGCAGACGGAGGCAGCCACACTTGCCACCGTAACATTTAAAGTCAAAGAGGGCGCTGTCGGCACAACCGATATTACTTTTGCAAATACCGCCGCGACAGACGCAAGTGACAGCGAAATGGGCATTTCGTTTGGGGAAAGCGATACTGTAACCGTCACCTTGACAGAGGCACCGCCCACGGAGGAGAATATCCCCTCCACCGCCGGTACCTATATTGCGGTCGGGGCAATCAGCGTGGTTGGCGTTGCCGCCGCGGTCACGGCAGGGGCGCTCATAAAACGCAAGAAAAACAAGGAATAAGATGTTCACCCCGCCGCCGAAGCGCTTCGGCGGCGGATTTTGTTGCCCCCCGGAACGCATTCGGCATATGACTTGCAATCTCTCGGAAAATCATATATAATTTTATCGTTATAGCGGTTTACACACCGTTTATACGATTGCAGGATTTGAAATGGAGGATTTTTTATGCAGACAGATGTTCGTCCGGAGACGATGGAACGAATTACCACAAAGGCACTCGCCGAAGCGTTTATTGCAGAGCAAGTGGACACCGTTCGCCGCCAAGTCGGCGACAAAAAAGTGCTGTTGGCGCTTTCCGGCGGGGTGGATTCCTCGGTGGTGGCCGCGCTTTTAATCAAAGCCATCGGCAAACAGTTGGTGTGCGTGCATGTCAACCACGGGCTGATGCGCAAAGGCGAAAGTGAGCAAGTGATTGAGGTTTTCCGCAATCAAATGGACGCCAATTTGGTGTATGTGGACGCAACCGACCGCTTTTTGGACCTGCTTGCAGGCGTTGCAGACCCCGAGCAAAAGCGCAAAATTATCGGCGGCGAGTTCATCAAGGTATTTGACGAAGAGGCAAGAAAGCAAGAGGGCATTGCCTTTTTGGCACAAGGCACGATTTATCCCGACATTTTAGAGAGCGACGGCGTGAAAGCACACCACAATGTCGGTGGTTTGCCCGAAGATATGGATTTTGAACTGGTCGAACCGATTAAACTCCTGTTTAAAGACGAAGTGCGCGTCATCGGCTCTGCCTTGGGTCTGCCCGATTCGATGGTATACCGCCAACCGTTCCCGGGGCCGGGTCTCGGCGTGCGTTGTACGGGTGCCATCACCCGTGACAGACTGCACACCTTGCGCGAGGCGGATGCAATTTTGCGTGCGGAATTTGACGAAGCAGGTCTTACCGACAAGGTGTGGCAATTCTTTACAGTCGTTCCCGATTTCCGTTCCACCGGCGTCAGAAACGGTAAACGCACCTTTGACTGGCCGGTCATTATCCGTGCGGTGAACACCGTCGATGCCATGAGCGCAACCGTACCGGAAATAGATTGGGCGGTGCTCAAAAAAATTACGGACAGAATTTTGGCAGAGGTACCGGGGGCAGGCAGAGTCCTTTACGATTTAAGCCCCAAAGCCCCCGCCACGATTGAGTGGGAATAACTGACAAAACCCGCAAAGCCTTGAAAACACTGGGTTTTTGAAGCGGAAACGGGGCATTTGATAGCAAATTGATAGCAGATACCAA
>SFIQ01000013.1 GCA_004555265.1 Ruminococcus sp.
AACAACATCAATCAGCTTGCCGCCAAAGCGCATACGCTGGGATTTATTGACGTGCCGATGCTGAAAAACGAAGCCAACCGCTGGCACCGCTTTCAGGCGGATATTGAGGCGACCTTTTTACGCCCCGCCGAAAGCAAGCTCAAATGGAAATAATGAAAGAGAGGAAAATGGCAATGAGAAAAACAGATTTTACTTTACCAAAGCTGGACGATTTATTCACCACGCAGGAAATGCGGGACGATGCAAAGCTGGAGCGTGTGCAGAATATTCCGCTTTCAGAACTGCACCCGTTCAAGGATCATCCATTTAAGGTGCAGAACAACGAGGAGATGGAACGAATGATTGAAAGTATCCGCAAGGTGGGCGCAATCACCCCGGCGCTTGCCCGACCGTTGCCGGATGGTGGATATGAGTTAATCTCAGGACACAGACGGCTTGCGGCGTGTCAGGTGCTCGGTATCGAAGCAATGCCCGTCATCGTCCGTGAGATGTCCGACGACGAAGCGGTGATTGCAATGGTGGACGCAAATTTGCAAAGGGAAACGATTTTACCCAGCGAAAAAGCGTTCGCCTATAAGATGAAACGAGATGCACTAAATCACCAAGGTATTACTTCTCCCCAAGTTGGGGAGAAGTTGTTGACAGCAGAAAAGATAGGACTGGAGGGAGGTGACAGTCGAAACCAAGTACTGCGCTATATCCGCTTAACTTACTTAATTCCCGAACTGCTTTCAATGGTAGATGATAATAAAATCGCTTTCAACCCTGCGGTGGAAATTTCGTACTTAGAACAATCCGAACAACGGGTGTTATTCGACGCTATGGAGCTGAACGACTGCACGCCGTCCCACGCACAAAGCATACGGCTTAAAAAGCTGTCGCAAAAGGGCGTGCTGGACGATCAGATGATTTATGCGGTGATGTCGGAGGAAAAGCCGAATCAGCAGGAGCAGATAAAGTTTAAGCGTGAGGATTTGAAAAAATATTTTCCGGCAGGTTATACCGACGAGCAAATGCGCCGGGACATCATCAAAGGCTTGGAACTCTTAAAGAAGCAGAGAGAAAGAAACCGTGATGCACGCTGATTCGTATTGATACGAATACGGCAAGACAAATCGCACAGTAGAGAGAACCTCAAACCGATGGTATACTGTTGCTGTCGGTTTGGAGTTCTGTTCTGCAAATTCAATTTCAGGAGGTTAAATAAAATGGTGGCAGGACACTTATCCGTAAAGCACGGCAACTATTATGCCGTACTCAATTACAAAAACGCCAATGGCAAACGAAAAACAAAATGGATTTCCTTAGGACTTCCCGAAAAGGGCAACAAGCGCAAGGCAGAAGCCGAGCTTGCAAAGCTGCGGGCGGAATTTGAAGTTCCCGAGGAGGTTGGCGATTTAAGCAGCGATATGCTGTTCGCCGATTATCTTCTCGAATGGCTGGAAATCGCCAAAGGACGGCTGGCCGTTGCGACCTACTGTTCTTATACGGCAATGATTAAAAACCCTATCGCCCCATATTTCCGTAAGAAGAAGCTGACGCTTCGTGAACTTGAAGCAAGGCACTTGCAAATGTTTTACTCTGAGCTGCTCAAAAAGGTCAAACCGAATACCGTCATTCACTACCACGCAATTATCCATTCGGCACTCAAATATGCGGTGAAAACCGATATGTTATTGCAGAATGTAGCGGACAAGGTTGACCGACCGAAGAAGAACGATTTTCAACCGGTGTTCCTTTCGGCGGAGGAAATGCAGAAAATGTTTGAAGCACTCCGAGGGACAAGGCTGGAGTTACCTGTACTGGTCGCCGCATTTTACGGCTTTCGCCGTGGCGAGGTGCTGGGATTGAAATGGGATGCTATCGACTTTGAGCGTGGCACAATTTCGGTAAAGCGTACGGTGACGACAGTTTCTGTTGACGGAAAGCACAAGGAAATTGAACAGCAGTCGGCAAAAACAAAATCAAGCTTACGCACCCTTCCGCTTATCGGTAGCTTCCGTGATTACTTTATGCAAGTAAAAGAGGCGCAGGAGCTGAACAAGAAAATCTGCGGTAACTGCTATAACTACGAATACGACGGCTTTGTGTTTGTAGATGAAATGGGCGAGCGTATGAGAGCGCAGTATCTTACCTGTGCTTTTCCGAAATTTTTGGATAAACACGGACTGCGCCGTATGCGATTTCACGATTTAAGGCACAGTTGTGCAAGCCTGCTTCTTGCAAACGGTGTACCGCTGAAGCACATTCAGGAGTGGCTCGGGCACAGCGATTTTACCACGACGGCAAACATCTATGCCCACCTTGATTACAGTTCTAAAATCACCTCGGCGCAGGCGATGGAAACAGGGCTTGCTTTGCCGGAAAGCGGTGATTTCGGGAGCCGATGGGAGGATGGCGAAGCCCAAATTTAGGAGAGCAAAAAATGCGGTATGCTCTGACCACTTGTTTTTAGAAAAAGGCATAAGAAAAAAAGCCTGCAATCGGCTTGATTACAGGCTTTTTCGGTGGCGGAGGGTAAGGGATTCGAACCCTTGGTCCGGTATGAGCCGGACAACTGATTTCGAGTCAGCCCCGTTATGACCACTTCGATAACCCTCCGTGTATAGAACACTGAAAAATATTCGATTTTCTATTTTGAAAACCCTTTAATATCAAGGATTTCCGGCGGACGAAACGACCAAGTCGCCGTAAAATTTCGAGTGCGCCCCGTTATGACCACTTCGATACGTCTCCGTATAAAAAATGTCTGCGCCGATGCCTGTGACCGTGCGCTGTGTGCCGGACACAATCCAAAAGATTTTGTCAGCCTTGCTATTTTATCAAATGTGCCGATGTTTGTCAATATGAAAATGGCATTCCGTATGATTTTCCGTTTGATTTGTCAGCGGTTTTCATTGCGGCGGCGGGGCACGATGTCGACGATGCTAATTGCGATGTTTTCGCCAAATCGCCAGGCACACTTTCTGTGTGCGCATTCCGTTTTTGCATAGCAGGCAAAGCATCCCGCATTTTCGTTCTGTGCTGTTCGGCGAAGGGTATTGTGTCGTATATTTATATTTTGTGCTGTTGAAGATCCTTCGCTTCGCTCAGGATGACAAATTGGGGTTTGTAGGGATATTTTTATACGGTAGGGCGGGGTGATTCCCCTGATAGGGGAAATGTCTGCGAAGCAGACAAAAGGGTGCCCGAATTCGGAGAATTTTGCCCCCGCCGCTTATGCCCTCTCTCGGGAGGGGCGGAAACGACGGGCGATTCGTGAATCGCCCCTACAACCGTAGGGAACGGTCTTGACCGTTCCGATTGAAAAATAAAAATGTAATGCGAGCGTAGGGGGCGACGACTCGGCGCCCCGTTGTAGGGGCGGGTTTCCACGCCCGCCCGCGTAATTTGATATAATTTTACGGAACGGTCAAGACCGTTCCCTACACGCACAAAATACAATTTACAGGGTAGGGCGGGGTGATTCCCCTGTTAGGGGAAATGTCTGCGAAGCAGACAAACCTACCGCATAAATTTATCCCTACAACCCCAATTTGTCATTCTGCGCGAAAGGCAAATGCCTATATCAGCAATTTGATTGGACAAACGCCTCAATATCCGTCGCTTCACAGCCGCCGACGCGGCGCGCGATTTCCTGCCCGTTTTTCACGAGCACCAAAGTCGGAATGGACAAAATCCCATACAGCTGTGCAAGCTCGCCGTTTTCGTCCACATTGATTTGGCCGACTTTTACAAGGTCGGTATTGGCTTCAAAATGCTCTAATTCGGGATGGAGCATTTGGCACGGGCCACACCAATCTGCATAAAAATCCAGCAAAACGGGTTTTTCGCTGGCGGATACCTCCGTTTGAAAATTGTTTAAAGAAATGTTTACGATTGCCATTTTGGTTTCTCCTTTCGTTTTATTATCTATTATAGACTTTTTGCAAGTAAAAATGCGCGCTGTAAAGTTTCGTGCGAAACGGGCGTGCGGTCTGTATTGTCCGCCAAAACCGTGCCGACGATTTCCGTGTGCATGACCGAAAACGCGCGGCGCGTCTGCGCTTCAATCACAGTTTGTGCTTCTTTGCCGTCATCGCCTGCCGACAACAGCAAAACCGCTTTTTTCGGCTTTGCAATCGGTTTTTCGATACCGCGTCGAAACCGCGCGTTATAAAATCGCTGAAAACGGTCAAATAACGCTTTTAACGGTGCGGGGTAGGAGAGCAGATACACCGGGCTTGCCACCACCACCAAATCTGCCTCGAAATATTTTTCCATAAATGCGTCCAAATCCTTTTTCGAGCACCCCTCGGACGCTTTGCAGTATCCGCAGTCATTGCAGGGCTTCGGCATCAAGTCAAACAGCCGAACAATTTCGACTTCGTAGGATTTGGAAAGTCCCTTTAAAAATGCGCCGCAAAGCTGCGCGGTGTGGCTGTTGCGTTTCGGGGAGCCGAATAAAAACAGTGCTTTCATTCCTCCAACAAGCTGTCGCAGAATTTGCAGACAGCTTTGCCTCCTTTTTCATAAAACAGATGCGGCACATAGGCTTCGGTGTTCGTCACGCACCGCGGGTTGCGGCAACGGCGTGCGTCCGTGTTGTGTATCGGCGCGGGGCTTATCCCCGTGCGCATATTGAGCATCGTGATAATCAGCGCCATACGCGCATACATGCCGTATTCCGCCTGTTCAAAATATTTGGCGCGCGGGTCTTCGTCAACCGCCACGGTGATTTCGTCTACACGCGGCAGGGGGTGGAGCACCACCAAATCTTCCTTTGCCAAACGCATCTTGGCTTCGTCCAGCACATAAATGCCCTTTTGCGCTTCGTATTCTTCTTTGGATTTAAAGCGTTCTTGCTGAATACGCGTCATATACAGCACATCAAGCTCACCGATGGATTTTTCCAAATTGTCCGAAAAGCTGTACGCACAGCCGCTTTCCTCTAAAATATCAAGCATATACTGCGGCAGTTGCAGTTCGGGTGTTGAAATCAGCACGAAACGGTTGTTTTTGTATTTTGACAGCGTTTTAATCAGCGAATGTACCGTTCTGCCGTTTTTCATATCGCCGCAAAGCCCGACGGTTAAGCCGTCCAAGGTACCTTTTTCAAACGACAGCGTGACCACATCGGTCAAAGTCTGCGTCGGGTGCAAATGCCCGCCGTCGCCCGCGTTGATAATCGGACTTTTGGAATAGAGCGACGCCGCAAGCGCCGATCCCTCTACGGGGTTGCGCATCACGATTAAATCCGCATAGCCGCTGACCACGCGCACGGTGTCTTTTAAACTTTCGCCTTTGGCAACCGAGGCGTTAGAGGGATTGTCAAAGCCGATAATCTGCCCGCCCAAGCGAAGCATTGCAGTCTGAAATGACATTTGTGTGCGTGTGGACGGCTCGTAAAAGAGCGTCGCCATAATTTTGCCGTGGCACGCGTCGGTAAAAATCGACGGGTGTGCCTTTATCATTTGTGCCAAGCGGATAATATCCTGTAAATCATTTTTAGAAATATCCTCTAAATCAATCAGGTTGTGTGTCTGCATATCTATCACTCCGTTTATATAGTATTTTAACAATTCTTGCCGAAAAATGCAATCCTTTCATACAAAAAGCGGCGCGCCGTAAGACCGGCACACCGCGGTTTTTATTTCTGCTCCAAACGCATTTTTACGCGCATATCCTCTCCGTAAAAGCGGCGTACTTGATAACAGCCCAAAATACGGGAGACAATGCGATTTGTATATTTATCCTCTAACTCCGCAAAGGTCAGGTTTGTGTTGATGACGGTCGGCTTGCCGCAAAGCAGGCGCGTGTTTACGATATTGTAAAACGATGCCGTGACAAAGCCCGTGGTGAATTCCGTGCCGAGGTCATCTAAAATCAGCAGATCACAGTCCAAAAGCATACTTTCGGTGTCCTCGTCCTCAGCGGCTTTCCCGAAATGTTCCTTTTCCAAAGCCGAAAAGAGATTTTGCGCCGTACCGTAGACCACACCGTACCCCTTTTCAATCGCCGCCGCCGCAATCGCCAAAGAAAGGTGCGTTTTGCCGAGCCCCGTGTTGCCGAAAAACAGTAAACTCGGCGATTGTAAAGAGAATGTGTCTGCATAGCGCTTGCAAAAGCGGAGCACCTCTTCCATTTTCTGCCGCGGAATGACACCGCTGTGGTCGGGGGTATTCGGATAACAGGACAGCGAAAAACTGTCAAAAGTGCAAAGTTGTAACGGCGTTTTTGCGGACAGTTCCCGAAAGGCAATCTCCCGCAACAACTTTTGGTAGCAGGCGCAGGGTTTGCCGTCCGTCGCGCCGGTATCCTCACAGACGGTGCAAGTGTAATGCGGTTGTAAAAAATCCGCTGGGAAGCCGTTTTGCAAAAGCAGTTTTTTGCGCTTCGCCTGCAATTCCAAATTGTATTTTGCCAAATTTCGGATAATCTCTACGGCGTCTTTGCCTGCGCCGACGGCTTTGACGGCGGCGAGACCGGTTTTCGCCATTTCCCCTTCAATATCCAGAACCTGCGGGCATTGACGGAGAAATTCCGCTTTGTTCTGTGCCGCTTGCTGCTCGGCCTTATCGCGCCGCGATTTCATTTCGGACGCGGCAAGCGCGTAAATTCGTTTTGCGTATCCCATAGTGTACCGCCTTTATGCTTGCGTTTCGCTTTCGTTTAAAATGCGTTGTACGGCATCGTCCAAATCGTAGGAGCGTTTTTCCTGCTTGCTGTTCGCCGCTTTTGCCGCTTTGGTTTGGGCTTTCTGTGCGTCTACCGCGTCTGCGGAATGAAGCCCTGCCTCGTGCCAGTTTTTGAGGATTTTATCCATGTAGGCGAACGACAGTTTTCCCGTGCGCTCGGCGGTTTCCTCGTAGGCTTTTAAGATAAGCTCCATCGACAGCCCCATTTGTGCCCACGAAAGCAAATAATCACTTTGCTTTTGCGTCGGGCGTGGGGTGGAAATCCCCGTTGCCGTGCGAAATTGCGCAAACAGGCGCTGTGCTTTTGTGTCATTTTGTATATAGTCGTTTGCATCGTCCAGCGTATCGATTTCACGCTCTGCCCAAATTTTGCCGATGCGCAGAATATTCGCCGTGGCGCCTCTGCCGTGTTCTGCCAAATGCTGTACCAACGTTAAAATGACCTCTTTTTTCAGCCCGTAGGTGTCAAACAGCGTTAAAAGCGTGGTTTGCATATCTAAGCCAACGGTGCGCCCCAAAATGCTTTGCACTTCCGAAAACAGACTGCGCACGGTTTTGTCCTCGCGCATACGCGCCGCGATTTGCTCCATCGTCGGCTTCGGAAATTCTGGCGCAGACGAGGGGAAAGAACCCTTTTTTTCGGTCGGTGCGGCGGTTGCCGATTTTTCTGCCGCCAAACCTGTTTCCTGCGGTTTCCGTTCGGCTTTTGGTACATATTTGATGTTCCCCGCATCATCGGTAAACAGCAAAATGCCCTTTTGCACCCAAAAATCCAACGCGTGCAGAACTTCGTCCGCCGTCAGCCCCAAAGCCTTTGAAATCGCACTGACGCAAACAGCCCCGCTCGGATTTCGGAAAATCAGAAGCAGAGCTTTTACACTGTCGCCGGGCGCTTCGGCAAGATATGTATCGGCAACGCTTGCGGGAATGGCAAACATTGCGCCGTAACAATCGGGGTTGCATTTATACATGGTGGGAAAAACCCTTTCTTTCGGGAATAAAAATCAAATTTTCTTTTTGCAAAAGGCAGCCATACAGCAGTTTTCGCAGTCGGCCTTGCGCGCCGTGCAAACAGCGCGACCGTGCAACACGGCGCGGTGGCAAAAATCGTTGCTCTCCTCGGGGGGCAGAATTTTTTTCAGCGCGGTTTCCACCTTGACGGGGTCTTTGGTGGCAACCAGCCCCAAACGGTTGGCAATGCGGATTAAATGCGTGTCGCAGACTACGGCGGGCTTCTTGTATACATCGCCGACAATCAAATTGGCGGTTTTTCTGCCGACGCCTTGCAAGGTGGTTAAATCTTCAATGGTGTCGGGGACTTTGCCGTCGAAATCTGATTTGATTTTTTGCGCCATAGCAATAATATCCCGCGCTTTCCCATGATAAAACCCGCAGGAATGAATGATGGCTTCAATGTCCTTCACATCGGCATTGCAGTAATCGTCCAAAGTCGGGTATTTCTCGAACAGCGCGGGGGTAACTAAATTGACGCGCGCGTCGGTGCATTGCGCCGAAAGGCGCGTGGCAATGAGCAACTCCAAGGGATTGGACGCCGTCAGCGAGCAGAGCGCGTCGGGATATTCGGTTTTGAGCGCTTCCACACTTTGCAGTGCAAGTTCTTTTTTGGTCATAGCTTGTCAGGATACTCCATATCACGGGGCAGGCCCAAAAGATAGTCCGCCGAAACATTAAAATAGCGGCAAATCGCCGTAATGTCACGAAGCGAAGGCTCAGATGCCCCCGTTTCCAAAAACGAAATCTTGCGCTGTGTAACGCCGATGGCGTTTGCAAGGTCAGTCTGTGTCAGCGGCGGCAGCTTTGCACATCGTAAGTTTTTTAAATTCTTACCGAAAGACATTGCACAAAACTCCCCTTTGAAACGACAAAATCCATACAACTTTGTCGAAGTGGCTACTATTGTAACACAAAAAAAGCCCGACTATCAAGCCCAAAAAAAATTACAAAAGTAAAATTTTAACTATAATTTTTGTGCAAAATGAAATTCATACCATATTTAGTATTTTTGAATCGAAATTCGCCGAAAAAGCACTATTTTCTATTGTAAATTCAAGAAGAATTTGGTATACTGAATATAGAATATCGGCTTTTTTCAAAGGAGGGCGCATATGAAGCGCGTATTGGTTCGCAAGGTACTGTGCATACTGGCGGTATTTGCGGTAATTTGCAGTGTATTTGTACCCGTGTCGGCTGAGGACACGGCGGTTTCCGCGGCATACACGGCGCTGAAAAATCCGGCAGGGGAGTTGATTGCCGTCTCGAAATACGGCGACACCGAACATTTTCCCGAGCAGTCTTTGGAGGGCTTACTTGCCGCCTCGGAGGCGGGCGCGGATATGGTGTATGTTACCGTACGCAAAACCGCAGACGGATATATGGTCCTAATGGCAGATGAAAATTTGTCGAGAATGTGTGTGGACACTTTGGGCAATGTGGTCGATAAAGCGGTGGCCGATGTCGGCTACCACGAACTGTCCGAATACCATTTGCGCAACAGCACGGGCAGTCTGCACGAAAAAATCACGGTATATACCGTGCCGACGCTTGTCGATGCCGCAAAAGCGCTTTCCGGCAAATCGTTGCTGTTGGTGGCGGGCGGCTGGGCGTTCCGCGACGAAATCTATGACGCTTTAAGCGCGGAGAATCTTTTGAACAGCGTGGTCTTGCTTGCAGACGGCGACAAAAAGGAAGTCAAAAATTGGATTTCCGAAAAACCGACAATGCCGTTGGTGCTTTCCGCTTACCACGGGAATGTGGTGTTCAGCGCAAAATCCGTGGCGTCGAAGACGTTAAGCGGCGGCGCGGTGGGCACACTGCTTTCGTCCTCGAATCCGTACGGCGTGGTGTACGGCAACGCCGTTTTAAAGGAATTTACAGGCAAGGGCAGAGCGGCGATTGATATGACCGACCCGTCACTTTGCGGCAAACGCGAGGATAATGCGATTGGCTGGAACGATGTGACCGCACGCGGATACAGCATCATTATCACGGATAATATTACAGAGCTTTGCGAATACCGTGCGCGTGTGATTCAACAAAAGGAACGGCTGTCTGCCGCGTTGGAAGCAGCGCAGGCGGTGGATGTTACACTTTGCAGTACGCAGTCGGCAAATGTGTTAAAGGACGCAATTGCGGCGGGCAAGGCAGCGCTTGCATCCCCCGCTTCCGAAAACAGCCTGATGCAGGCAAATTACAGCTTGCGCACAGCCGTAGAGGGCTTGACCAATCAAACCGCAGACGGGGAAAAGGGCGCAACGGTGACACCGGGCAAGGTGATTGCCGTCATTTTGGTGGTTGCGGCGCTCATTCTTTTGGAAATTGTTTTGGAAACCGCACGCCGTAAAAAGAATAAAAAACGCAAACAACAGCGCGCGCGGCGTGCCGAACGCGAGGCAGACCGTCAAAATGGGGCAAATCCGTAAAAATTGTTTATTGCAATCCCTTTTTGTTTCTGCTATGATGAGTATGTATCAATATAAAGGAGAGTGGTTTCTTGGAAAAGCAAGCAAAATCCGCAATGAAACTGAATTACGGCAAAACCATATTGACCGGATTCGGGTTTCTTGCAACTTCTATCGCATGGGCAATTTATGACCCGTATATTACAAAAATCCTAAACCATTTGTTAAATGCGTCTGCCACCATTACCGGGTGGAGCACCGCATTGGTAGAGCGTTTTCCGACCTTGGTTCGCTTTGCCGAGGCGCAGGGCGAGTCGGTTACGCTGGAAGGCGGCGGCTTTACGCTGGTGCCGTTGTTCATCGGTATTATTATGACCTTTGACAATATTTTCGGCGTGATTTTCCAGCCGACCTTCGGCAAACTGTCGGACAACTGCCACTCCAAACTCGGCAAGCGCCGTCCGTTTATCGTTTTCGGCGCGCCGATTTCCGCGGTACTGTTCTTCTTAATTCCGATTGCCGCGGTGTATGTGGGCTCCCTGCCGCTTACGATGTGTTTCATTATTCTGTTTGTATTTGTGATGTCCTTGTGGCGTGCCCCTGTTGTCGCCTTAATGCCCGACTTGACGCCGCCGGAACTTCGCTCCGAAGGCAACGCCGTCATCAATTTGATGGGCGGTCTCGGCGGGTTAATCGGTATGGTTGCGGGCACGATTGTTACCGTGATTTTCAAGGCGCGTGGCGTAGCGATTACCGCCGAAAACGAGGAACGGATTTATCCGTATGTATTCTTAATCGGTGCGGTTGTCATGATTATCGGGATGCTTGTTTTGCTGTTCTTCGTGAAAGAGCAGGATTCACGCATCGAAGTGAAAGCACAGCGCAACCAAGCGTCGCAGGAAAAAAGCGATAAAGCGGCGGCAAAGGCACGCAAAAAAGCAGAGCGCGCGGCGGCAAAGGCGGCGCTTTCCAAAGGCGAGCGCAAGAGTTTGATTCTTATGCTGATGGGCTTGTTTTTCCTGTTCTGCGGCACCAATGCCATTCAAACCTATTTCTCGCTGTTTGCGGCAGAAATTCTCGGCAAAACCACTTCTGAAGCCACCATTATGATGGCGGTATTTGCGATTTGTTCTGCGGCGGCTGCATTGCCCGCAGGCAAATGCGGTAAAAAATTCGGCAGAAAGAAAACCATTCTCGTGGGGCTTGCGGTCTTTATGGTTGTGTTCGCACTGTATGTGGCAACCAGAAGCTTTGCGTTGATTTGGGTTGCGCTTGTTCTCGGCGGTGCGGCAAATATGTTTATCACCGTCAATACACTTCCGCTTGTGTTGGAAATCGGCGGGCTTGACAAGGTCGGTACATTCACCGGGTATTATTATACCGCAACCTTTTCCGCGCAAATTGCTTCTCCGATTTTGTACGGCGTGATTCGTATGCTGTCCGGTACATATATGTCCTTGTTCTGGTATGCGCCGGTGGTCTTTGTACTGTCTATTCTCTGCATCCTGTTTGTCAAACACGGCGAGGCGATTCCGCAGGCTGTGATTGATAAGATTGAAGAAGAAAACGCAGACTGATACCTATTTAGGCACAGAAAAGCACCCGTAATGCTTTTATGCATTGCGGGTGCTTTTTTACGCCTGTTTATTTTACTTTGCGCAGCGCGACCGCTACGCCTTTGCCGACCGCCGAACCGAGCACGGCACACACCAAAAGTTCAATCGGTGCATTTATGCCCGCCGCAATGGCAATCACGGTTTTGAGCATTGTGTCAACACCGCCGAGAGAGGCCGCTTGTTCGGGCGAGAATGTGACGCCGAAAAACAATAGCGCGAGCGCGCCTAAAAAGAACAGCGTGTTCAACAGCGAACCGGAAATACCGGCAACCAAATAACTCCAACTGCCTTTTTTGTCATGCGCGGAACAGACTTTAAACAAAAGCCCGCAGAGTAAGCCCGCCAAAATACGGGTTATGACACAGACCAAAAAGGTTCGCGGGATACTGTGTGTTACGAGAATGGCGCCTAAGGGACTGCCCATAAAGCATTGCACAAAGCTCGTAATGCCGAAGACACCGCCCAGCAACGCACCGACAGCAGGACCGCAGGTAACTGCACCGATGATGACAGGCACCATAATCAGTGTCAGTTCCAAAGGACCGACGCGTAAGTAGCCAATGGGGGTGAGTGCCATGACCACGACGATTGCCGCAAGCATGGCAGTTTCGACGAGCAGGACGGTTTTTTGCCTGCGCGTCTTTTGGGGTTTTGCGTTTGACATTTATATTCCTCCTTGCTGCTGCTCTTTGCAATCGTAGCAAAGATGCAACGCAAAATTTGGCGAAATGAAATGCGTGTATTATTGGTTTTTGTCGTAGATTTTCTTTAAGCCCTTCAACACCAAATCACCGTCATAGGTAATTTCGTGTCTGCAAACCGGCGTAATAAATGCGGAAAGCCCACCGGTCGATAAAATGGTTTTCGGTGCGCCCAATTCTGCGGCGAAACGGTCTAACAGCCCGTCTATCATTGCCGCTGTACCCAAAATCACACCACTTTGCATACTTTCAATGGAATTGGTGCCGCACGCCTTTTTCGGTGGCTCCAAACTGATTGTCGGTAGTAAAGAACTTGTGTCCGTGAGTGCTTTTAGAGAAATAGCCACACCGGGCGCAATCATACAGCCGCGAAAGCCCTTTTCATCAATCGCGTAAATTTTGGTCGCCGTACCGAGGTCGACCACAAACGCGGGCAAGGTGTAATAAGCGGATGCCCCAACCGCACCCGCCGCAAGGTCTGCGCCCAACTGCGCCGGATTATCAATTAAAATATTCAAGCCGGTTTTCACGCCGGGGGAGAGCACCAAAACCTTTTTCGCAGTCAACCGCTCAATCGCGTGCTTTACAGAGGAAGTGATTTCAGGAACAACAGAACTGATGATGGTTCCGGCAATCTCTTTCTGCTCCACATTGTGCATTTGAAACAGCTGAAAAAACGATGCCGCAAATTGGTCTTCGGTTTTTTGCCGTTCTGTCGCCAGCCGTACACCCATCTGCAACATATCGCCCTGAAACAGACCGAGATTGATGTTGGTATTACCAATGTCAATCGTTAAAACCATAGAATAACCTCCCTTGCAAAGTTGCGCCTTATTGTAGCACACAAAATCGAAAAAAACAAGTGAAACACATAATAAAAAAACAAGCGACTCTGTTTCCAAAGTCGCTTGTACTATCTTTTATCAGGACTCAAATATGCAATTATTTCTGCTTTTTCTTGGTCAGAACAAGTGCTACACCAGCAACAGCCGCAACCGCCGCAACGGAAAGGATTGCTGTATCGCCGGTCGGTTCTTTACCTTCGTAAGAATCCGGATTTGTGGTGGTGCCGTTGTTGCCGTCACCGCTGCCGTCGCCGCTACCGCCGCCGAACAAACCGGTGATTGCATCAACAATCCCTCCAAGGAAACCGCCGATACCGCCGGAATTGGCGGCGTTAGTTGTGGATTCGGCAGCGTCTAACTGTCTGATGATTTCATCGTATACATTCTGCGGGATTGCACCCCGTTCATACAGAGAATCCACCACGGATTTGAGCTGGTCAGCCGGAACGCCCATATCTTTCAGGGCTTTAATGACTTCCGTTGCTGCCTTGGCAACATCTGCATCGTCAATGTCAGGCATAGCCGAAGAAGAAGGCTCTTCTGCCGCTTCCAAAGCTGCCATCAGGTTTTGATAGGACTCATAGTCCATTTTGCCGGTGGCATACATTTCCTCAAAAGCTGCTTCAAGCTCTGCTTTTGTGAAGCCTGCCTTTAATGCTGCATCCACCACCTGTGCCGCTTCTTCGGGGGAGAGGTTTTCAAATGTGATTTCATCTGCACCGGAAGCACTGGTGGTATCCGTACCGCCGCCGATACCGCCGATGATGTCACCGATGGAACCGATAATGCCGCCCATGTCAGGCAACGAAACGTCGGAAGGCAGGAAGCCGCCGATGATACCCGTAACGGTTTCCAGAATGGCGCCGAAATCCAACCCGCCGCCGGCTTCTGCAGTGGTTTCTGCAAAGCTCGGTATGCAAAGTGAGAACGCCATGACAAGCGCTAACATAACTGCAAGTACTTTTTTCATAAGTAAGTCCCTCTTTTTTTGAATATTTGTGAATAGACTTTCACAGTTCATTACATAGTTTACAATATTATCGGTGCGTTGTCAAGAGAAATCCCAAAAAACACAAGTCGATTTTTGCATTTTTTTTAACATTTGCGCTGTTTTTCTCCGCGCTTGACCGATTGCGGTTTTTTCGCTACAATAGAGCTGTGAAATATCAATACCGAAAAGAGGATTGTTTATGCAAAAAGAACATTCGGTCTGTTTTTATTGTGCGGGGGTACTTTGGTTGTGCAGTCTGTTTGCGGGGGTTGGTGAGCTGTTCGGTGTGTCGGTTTGCTTTTTCGGCACGCCGCTGCACCAGTATCTTGCCATACCGATTTGTTTATTTTCCGTTTTGCTGTGCGTTTTTTTGTGTAAACGCGTGCGCACCGCGCCGAAAACGCGCGGCACCTTGCAGGGGAAGCTTTTGTGTGCCGCTTGCATTGCGCTTTGTACCGTGATGGTATGCGTGACGGCGTTCGCGGCGGCGATTTCGGCGGTGCATTATGCAGGGCAGAATATTTCACCCGATAAATCGTACAAAATTTTTTACGAAACCGAAACCGAAGACAGCGAGCCGATTGCCCATCTTTACCGACGGTATTCTCCGTTTTTGATGCGATATTGTAATTCGGCGGTGTTATACGACTGTGCCGAAGCGCCGGAAAATGCCGAGCTTTCTTGGGAGGAGGACTATTGCGCGATTTCCTATGTCGCCTATGCGGCAGATGCGGAAAGTGCCGAGGCTTTGGAACCCGTCTCGCGGAAATTGTATTACGCCTCGACCGCCCGCTATTAAGCGCGTATATCCTTTTTCAGTCTTTGGATTTGTAATAGAGTTTGCAGTGGCAGTAGCCTTCAAAATCGGGGTCGGCAATCTGTTCGCGAAATTCCTTGCATATGCATTTGTTCTCCTCGGTTTTTTCCAGCCGACAGGGACAGTACCCGTCCTTCTTTCGCAGACCTTCTTTTAACATTTCCACCAATTTTTTATCCTCGTTCAATCGTACCGACATCGCGTTCTCCTTTCGTAGCTGCAAAAAAGCGCCGAGCATTCGAGCCTTCGGCGGCTTGTCTTTTGATTAGGTGTTTTTCATAACTACCGTGTCAACACAGTCGCCGACATGCTCGCAGGCGTCTGCACAGTCTTCCATTTTTTCATAAATCTCACGCCATGAAACGATTTCCAGCACATCGTTCGTATATGTGCGAATTTTGCGCATGGCCTCCAAATACATTCCGTCGCATTCTTCTTCAAAATGATTCATTTCCACAATCATTTCGTGCAGTTTGGCGGGCTTTTTGAAGTTGCCGAATTCCGCAAGCATTTTTTTCATCAGGGCACAGCTGCCGACGAGTTTTTCCGCAAAGGCGACGGCTTCGGGCAAGACGGATGCGATTTGATAGGTGTAAAAGCATTGCAAAATCTCCTCAATGCGGTCGGTCACATCGTCAATGTTTTGGCTGATGAGCGCCAAATCCTCGCGGTCAATCGGTGTGACAAAGGCTTTGGCAAGCGCGGCGGACATTTCGTGCTTTTTCGTGTCGCCGGCGTGCTCGTAGTGATGCATTTTTTTGAGCATTTCCGAAATGTTGTTTGCGTCATAGCCCTTCAAGCATTCCACAAGGTAGTTTGCCGCCGTGCAGGCGTCTTCCGAAGCATGGACAAAGTTTTCAAAATAGAAACGGTCTTGCTTGTTTTTCATTTTTTTATCCTTTCTTTTCACATCAGAACAGGTGAATAAAGAGTTTGGTCATCAAAAATCCAATCAGCCCGCAACCGGGGAACGTGAGTATCCAAGTAAGCATCATTTCCTTGACAACAGAGAAGTTAATGGCAGAAACGCGTTTGACTGCGCCCACGCCCATAATGGCGGTGGTTTTGGCGTGTGTTGTCGAAACGGGAATGCCGAATACCGAACTGATAAGCAAGGAAATCGAAGCGGCAATATCCGCCGAAAAGCCTTGGTATTTCTCTAATTTTACCATATCCATCCCGACGGATTTGATAATCTTTTTCCCGCCGATTGAGGTGCCCAATGCCATGACGGCAGAGCACAACAGCATCAGCCATGCGGGCATTTGCACCGCCGAGCCCGAGCTTTGCCCGTTGATTAAAAACATGCTTAACAAAATGACGCCCATAAATTTTTGCCCGTCCTGTGCGCCGTGCATAAAGCTCATACACGCCGCGCCGAAAATTTGCGCCCAGCGAAACAGCCCTTCGGTCTTTCTGCGTTCGACCTTGCGAAACAGCAAAACCACAATTTTACACACGATATACCCCAATACAAAGCCGAGGATAACGGAAATCACCAACCCGTACAGCACCTTGACCCATTCGCTGCCGTTGACGCCTTCCAAGCCGCCGTGCAGTGCAATCGCGCCGCCCGTAAGCCCGGCTATGAGCGCGTGGCTTTCGCTGGTGGGAATGCCGAATTTCCACGCGAGCGTTGCCCAAACCACAATCGCAAACAGCGCGCCGCTTAAAGCGACAATCGCCTCGTGCGAATTGTTACCGAAATCCACCATTTTCGTGATGGTTTCGGCAACCGTGGCGTTGAACATACTCATTAAATATACGCCCAAAAAGTTAAATACCGCCGCCATCATAATGGCGCCTCTGGCGGACATACACCGTGTAACCACACAGGTTGCAATGGCGTTCGGCGCGTCCGTCCAGCCGTTGACAAGGATAACGCCGAGCGTTAATAACACCGCCAAAGCCAACAGCGGATTGGCAGTTACCGCCTGCCAAAAATATTGGAATGTTAAATCCATACTGTTCCTCCGCGAAACCACATAATTTGAAAAACTCAAACAAAATTATTATAGAGGAAATACAAGACGCGGTCAAGGCGTTTCTGAAAACTTTGTGAAATTCTCGGGAGTTGACAATTGTGTCTAATTGTGATAGACTTTATTATATACTATTATATATATTACGCAAAGAAGGTTGATTCTATGAAAAACATCACATACAAACTCGGCGAGGTGGAGTCGCGCTTCGCGGACATCGTTTGGGAGCACGCGCCGCTGCGTTCGCGTGAGTTGGTTGCGTTTTGCGAGGATGAACTGAATTGGAAAAAGTCCACCACCTACACGGTGCTCAAAAAACTGTGCGTGCGCGGCTTTTTTGAAAATGAAAAGGGTACGGTGCGCGTGGTGACCACCAAGGCGGAATATGAGGCCATGCAAAGCGAGCAGTTTGTCGAAGAAAACTTCCAAGGCTCTCTGCCGGCGTTTGTTGCCGCGTTTACCGCACGCAAATCGCTTTCGCAAAAGGAAATTGACGAGATTCAGCAAATGATTGATGCCGCGAAAGAATAATCGGTCGCTGTGGGGGAAATTGCGGTGGAAGTTTTTTTGCAAAATCTAATACATTTGAGTTTTACGGCAAGTTTTTTGATGCTTGCCGTTTTTGCACTGCGGCTGATTTTAAAACGCGCGCCGAAATGGATTGTCTGTCTTTTGTGGGCGTTGGTTGCTTTGCGGCTTTTGTGTCCGTTTTCTTTGGAAAGTGGCGTCAGTTTGGTGCCGCGCGCCGAAACGGTCACACAAACCGTTACGCTGTCCGCCGCGGTGCAAGGCGCGGCACAGCAGTCCGTTGCAACGGCGGACCCCTCGCTTTCGGCGGGCACGCTTGTGTTCGGCATTTGGGTAGGCGGCGCGGCGGGTATGCTCTTGTATGCGGCAATCAGTTATGTCCGCTTGCATTTGCGCTTGCGCGTACATCTGCACGACGGCGGCAATGTATATTTGTGCGACGAATTGCAAACCCCGTTTATTCTCGGTGTTTTTCGGCCGCGCATTTTTCTGCCGTCCGGCGTAACCGAACCGCAGAAAACCTATATTTTGCACCACGAGTATGCGCATCTTGCCCGCGGTGACCAATTTTGGAAACCGCTTGGATTTGCAATTTTGTCAATATATTGGTTTCATCCGTTGGTTTGGGTGAGTTACATTTTGTTTTGCAAGGATATTGAACTGGCGTGTGACGAACGCGTGGTGCGCGATTTATCACTCGCCGATAAAAAAGCCTATTCCGAAACCTTGCTTTTGTGCA
Organism: Ruminococcus sp.; assembly: GCA_004555265.1. Taxonomy (GTDB): domain Bacteria; phylum Bacillota; class Clostridia; order Oscillospirales; family Acutalibacteraceae; genus Fimenecus. The sequence goes on from SFIQ01000013.1 coordinate 18,316, forward strand.
GTGTGCGCCAAAAAAGCGTGGCGGCGTGCCCGCTGTCTTTTGCCGAGGTCGGCGTGAAAACGCGTGTAAAATCCGTTTTGCGCTATAAAAAGCCGCTGGTTTCGGTGGTTGTGTTGTCGTGCATCGCGGTGCTTGCGGTTGCGGTTTGCTTTTTGACCGAGCCGAAAACACAAGAAATACCTGTTACAGAGCCCGTTGCGGAAGTAACCGTTCCCGTTACCGAACCCGTTACCGAGTCGGTTACGGAACCCGTCACTGAGCCGGTGACCGAAGCGGCAACCGAGCCTGTAACGGAAAAAGCAACTGCTACCGAAGTAACTGCCAAGAAGAAAACGGCGAAAACGACAACGACCCAAGAAATGACGACGGAAGAAGCAACCGAAAGCAACAAGCCGATTGCGCTGCCGATTGAACCGCCCGAACATGTGCCGCCGATATATTCCAACAATACACCTACTTCCAACAATACACCTACGTATAGCCACGGAAATCCAAATTCAGGAAACCCGTTTATAAGTTCGAGCAATATAGTAAACGGTCCTCCCTACGGGCCTGTTGTTGAAAATCCGAGTCCCGACGGATTTCGCTGGGATTATGCAATGCCATAGGGTACTGACCGCCTTATGAGCCGATAATCCATATTGCGTCAAAATCCCCGTAGGGAACGGGCTTGCCCGTTCCGATTAAACAATAAAAATGAATGCGTGCGTAGGGGGCGACGACCCGGCGCCCCGTAATAAATCACATCTGTTTTCGCGGTCAAACGGTAGGGAACAACCTCGGTGTTGTTCCGCAGATTTACATCAAAATTCACGGGCGGGCGTGGAAACCCGCCCCTACACCCGAAATCTATTGTACGCGCAATCTGCGCAAAAAACGGAGTCAATTATGGACATCACCACGAAAACCTATACCTTTCCCTCTTGCGCGGGGATAGGGGACATTCACGCAAAATGCCTGCACCCGCAAAACGAAACGGTCAAAGCCGTTGTGCAGATTTCGCACGGTATGGCGGAGCACGCCGCGCGCTATTTGCGGTTTGCCGAATACCTTTGCGAAAACGGTTTTGCTGTATTTTTACACGACCACATCGGGCACGGCGAAAGTGTATCTTCGCCCGAACTGCTCGGCTATTTCGGCGAACACGGCGAGCAGACTTTTGTGGAGGATATGAAAACCGTTACCGATTGGGCAAAAACAGAATATCCCGATTTGCCCCTGTTTTTGCTCGGGCACGGTATGGGCTCTTTGCTTGCCCGTAACTATACCGCGCAGTACGGCGATTTGCTTGCGGGTGCGGTTTACAGCGGCACAAGCGGCAGTAACCCCGCGTTGGGCTTCGGGCTTTTGCTTTGCAATATACTTATAAAAACCAAAGGGGCAAAGCACCGTTCCAAAATGCTTGACAAAATCGCGTTCGGCGCATACAACAAGAAAACCGAAAAACGCACGCCTTGCGATTGGGCTTCACGCGACGAGAAAGAAGTGGACAAATTCATTGCCGACCCGCTTTGCGGCTATATGTATACCGTCAGCGGGATGCAAGCGCTGTTTTTAACCGTGCGCGAGATTTCCAAAGACAGTTGGTATGCCGCCGTGCCGCAAACTCTGCCGATTTTGCTTGTTTCGGGCACCATGGACCCAATCGGCAATTACGGCAAAGGCGTGCGCGAGGTGTTTGCACGCTTGCAAAATACGGGACACGAAGCCGTGCAATGCAAACTGTATGACGGCGCGCGGCACGAAATTCTCAACGAAACCAACCGTGCAGAAGTGTTTGCGGATATTCTCTCGTTTCTGTCCGCAAATCTGTAAATCCGATTGCATCCCCGCAGCTGCGGCTTCGCTTGCCGTATGCTGTGGGGATTTTTTGGGCGGAATCACCAAGTCCGAACCCGATTTCGCCGCCAAACTGTACAAAAAAATGAAATGCGCAAAAATAACGCTTTATTTTGTGAAACAGGTATAGTATAATTAAAAAGTAATCTGCTTTTTTATGCAGATTCTAAAAAAGATGAAGAGGGAGAACTATGGCAATACAAAAACTTGTCGCGCAGGTGAAAGGCATTCCGGCGTATGTTAAATCGCATTGGAAACAGCCCGGCGAAGGGGAATACCTTTCCTTAGAGGAAGTGGTGGCGTATACCGCGTCACAGGCAGGGTCTTACATATTTTTGACCGTAGCGGGCTTAATGACCTTTGCGTCCAACTATTTTTGCGGCGCGATTATGGGCATCGCCGCGATGGACTTTTATGTCATCAACTTGGTGGCAACGATTATCGGCTATGTGTTGATTTTCTTAAATCCGATCGGGGTGCTGATTTATGAAAATCATGGGCAGTTAACCCCGAAAATGCGTGTGTTTGCGCACGCCGCATTTCTCGGACAGTTGGCGCTCGGCGTTGCGTGTTACTTTATTCCCTCGGCAAGATTTGAATTCATTATGAAGGGCTTGCCGCAAATCATCGGCAACATTTTGGTGATTAACGGGCTTACAGGATATATCAACTGGTTTATCCGCAAAAAATTCTGTGCCAAATACGGTCGCTTAAAGCCGTTTATTATGCTGTGCGGCATTCCGGCGGCAATTTTGATGTCGATCATCCCGTTTTTGCCCGTACAGGCGTTAAGCTATACGCACAAATTGGTGGTTCTCCATTTTGCGTTTATCTTTATGAACTATTTTTATCAGGCGTTTATCGGTATCAACGGTATGGTTACTTTTATGACGCCGAATTCGCAGGAGCGTCAACGGCTGTATTCGATTGTGCCGATTATTACGGGGCTGTTCCCGTCTGTTATCAGTATGTTCTTCCCGTTGCTGATTGCGTCCACGGGCGGGTATTTGAGCCTGACGACCTACAAAGTGTTTGTGCCGATATTCTGCGCGATCGGTGTGGTGGTCACGCTTGCCATTGCGAAATGCAAAGAACGCGTCATTGAGCCGCCGATGGAAAAACGCGCCAAGGTGAAGTTTTGGGCGGGCGCAAAGCATGTGTTGCAGAACAAATATTTTTGGATTGTCAATATTTCCAACATTATCGGGCAGTGGCAGGGGCTTGTCGGCAACCTGCTTGCGTGGTGGTTTATTTATTCGCTTCGTATGGAGTGGTTTTCGGGCATCGCGGCGAACATCGTCGTGGTCGGTATGACGGCGGGCAATCTGCTTACACCGGTGCTGACCAAACGGCTGCAAAAACGCGATATTTTGCTGGTTTCGCGTGCGGCAACGCTGTTGACGGTTTTGGGCATTGCCGTTGCCGTCAAATTTGAAAATATCATTATCTTTATGGTGGCTATGTTTTTGAAAAATACCATCGCGCCGGTTGTGGACGGCGTGAACACCGGTTTGGGTGCAGATATTCAAAACTACCACCAATGGAAATACGGCGAGCGCGCCGACTCGATGTCGGGCGTGTACGGTTGGTTCTTGGGGCCTGTCAATATGGCAATCGGATTTGTCATTCCGTGGTTACTCAAATTGGTTGGCTTCACTTCGGATTGGGATGTTCTGTTTGATTCGCAAATTCTCAATAGTGTGTTCAATATTTACACTTGGGCGTCGGTTATCGGTCTGGTTCTCGTCACGGTGCCGTTCTTCTTCTACGATTTAACCAAAGAAAAATTGGAACAGTGCATTCAGGAGTTGCAGGAACGCGTCCGCGCGATTGAAAATGACGAGCCGTTGCCCGAAGCGGCAGCCGTTGCGGCAGAGGAGGGTTAACAAATGCAAAAGAAAAAAGTATGCGCCGTCTTACTGCTTGCGGTATTGCTGATGAGCACACTGTTTTCCGGTTGCGGCGAACAACTTGGCTTGGGCGAAGAAAAAATCAAATATAAAATCGAAAACGGCGAGGCTGTTGTGCGGGAATTCCCCGACAATTCCACGGTGCTGTCCGTAGAAATCCCCGACGAGTACGAGGGCTGTCCCGTGACGGTGATTGCGGATTTTGCGGCGGTCAATCTCGAAAACATCGAGACGATTTCGATCGGCAAAAATGTTCGTGAAATCGGGGTTTGGGCGTTTGAAAACAACCAAAAACTACAAGCGTTCAAGGTCAGCTCGGAAAACGAGTATTTCTGCGATGTGGACGGCGTTTTGTATACAAAGGATATGAAAACATTGCTGTTCTATCCGCCTGCGCGCAAGAAACAGACCAAAACCGAAACCGACGAAAGCGGTGCGCAAAAGGAAGTGCAGTATATCGAGTACGCCATTCCGGATGGGGTGGAAACGATTCGCACCAAGGCGTTTTATAAATGCCAGTCGTTGACGGGCATTACCATACCCGACTCCGTGACGCGCATTGAGGAAAAAGCATTTTTCCGCTGTGCGTTACAGGAATTAGAATTACCCGAAAATCTAACCTTTATCGGCAAAGACGCCTTTGCATATTGCGGCAAAATTCAAACCGTGGAAATCCCCGCAAGTATTCGGCAGATTGACGAGTACGCATTTTATAACTGCACTTCGTTAAAATCCGTGCATGTGCTTGCCGCCGAAAGTGAAATCACCCTCGGCGAAAAATGGTATCCGACCGACAATGGCAGAAATTCGGACGGCTTGGAAATCACTTGGGCGCAGTAAAACAAAAAACAGTATAAGAAAAGAAAAGCCCTTCGTTGGTTGTGCAACGAAGGGCTTTTCGAATTCTATTCAAAGACAGAACATATGATTACTCAATCAGTCCGCTTTCTTGTAACAGGATTTCAATATCCGTTCCCTTAATTTTCTTTAAGGCAACTTTTACCAATTCTCTTTCCGCCAAAGAAAGCTTGATTTCCGTAATCGGTTTTTTATCAATGGCGTAGTAGCACGCGCGCAAAAGCTCGCGCACATCATATTTACTACCCCAAACCTCCGGCACGCCGCGGTCTATGTCAAGCAGGGTATAGACGGATTCCATACCTGTGCGCATAGAGTATTCAATGGTGAAAATCGTGTCGCGGGGTGTTTCGGCAAACTGCCCGAGGAAAGCAAAGTTCACAGCGCCGTCGGGCACAACATGCGGACGGTCCTCGTTCTTTCTCGGCTGGAAGAATGCGTTGATGTACGGCATAAAGCAGGTCGTCGTGTTGCAGGCATTTTTGGCGAGGTCATCAATTTCCGATTCGGGAATACCGATATGATACAGCCATTCACGGCAAACTTCCTCACCCGTGCAGTCACGCATGGCTTTCTTTACATAATTGCCTTCCTTGTTGGTGCTGAGCGCATACAGCCAAACCAAAACGGTGTCCTTATCTTGCGATTTAAACTGCGGCTGACGGTTGATTGTCCATGACAGATACCAATTTTCGGTGCTGTCCTTTACGGTGACAATGCCGCCTGTCGTGACCTTGCCCTCGCGGGGGTCACGCTTGCAGATTTTGATGATATGCTGAATAATTTCCTCGTTGGAAGTTGCCACCGTCGCGCTCATCCAGTTGGTCGCTTCAACATCACTGCAAAACGCGTCGGGATTACCGAATTCACCGTGCTTTGCCTGTTTGGCAATGTTTTTCCACATATCCCACGATTCGCCGCCGCCGTTTCGGATGATGGAAAGGTCGGGTGCGTGCGTTTGGTCGCCGTAGCAGGAGGTGTCGGTGCAACAGCCGTTGGTGATGAATACAAGGTCGTCTTCAATCAAATCAATGGTCTGCTCGGTGCCGTCTTTTACATACACAATCTGCTTAGCAATCTTTTTGTCGCCGACGGTGTCAATGATAACATTCTTCACATCCATACCGTATTCGATTTTGACGCCGTGGGCTTCCAAATATTTCACAAGCGGCATAATCAGGCTTTCATACTGATTGTACTTTGTAAAACGAAGTGCGCTGAAATCCGGCAAACCGTCAATGTGGTGCACATAGCGGCAAAGATAGCGCTTCATTTCCAAAGCGCTCGACCAGCGTTGGAAGGCAAACATTGTCTGCCAATAGAGCCAGAAATTTGTCTCCCAGAAAGAATCCGGCAATACCTCAGAAATTTTCTTGCCCTCTAAAGCCTTTTCTGGCGTGATAAACAACTGCGAAAGCGCGATCGCCGACGCTCTGTCCAAGCCGAATTTTTTGTCGGTGTGCGCATCCTCACCACGGTTGACGGAAGCGCGGCAAAGCGAGTAGTTCGGGTCATGCTTATTGAGCCGGTAATATTCATCAAGTACGGAAAGACCGGGTGTTTCAAGCGAGGGGACATCGCGGAACATATCCCACATTACTTCAAAGTGGTTGTCCATTTCCCGTCCGCCGCGCATATAAAAGCCCTTGGTGATATCCTTGCGACCGTCGCAACTTCCGCCGGCGAGTTCTAATTTTTCAAGAAGATGGATATGCTCTCCTTTCATCTGTCCGTCGCGGACAAGATAGAACGCCGCTGTAAGTCCTGCAAGACCGGTGCCGATGATATACGCAGATTTTTTATCTACGTCTTTTGGCTTTTCCGGGTGTGCAAATGCTTCATAAGTACCTGCTGCATAATACATAAGAAAACCTCCTGAATTTTTTCTGTTTTCATTATATTCCCGGCAGTGCGATTGCACAATAAACAGAAAATCCGCCCTGATAAAAATTTTATCAGGGCGGAAGAATTGTAAAAAAACTTATCAATCGGGCGGATTTGATGTATTTTTTTTCGTGGAGAAATCTTGTACGGCTTTTGCAAAATTTCCGTGAAGCAAGATGCTGATTTTTTTAACCAATACTTCGGGCGATTCCTGCATACCGTTTTGAATCCAGTTCATCATCACGCCGACAAAGGCGTATTCGTAAAAATCCGCAATGAATTTTTTGTCACTTTCCAATACATGCAGACCGGTAGATTTCTCTTCGATGACGGATAGCAGTAGACCGGATACCAACGGGTTTAACCCCAACTCTAACTGGTCACGGTTGATACAGCGATATACATTTAAAACCAGTACTTTGTTTTCCAGTACGGCGTGAAAAATATTTAAAAGTCCTTCTTGCCAAGTGTCGTATGTTTTCTTGCCGTCGAGAACTTTTTTCGTTTCGTCGATACAAGTCCATTTCGCGAGATCGTAAATATCCTGAAAATGGTAATAAAAGGTCATACGGTTGATACCGCAGTCCTCGGCAATATCGCTGATGGTGATTTTGTTTAACGGCTTTTGCGCCAATAAATTTTTCAATGACTGTGCCAAAGCCCGTTTGGTAATTTCAGACATTTTTTCATCACTTTTCCGGTTGGTATATGAATATTTATACAAAATATTATATGTTGTTTTGCATGGTTTGTAAAGAAAAAGTTTTCATCTTTCAGGAAGTTTCGGATTGCATTTTTTCAGTGTATCCGTTAGGGTAACGGAGATAATCCGAACCACGGTTTATCGCGGCGGATTTGCCCTTACTCTTCGTTAAAATACTCGTTAATCCGAAAGGATTCACTGCGTTTTTGCCTTGATTAAGACCAAATCTGCACTCGATAAACTGCAAAGCATCAAAAATGCTTGGAGTAAAGATGAGATTTGTCGTCTTGAGATGGCAGCCGGGCTTTCGCAAGGCAACAGCGAAAGCGACAAATATCGCTTTAATACTGCATTTTTGACGGGTTCGGATTATTACCGTTACCCTAAGATAAAGGTGTTCTCCTGTCGAAATAGCGCAATCGGAAGTGGTATGTTTGGTTAAATTACATAAGGAAACCGTAAAACGGTATGTGTTATTTATTATCGGGTTGTTTTTTTCGGGGCTCGGGGTTGCCGTCACCAAACACGGCGGGCTTGGCGTGTCGCCGATTTCGTCTGTTGCCAATGTGGTCAGTCTGCAATTCCCCGTATTTTCGCTCGGTACTTGGCTGTTTTTGTGGAACTGCGTTTTGATTTTGGGGCAAATTCTCATTCTCCGAAAGCAGTTTAAACTGATACAGCTTTTGCAAATACCTCTTTCCGTGCTGTTCGGCTGGTTTACGGATTTCGGGATGTGGCTTGCGGGCTTTATTCCTACTGAATTGTATCCCGTGCGCTTGCTGTCGGTTTTTGCGGGGACAGCCATTCTCGGCTTCGGTATCGCTTTGGCGGTGATTGCCGATGTAATTATGAATTCCGGCGAGGCGTTTGTGAAAGCGATTTCCGACAAAACGCATTTTGCTTTCGGCAATGTGAAAATCGCCTTTGACATCTCCTGTGTGGTGTTTGCGTTATTGCTTTCTCTGCTGTTTTTCGGCGGAAAAATCGTCGGTATGCGAGAGGGCACGGTGATTGCCGCACTGCTCACGGGGCAGACGGTCAAATTCTTTCAAAACAGATTGCAAACGCCGCTTCAAAAGATTCTAACCAAAGCGTAAAAACAAGCACCCGCTGAACTGTTTTCAGCGGGTGCATTTTCAAGGGAATTGCGGCGTTTTAGGCGAATAACCCTTTTACCCAAGCAATGAATTTGTTTTCCTCGGTTTCTTCGGCCGCGGCGGAAACAGCTGCCTCTGCTTGCGGCTTTACTATGGCGTCTGTTTTATAGGTGAACAGCACCGAGGAAGTCATTTGCGCGGTTTTCTCTGTGAAAATGTCATATTCGTTGCCGTAATTCAACCAAGCCTTCACGCGTTCTGCCAACACCTGCGTCTGTGCTTCGGAGAGCTTAGCGGAACCGGCATATTTTTCAGCGGTATCCACAAGCACTTCGATTTGCGCCGCTTTATCTCCGCTTGCCAGCGCCCCGAGATTTTCGAGCAACGCCTGATTTTCTTCAAGCACGGCGACGATGTGATTTAACTGTTCCAAGGTCTGCGGCAAGTTTTCAATGGATTTTTGAATTTCGGGGTCCTCCATATCTTTTGCAAGACTTTCGTAAATGGGCATAACATCATTCAAATCGTCCGCGAGCGTCGCCATGCCCGAAAGACTTTCGGACAGCTTCGGCAACAATTTTAACAACATCTGCATTTGCGGGTCGCTCAAAGTGGAAGAAACGGCCTCCAAATCGGTGTTGTTGAGGTCTGTTACCAGCTTGTCGAGCTTTGCCATATTTTCTTCGGTCATATAACTGCCGAGCACTTTCAGCATTTTTTCATTTTCGCTGTAAAGCTGTGTGGCTTCGGTGACCACGCCCATAATCTCCTCCATTTTATTGGCGTCGCCGTACAGCAAATCAATGGTTTTTTGCATATCCAATCCGTTCATTGCGGCTTGGATTTTTTCAACATCGGTGAGAATTTCTTTCACGCTGTCAATGCTGTCTGCCATACCGCCGTTGCCCAACGCGCCGATAGATGAAATCGGCAAAACAGCAAACATCAGGTTGCCGAGTGCAAAGCATTCGGTGTAAGCGGTGATGGTATAGGTGTTTGTATACATCGCCTTGTCTAAAAGGGATAAATTCAATTCCGAAAGACCTAAACTTTCATCTATACCGGGTATACCTGTGAAAAAGACAAGCTGCTTTGCGCCGTCGCTGAGCACGGTGCCGTAGTCTACTGCAATATTGGTAAAAGTTTCCTCGGGCAAAATCGTGCCGCCGGCAAAAAGCATCGGGCAGGTGATTTCATAAGTCTCGCCCGAAACGGTCACTTTTTTCTTCAACGCATTGGAAACGGTAATTTCAATGGCAACATTGCCTTTTTGCCCTGCAATTTCGTCTGCGGACACCTCGTTGCCCTCCAAAAAGTATTTAACAGAAAAAGTAACGGGAGGCTGTGCCTCGGTTGTTCCGCTGTAATAGAGATCCGTCGTGTCCATATCCCAATACAGTGCGCCGTCCTTGACAACGGGCTGTGTCAGGGTTTTTACATTTTGAATTTCCGTCAGATTGCTGATGTCCTGCAAGCGCACCTGCGGCGTATCCGTATGCAGCCAATCCGTGACCTGCACATTGTAGATTGTGCCGTCCGCCTTGGTGTTAATATATACGGTTTCCTCTTTTTTGGCGCTCTCGGCTATGGTGGAATATTCCTGTTGCACATATTCGGTGCCGTTCAGCTCTTGGTCTAAAATTTGATTTTCCGTTACCGCTTTTTTCTGACAGCCTGCAAAAGATGTGCAAAGCAGAGCGCCTGCAAGCACTGAGCTGACGGTTTTTATCCATATTTGTTTACGCATCATGATGCACCTCACTTGGATTTTGTTTGGATTTGTTTCGCATGAAATGGAATTTTTGATTTTCCCGCCAACCGAATGTGGTTTTGTTGATCACGCCCTCGCACAAATACAAAAGCGGACTCAAAAAGAATACAATCACAAGTGCGCTGATGACCGAGCCGCGGGCAAGCAGTGCGCAAATGCCTTTGATTAAGGAAATATCGCAAATCATATACACCCCGAAGGTTGCGGCGAAGAACACGGACGCACTTTGTAAAATAGAGCGTTCCGCCGCGTCCATCGCGTTTAAAATCGCGTCTTTTTTCAGCCGCCCGAGCTGTAATTCCTCACGGAAACGCGTGGTCAGCAGAATGGCGTAATCCACCGTTGCACCAAGCTGTACACAGTTTATCACCGTTGGCGAAACGAAGGAAATTTCCGTACCCATCAGCGTTGCAAACGAGAGGTTAATCCAAATGGCAAGCTCAATGGAAAGCACCAAAAGTATCGGCAGGGAAACGGATTTAAAGCATACGGCTATCAAAATGAAAATTGCCGCTATTGAGAGAATGCTGGTAACCACAAAGTCACGGTCGGTGGTGGTAATCAAATCCTTGGTCAGCGCGCCCTCGCCTGTAATCAGCGCATTTTCGTCATACCGCTTTACAACTTGCTCCATTTGCGCCAATTGTGTATTTAATGCATCCGTCGCTGCACCGTATTCGGAGTTAACCATAATCATTTGCTTGCCGTCTTTTTTGCAAATTTCCAAAATCGAATCAGGCATAATGTCGTCAGGAATAGCCGGCCCTAAAATGGTATTGTAGGCAAGCACCGAGGCAATGCCGTCCAAATCTTTGATTTCCTCTTCCATTTGCATCAGCTTCCCGGCGGGAATGGTGTCGTCTACAATGACAAACTGCGTGGTTGCCATATTAAAATCTTGCTTTAAGGTGTTTAAGCCCTGAATGGAAATCAAATGGTCGGGCAGCGCCTTATCCATATTGTAATAGACATTGGCATTGTTCTGCACAATGTAACTCGGAATGAGCAAGAGCACAAACAAAACGGCAAACACCATTTTGTGTTTGAACACGAAGCGGTTTACCCCTTTTAAAGAAGGAATAATACTGCGGTGTTTATATTTGTTGATGTGTTCTTCAAACAGCAAAATCAATTCGGGCAGTACCAAAATCACGGTCAAAATCCCGAACACAACGCCCTTTGCCATCACAAAGCCGAGGTCAAAGCCCAGGCTCAACTGCATAAAGCACAGCGCCACAAACCCGAATACCGTTGTCAGCGAACTGCCGATTAGAGCCGTAAAGGATTTGGAAACCGCAACGGCCATCGCGTCCGTGCGGTCAGTATATTTTGCGCGCTCCTCGGTATAGCGATCCATTAAGAAAATGGAGTAGTCCATTGTGACGCCCAACTGCAAAACCGCCGCAATCGCCTGCGTGATAAACGAAATCTTGCCCAAAAAGAAGTTGGTGCCCATATTGTAGAGAATCGCCATACCCAGCGCCATCAAAATGACCAACGGCAAAATCCACGATTCCATCATGAAAGACATAATCACCAGCGCCAATAAAACAGCCACCGTCACATAAACGGGCGCTTGTTTGTCGGCGATTTCTTTGGTGTCCTCCGTAATGGCGGACATCCCGCTGATGAACGTCTTTTCGTTGCAGAGTTTTTTGATTTGCTTTACCGCGCGCAAAATATCGTCTGTGGAATCCGTGCTGTCATACTGCACCAGCATCATGGTTTTTTCGCCGTCGGCGCTGTAAAAAATATCCCGAACCGTATCCGGCAGTATTTCCGTAGGCGTTGTCGAGCCCACCAAATCATCTACCCAAAGCACCGTGCTGACGCCCTTAACCTTTTCAATTTCCTCTTTGAGCGCCGAGGTGTATTTTGCGGGCATATCCTCTACAATCACAATCGACATACCTGCATTGTGAAAGGTTTGGTCCAGAACTTGGTTTCCCTGCACAGACTCCAAATCCTCAGGCAAATACGAAAGAATATCGTAATTGACGCCCGTGCAAAGAAAACCTATGATGGACGGCACCAAAAGCAGAACGGCAATCACCACCACGATTTTTGGGTGACACGCCTCCCACTTTGCAATTTTCTGTATCATAGCCTCACCTGCTTTATTGCGGCGGCAGAACGCCGCAGTTTATTTTGTATTGCTCCGCGCCGTAAATGCTGACGGCAACGATTTCGTATAAATGCGGTTTGATTTCCTGCAAAGAATACGGTTTGCTGCGCAAAATGGCATTACAACAAGAGGAGACAATCATGTCAATATAAATATACATTTTTATGCGAACCTCTTCGGCGGAAAAGCCGCGGCTTTCAAAAAAAGCCAAAATATTGTCATACAGCGCTTTGAGGGGGCCTTCACGGTTTTCGATCATGGCGCTGACGCAAACATCCACATTTTTGTCAATGAGCAGTGTCAGCGTTTTGTTCTTTTCTAAAAATGTCATCAAAATATCCACGAACCGCGCAACGCAGTGGTCAAAATCCGCGTCATTTTGTATTTGCATGTTTTCCGCGTCCAAATGTAAAAAGTCCGTTGCCTTTTTTAGAATCAATTTGGAAATCAGGTCGAATTTATCTTTAAAGTACAAATAAAATGTGCCTTTTGCCACACCCGCCTTTTTCACAATATCGTCAATCGAGACGCCGGAAACGCCGTCGTGTTCAAATAATTCAAACGCGGCGGAAATCAAGTTTTGATACTTCTCGTTTTTCTTTTGTGCGATTTTATCCATTTTTACACCTCGATATATCCAAAAAACCTGTAAAATGACCGATAGTCATTTTTTAAATCTGCACCATTTTAGCACAAAATGACCGTTAGTCAATATCAAAAATACAGATTTAACAAAACTTTCACATTTCATTCATCTTTCCACTACACTTCCCAAAACCATTGCAACAATAAATTGGGGTTTGTCTATCCAACCGTAGGGGCGATTCACGAATCGCCCGCAAGGCTTGATGTAATTTTGCGGAACAACACTAAGGTTGTTCCCTACGAATCGTAGGGGCGAACTGTGTTCGCCCGCCCGCTTGTCATTCTGCGCCGTTCGACGAAGAATCCGCCCCATTGTCATTCTGAGCCGTCAGGCGAAGAATCTCGTTTCGCGCAGGTTTATTTTGTGCTATTGGAGATCCTTCGCTATCGCGCAGGATGACAAATTGGGGTTTGTGTTTATGTTTGTATGGTAGGGCGGGGGCTTGCTCCCGCCGCAGGATTTGCTGTGAATTCCGAAACGGGCACTGACCGTTCCCTACGCACAAAAAACAATGCGAGCGTAGGGGGCGACATCCTCGACGACCCGAAAATGGATGAATAATGAAAAATGAATAATGAAAAATTGTAGGGGCGATTCACGAATCGCCCGCCGTTTCCGCCCCCTCCGAGAGGGCAAGGCTGTCAAATGCACAGCATTTGACTGGAGGAGAGATTTTTCCGTTTCTCTCCCTCCGTCTTTTGCCTGTGGCAAAAGCCACCTCCCTCTAAGAGGGAGGGAATACGGGGTGCCGAGTCGGCACCCCGTTGTAAGGGCGGGTTTCCACGCCCGCCCGTAGATTTTGATGTAATTTGCCCCTCCGTCACGCGCTTTGCGCGTGCCACCTCCCCAACAAGTGGGGGGGTTGCGGAACGGTCAAGACCGTTCCCTACACACGAAATACATTTTGCAGGATAGGGCGGGGTGATTCCCCTGTTAGGGGAAACGTCTGCGAAGCAGACAAAAGGGTGCCCGAATTCGGAGAATTTTGCTCCCGCCGCAAGGTGCCTGAATGCGGACATTTTGCTCCCCCGTTCTGTACCTTTCTTGCAAAAAGGATTTTTACCGGTGATTTCGGCCACGAAATGCTCCCATCGTGCAGAAACGATTTCTTTGAACAGAAACAACAAATGCGGCGAGGGCAAGCCTCCGTTCTATCCATGCGATTTGCACATCGTATAGAGAAAACCTTAGCGTTGTCCCGTAAATGCATAATTAAATTCGCAAAGAAACACAAAACACATTTGCGATTGAATATACAATATATATGATACAGTTCCGTTTGTCTTCTGCTCCGGAAACCAGCGACACATAATTATAGTATTTATAATAAAACACATTTTTTCACTAAAACGGCATACAAACCGCGCCGTTTTTATACACCTTGCCACAAACACCCGGCGGCGTTTTAAAAACTCGAAAAAAATTCGAATTTTTTTGAAAATAAGTGTTGACTTTTGTCGGCGGTTTTGATATTATATCGGAGCGCTAAGGCGAGAGGGCAAAACCAAAACGCCGAACACGCACCCCTGAACCTTGAAAATTAAACAACGACGAAAGACAAAAGGAACCCGAGATTCTGAAAAATCTTGAAGAAGATTTGAAGAGTTTTAGCGTACGAAAGTACGAACAGTAATTCGAGATTTCCGAAAGGGAAGAACGGATAAAAAGAGTAAAGAGCGAAAAAGCGCTTTAAGAAATGATTAGAACATCGAAAGATGTTTTGATACAATTTTTTAGAGAGTTTGATCCTGGCTCAGGATGAA
>SFIQ01000043.1 GCA_004555265.1 Ruminococcus sp.
CGCCTGAAAGCGGTGCCAGCGGTTGGCTTCGTTTTTCAGCATCGGCACGTCAATAAATCCCAGCGTATGCGCTTTGGCGGCAAGCTGATTGATGTTGTTGCCGATAGCGGACAGATTCCGCATCGCTTCATAGAAACGCCCGTCCGGTTTTTCTCTCGGCTCGTAGCCTCTGATAAGCAATCGGACAACCGCCGTTTCGGTAAGCCCGGCAAGCTCTGCCTTGCGTTTTAATTCTTCGGCGTCCTTGGGTGACAGCCAAAACTGTTTTTTAATTCTTTTGTTCATAACCTTTCCTTTCTGCAAGAGGTTTTAGGACGCTTCCTAACAAGCCATTTACCCTTTTACGACTTTTGGGAGTATAAAGGGTCTGCTTGCTAAAGATTCGGCATATACTTTCTCTTGCTCTGTTTTACTTTTGCAGTTCTTCTAAAACCAAATCAATGCGGCGGATAATCTCGTCTTTTTCAAGAAGTCCCGTATCGGATTTCAGTTGTTTTAACAGCCGAAAAACACGGTAATCCTTTTCACGGATTGTCGCCTCAATGTCTTTGCCGAGCCCGAGCCGCCTTAAATATTCCGACAAGGACAGTGAACAGAAATTTGCATTTTGAATCAGTTTTTCTTTTTCGGCAGCAGTCACACGCACATTGATTCCCAGCGTTTTGCTTCGCATAATTCCACCTCCTTCCGCAGTTTTGTGACGGCAATGACGGTTATGACGGTATTTTTGCTATATAGTGAAATCGCTGTCATTTTTGTCACCGCCGTCACTTCGTATTAGCTTTATAAGCCTGCTTTTGCCTGTGCGTTTCGTTCGGTATTCAATGCCCACAGGCTCCAAAACCTCGCAGGAAAACTGCCCTAAGTACTTTGTAACCACATTGGGCGTGGTTTCGGTCTCCTTCATTTCGGCAAGTAATTCGGTTGCCGTGCCTACCCATTCGACTCGGCTTTCCATAAAATCCACCACCCGAAAAAGGAATTTCGGCAGCTCCGCTTTGTGAATATCCTCGCTGTTTTTTTGCTCAACCAGCTCCCAAACAAGGTTGTTAAACTGCAAGGTCAGCTCCTGATATTCCATATCACGACCGCTGACTAAAAGCGTTGCGGCATTCGTACTTCGCTTGCGTTTAAACACATAGTTGGTGTCCGCCGCACCGATAATTCCCGTTGATCCGCTGACCTCATTGAACGGATCGTCGCTGTCCTTCAGCTTTCGCAGATGGTGAACAAGAAGAACGGCAATGTTGTATTCGTCTGCGATTCGCTTTATCGAGGAAATGTCATCGTAGTCGTTTCCGTACATTCCCGTCTTGCCGGCACCGCCTTTGGTGTCGCGAACCTTTTGCAAAGTATCGATAATTACAAGCTTTGTTTTCGGGTGGTCGCTTATAAAATCGGTAATCTGTTCCTCCAGTCCGCCGCCGATGAGACCGCACATCACGGCAAAATACAGATTGCTCGGGGCTGTGTCGGTCAGGTTATAGAGCCTGTCCTTAATGCGCCTTTGCGTGTCCTCAAGGCTTAAATACAGCACATCACAGTGCTGTGTCGTCAGTCCCCAAACAGGCAGTCCCTGTGCTTCGTCGTCACAAATTCCGCTTCTCTCGTTTCCGTGTAAACACGAAAAGCTCGCTTGCTTCATTGCTCCTCCTCTCCCCAAAAAGTCTTGCGACTTTTTGGGGTACCCCGTATGCCCCAGCCACAGCATCAGCCAGCTTTTGCCGATCTTGGAGGCTCCGCTGATGACATTGACGCCCTGCGGAATAAGGTTGTCGACGATGAACATTGTTTTGCTCATCGGTGTGGATAAAAATAAATCTTCCTTTCGTTTTTTGTGTGGACAGTTAGAAAGCCGAAATCGGGGATTTTAGTATATTTACCCTAACAGCCTCGATTCGGCTTAAAAAAGCCCTTATAAACAGGGCGTTTCCGCACCCCTAACTGTCCGCTCGGCGCTTTCTTGCGCTCTCGTTTTTCTGCTTTCGGTGAACCTTTCGGCTGCACGACGGGCAGTATTTTTGTCGGTTGGAGTTCGGCACAAAAGCCGCTTTGCACTCGGCACAGTGATAAGTACGCTGTCTGAAAATTTCCGCATACAGTTCCTTGTCGGCAGGTAAAACCGCATTACGAAAATACTGGCATATCAGGGAAAGCGAAATCATCTGCACGCAAACACAGCCGTCGCCTTCGTCCAGCGGCAGGCAGTTGCCGTTATCGTAATTGGCACAAAGCCTGCGAATCAGGCGGTTACAGCGTGTCCTCTGTGACGGGGTAAGCTCTATTCTTTCAGGCACCGGGCTTCACCTCCCTTCGTTCTTCGGTCACGAAGTTAATTACGCTGACCTTCGGAATTTTCAGTGATGAACCGATTTTGACCGCCTGTATCTCGCCGTCGTTGATCAGCTTATAGGCAAGGTGTCGGCTGACGCCGAGCATTACCTGAAGCTGTTTGACGGTTACAATGTCCGGATAATTCGGGAACATCATTGTGTAGAGTTCTTTTAACTCTGTTTTTCTCATAATCTTTTACCTCCTTTTGAGAAAATTTAGCCGCACGGTTTGTACGGCTATGTAAGACACGGCATAAAGCGAGGCGGCTTTATCCCGTTTTGCCGTTCTACCCGAATGTAGTTCCTGCCTCGGAATCTCACCGCAGCGTTTTGTTTTTCTTGGTACGCTCATATCGTGGCGATACTTCGCCGAAAAACATATCTCATTCAGCCGGTCATTCAGTTGTCAAGGTTCATTGAAGGTTTTTATCCCCTCAAGGAGTAGCCGGCGGGGTACGGGGTGAATATTAGGCAAACAAAAAGCGTTATTCACTTATTCCCCTCACTAACCAATTGGGAAATTTTTTTGAAGTTTTAAAAATTTTTTTGATAACCTCGATTTTAATTGCTTATTTCCGCTTGAAAATGGCGCATTATCAGGTTTTTGTCCCTTCACTTATTCCGACAAGGGTCGGAGTTTGCGCACCCTTTTTTCAAAATATTTTTTTTGCTCAAAACACAAAAACCGCTGAAAAGCCTGATAAACAGGGCGTTTTCAGCGGTAAAAATTTTTTTGAAATTTTTCTTATTTGATTGCAAAAAGGCAGAAAATCGGCTATAATTACAAAAAAGGTCAACTTATGATATGACAGGTGATAAAATGTATTTTTCCGATTTAGCGAGCACATTACAGCATATTTCTGCAGATGAAAAGGCGGTATTTGTACCAGGACTTCCAGGCTCAGGCAAGACCTTTGCGGCGCTTCAATTTTGTGCCGAGCATAAAGAAAGTCTGTATTTTTCTTTCAAAAATCTTGATACTGCTTTTGCGCTTCGGGTGTTCTGCAATGCGCATACCGAGATATTCGGCGGCTGTGAAAGCTGGAAAGATTTTTTCGGTTGCTTAACGAATTACGACAATAAAAAACACCCGCTTGTCTTTTTTGACAATGCAGGTGAACGGAACGATAAAGACGATTTCTATGCAGAACTGAATAGTTTTTTGGAATCGGATAGCAATATAACGGTTGTATTACTCGGCAGACCGTGGGAAACTCCGCCTATCCCCTGTGGAGAGGTAAGCATAAACTTCTTTTCAATGCCGCAGCTTGCGGATATCTGCTCACTGCCGGATGAAACCGCAGCGAAGCTCTACTGTTTAACCGGAGCTATTCCGGCGTTGCTTTCTTTATACAATAATGAACTGTCCTTTGAGGATAATGTGCGAGCTTTTCTTTGCACCGATTCGCCCTTTTATCGTTTGGCGGCAAGTTGGATGAACAAAAGCTTTCGCACGCCCGAAAGCTACAACACCCTGCTTTATGCAATGTCGAACGGTTATAACCGCATCGGTGAAATAGCGAAATTCTCGGGCTTTCCGAAAAACAAATGCGACAAATACATTAAAGCGCTGATAGAACACGGGTTAGTTATAAAAGCTCCCGGCGAAAACGGACACACAAAATATCTTCCCGCTAACAGTTATTTAACCCTGTGGTATAAGTGCTTACTGACTGCCGTGCCGAACCCCGACGGAAGCTTCGGAGAGGATGTTTTCAATCGGTTTATGCAAGTTTTCAATGACGAGCTGATGGCGGATTTTTATAAAGATATGTGCGACTATTGGCTGGAGAAAAACCTTAACTCCATTTCAACCGAGTACATCGACACCAAAAATTCAAGCTATCATAACGTCAAGGTAGGCAATGTAACCTTTGACCTTGCCTGCGAGAAAAAGCAGGCTGTATATGCGTGTTACGATACAACTCCCGGTGGAAAGCTTACACAAAAACTCTGGAAAGAGATTGAGAGCAGTACCACGAAAGACCGACCGTTTTACGAGAATGAATATGTTATCTGCACCGTAAACCGTGTGCCGGACAGCTTTTGGACTTTAAGTAAGCATTATGATAACGTGCATATCGTCTCTCAGAAAATGTTATTTGCAACATACAAGAAGGAATATAACAAAATAGCGCATCCGAGATTTGTGCCTTCGTTCGTATGAAGAAATTGAATACATTACTATATCAAACGGAGCTGTCAAAACGATCGCTCCGTTTTTGTCCGCTTGGACTTATGAAATTTTCCCGCATTTCCTTTATAAATCCGCAATAATCCTTGATTTTAAGTCTAAAATATGCTATACTAAAATTGTATAAATATATCTACCCGAAAGTGAGGATAATTTAATGGATTCCAATATCGAACGCTGGTACTCAATGAAAGAAATTTGCGAATACCTCGGCGTCAGCCGTGACACCGTACTCGCTTGGATAGAAAAAAGAAATATGCCCGCCGCAAAAATCGGCCGCCTTTGGAAATTCAAGGTCAGCGAAGTAGACGCTTGGATGAAATCCGGCGTTGCGGCGGACAAGTAAGTTTCGGAGTTTGCAATATGGGTTTTATTGAATCGTATAAACATCTTGAAAAATTATGCGGCGAAGTATTAAATGACGATAGGCGTATATCCGCTTATATTGATGAAATGATAAATACTCCCCGTGGTTCTTATCTTGTAAGAGGTTGGGATGACGACTTAAAACAACTGAAACACTACCGTTGGGTTAGAAACCAAATAGCACATGAACCTGATTGCACCGAGCAAAATATGTGCGAACCGAGTGATACTGAGTGGCTTGACGATTTTTATTCGCGCATAATGAATCAAACCGATCCTCTCGCTTTGTATTCAAAAGCCACCAAACCTCGCCCGGCTCAAAAATCGGCACAAGCACATAAACCGGAATCGCCTACATACACATATTCTCAGCCGACTGCTAATCATAAGAAATCATCCCCAAAGGTTGCCGGTTGTATGACATTTTTAGTAGGTATTCTAATTATTGTAGTTGCAATCGTTTTAATGTCAAAAATACTATAATTGATTTTGGAGGTGCGCTATGGCACTTGAAAATAAATTAGGTCTGACAAGCTCTGCCGACCTTGCCCGTGAGGAAGAGCGCATCAGCAAGAAAAAGGCTGTTGAACTTTTTGAAAAAGGTATTTTAGATAATCTTCCCGCCGGCAAGTTTTCTACATTGCAGACAATCCATAAATACCTCTTTAAGGACATTTACAACTTCGCAGGTGAGCTCAGAACCGTCAATATTGCAAAGGGCAATTTCCGATTTGCGCCTTTAATGTACTTGCAGGCGGCACTTGAGAACATTGATAAAATGCCGCAGTCGAACTTTGATGAGATAGTTGAAAAGTATGTTGAGATGAATATCGCCCACCCGTTCCGCGAGGGTAACGGTCGCAGCACCCGCATTTGGCTTGACCATATCTTAAAAAACGAAATCGGCAAGGTTGTTGATTGGAGCAAAGTGGATAAGGAAGATTATCTGCTCGCAATGGAGCGTAGCCCAATTAAAGATATAGAAATAAAACACCTTTTAAAAGCGGCACTAACCGATGAAGTCGACAGTCGTGATGTCCATATGAAAGGCATCGACCACAGCTACTACTATGAGGGTTATACAACCTTTAAGACGGAAGAATTGTAAGAAATGAGGTACAAATATGCCCGATAAGAATTGGCAATTTGAACTTGAAGAATATATAAGGCAGGGCGAGCCTGAAAGAGCCGAAAAAAGTGAAGCGTGGCAAACTGCTATCGGCTTGCAGGCGGTTGACGGACTGAAAACCTCTGAATATTTGCTGGATACTGCCAAGGATCACATCGAGGGCAAAATCACCATTGACGAGGCTCAAAAGCGTATTCACAGCTATTATGCGCAGAGAACCACCCGTACAGAAATCGAAAACGAAACAAAAGAGGCAGATATTGTATCTGCAAGAATAACGAAACTTTTGGGCGAAAAGGCGTTTCAATTTTCTCCTGCCGAGTGGATTACCATTCACCGCAGGTTGTTTGAAGGTGTATTTGACCACGCCGGACAAATCCGAAAATACAACATTTCCAAAAAGGAATGGATACTGAATGGTGAAACGGTTATTTACGCCGATTTTAACAGCATAAAAGATACCTTGGATTATGATTTTGCCACCGAAAAGCAATTTTCCTATGAGGGACTTTCGGTTGAAGCATCGGTAAAGCACCTTGCAAAATTCGCATCGGACATTTGGCAGATTCATCCCTTCGGCGAGGGCAACACAAGAGCCACCGCCGTGTTTATGATTAAATATATGAAGACCTTCGGTTTTCGTGTCAATAACGATGCGTTCCGTGAAAACTCTTGGTATTTCCGTAACGCATTGGTTCGAGCAAACTATAACAATTTGCAAAAAGGCGTCCATTCCACCACAAAGTTTTTGGAATTGTTTTTCTCAAACCTTCTGCTCGGTACAAACCACGAATTAAAAAATCGTTATTTGCATGTTGATTTTGTGGATGAGAACACTTCCCAAAGTGCCAAAAGCGAAACGCCAAAGTGCCAAATTGACACTTTGAAGTGTACTTTAGAAGAACTTGCGGTGTTAGATTTAATAAAAAAGAACCCGTCTGTTAAGCAAACCGAACTTGCAGAACAAACAGGAAAGTCCGTCAGAAGCATAAAGCGCATTATAGACTCTCTGAAAGAGAAACAATATATCCGTAGAGTTGATGGCAAACGCTACGGCAAGTGGGAAATTTTAGTATAATACATTTACCACAACTACCACTTTGAATGTTATAAAACCTTAAGACGGAAGAATTGTAAAGTCCCAAAGTATCAAATTGACACTTTGGAAGAACATAAATCTTATTATCCCGCATATATCTTTTTTCAAGAATTGGCTTACTGAAATCATTGGTGCGAATTTTGTAGATATGTGAGATATATTAATTTTAATCAGGAGTAAATAAAAATGATACGAATAGCAACAGTTTTCAGTGGAATCGGTGCAGCTGAGCAAGCATTACAGCAACTTGGTATTGAGCACAGAATAGTATTTGCTTGCGATAATCGCGAGAGATATTTACAACCAACTTTTGAAGAAATAACAAATATACTCGAACACTTTTTGCCAGAATACAGGGAAAGCATATTAAGAATGCTATATGATTCTACTGGAAAGCCTAACAATGTAAAAAAGTCATATTTTGCAAATTATGATATTGATGAATCAAGATGGTTTGAAGACATTAGATTTATAGATGGGAAGCCATACAAAGGACAGGTTGATTTATTTGTGGGAGGAAGTCCATGCCAAAGTTTTTCCACATACGGCCATAAACGTGGACTTGAAGATGTTCGTGGAACGCTTTTTTATGATTACGCAAGGTTGGTTCAAGAAATCCAACCAAAAGCGTTCATTTTTGAAAATGTAACAGGAATGCTAACACACGACCACAAACGCACTTGGAAGGTCATAAAAGATACATTTGAAATGCTTAACTATGATATAAAGTACGAAGTATTAAATGCCAAAGATTATAATCTTCCACAACTGAGAAAAAGGCTTTTTGTTGTAGGGATAAATAGAAAGCTAAAGTGCCCTAAGTATGAATTTCCTAAAACTGTTCCGCTCACTCATAAAAGCACGGAATACTTAGAAGATAATATTCCAAACGAGTATTATTTACCCGAAAAAGGATTTAATTTTGTCACCAAAGTTGAACGAAG
>SFIQ01000044.1 GCA_004555265.1 Ruminococcus sp.
CACGCACAAATTCCCAATCGAGAGGATAGGGAAAGAATACCTGCCAAGGAAATTTACGATTTAATGTTCAATCCAGCCGCGGGCGCAGTCTACGGCGCGCAACCAACCGCGATACAGTCTGTCACGCTCCTCCAACACCATTTTCGGCTCGAAAATTTTGTCTACCTTACGAACGGCTTCGAGTTCTTCGTAGCTTTCCCAAAATCCGACCGCAAGCCCTGCGAGAAAAGACGCGCCGAGCGCCGTGGTCTCCACCATTTTCGGGCGGTTGACTTTGGTGCGGATGAGATTTGCCTGAATTTGCATCATAATGTCGCTGACAGACGCACCGCCGTCCACGCGCAACTCCGAAAGTTCAATGCCGGAGTCTGCTTTCATCGCCTCCAAAAGGTCGGTCATCTGATAGGCAATCGCTTCGAGTACACTGCGTGCAATGTGCTCGCGCTTGACGCCGCGCGTCAAGCCTACAATCGTGCCGCGTGCGTACATATCCCAGTACGGCGCGCCGAGCCCCGTAAAGGCGGGCACAAAATAGATGCCGTTGGCGTTTTCCACACTTTCTGCCAATTCATCACAGCGGCGTGCGGAATCAATCAGCCGCAAATCGTCGCGTAACCATTTAATGACCGAGCCTGCGTTAAACGCCGAGCCTTCAATCGCGTATTCCACCTTGTCACCGATACCCCACGCCACGCCCGTGACGAGGTTGTTTTTGGACTGTACACGGGTTTCACCTGTGTTCATCAATAAGAAACAACCCGTGCCGTAGGTGTTTTTCGCCTGCCCGGGCTCGAAACAGCCTTGCCCGAACAGCGCGGCGGGCTGGTCGCCTATGGCGCCCGCAATCGGCACGCCGACAATGTCTTCAAAGCCCAAAAGACCGGGCGCAACCTCGCCGTAAATTTGGCTCGACGGTACGGGTTTCGGTAAAATGTTCATCGGGATGTTCAACGCGTTGCAGATGTGCTCATCCCAACAGAGCTTATCAACATCGAACAGCATCGTGCGCGAGGCGTTGGAGTAGTCCGTAATATGTACCTTGCCGCCCGTTAAATTCCAAATGAGCCAGGTTTCCACCGTGCCGAACAGCAACTGCCCCGCGTCCGCCAAAATCCGCGCGCCGGGCACATTGTCGAGTATCCATTTGATTTTGGTGGCGGAAAAGTACGCGTCCACCACAAGGCCGGTGTGTTCTTTGATGTATGCGGTCAGTGCTTCGTCCTTTTTGATTTTTTCGCATAAATCGGCGGTGCGGCGGCATTGCCACACAATCGCGTTGTAAATCGGCTTGCCTGTGCCCTTATCCCACAAAATCGTGGTTTCGCGCTGATTGGTAATGCCGATGGCGGCAATGTCCGAGGTGAAAATGCGGTTGGCGGAGATGACCTCCGTCACCGCTTGAAACTGCGAATAGAGAATTTCCATCGCGTTGTGTTCCACCCAACCAGGCATCGGATAAATCTGATTGAATTCGTGCTGGGATTTTGCCACAATGTTGCCGCGCTTATCAAATAAAATGGCGCGTGAGCTGGTTGTGCCCTGGTCGAGGGCAAGCACATATTTTGCCTTTGCCAAAATGAACACCCCTGTTTCTTTTTTTAATTTTCATCTGTATTTTCGGCAGAAGTATCTGCTTTTTTTGCTTTTTGGAACATAAAGAAAATGCGTTGGGCTTTGCCGCGTACAAAAGAGGGCAGCGCTTGTTTCATGGTTGCATAATGGATATGATAGACATTGAGCAAATCAAAATATTCCGGCAACCCGGCTTCAAACCGTTCGTAGCATTTTTCTTCCGGTGCAGACCACGCTGTTTCCGCAATCGCGCCGAGCCGCGGGAAAATACAGTAGTCCGCGCGGTTTCGATTTGAAATGTATCGCATATGCAGACTTGCCTGTACGCCGCACACGGATGTTTCGGGTTCGGCTTCGCGTGCGTATGTTTGTTTTAAGTCGATTGTGCCGTAAGGCGCGGTCAAATCATAGAACAGAAACGCATCCCCCTTTGCCGCTGTATCGAGTTTGACAAATCGGCGCCGGCAGTATTCTTCGATTTCTTGAAGCGTCTTTTCGGGGAAAATCTCCGCAAAAGGGATTTCCGATTCAATCGCGTTGAATTTGTGCAATGCAAGTAGGTCTGTCAGGCGGTTCAGGTCTTTTTCGCTCCAAGCGTATTTGCCTGCGTCCAGCATAAAGCCGCGGTATTTGTAACGGGGGGTATCCTCAATAAACATATCGGGGATTTGCCCCATGCCTTGCAGTAACAGCTGTTTTAAGGTTTGTAAGCCATAAAAACAGCCCGCGTCGGTTTTGCCGTAAATGTAAACACTGCCGTCGCGGCAAACAAGTCTGCATCCTTCGTCATTCATGATTTCATCGGTTCGTTTTAACAGAATGGCGTTTTCGGTGTTTTCGTTGTCGCGGTGAATGCGAATATCAAACTGTTTTTTGACAAAGTCGCGGAATTCGTCAATATACGGCGCTTTCGACATGGTGGTGTCGGGCGTCAGCGTAAAGCAGGTTTTGCCGCCGGTAATAATCATTTCATTCGGCTGGGGCACAATATTGAACATAAACTTCCTCCGCACACGGGCACATTTACAGTATTTTACAATAATTATATATATTATAGCAAAGATATGCCGAAATCACAACAGAAAAACTGTAATATTTTCTCTTGCATTCGGGGAAATTTCATAGTATAATAATTCTACCTTAATTGGGTCGTGTGCCGTGTGGGTCCTGTGCGACAACGCTCCGTGAACCATGTCAGGCGGGGAACCGAGCAGCATTAAGCGGTCAGCGAGGTGCGCCGCAGTCTCACCTGCACGGTGCATGACCGAGTTAAGGTCCGCCTCGCTTTCGGGCGCGGTTAAAAGCGGCAGGCTTTCGCATGCCTATCTGTTCACGGGCTCGCGCGGTACGGGCAAAACCTCTTGCGCGAAAATCCTTGCAAAGGCCGTAAACTGCGAACACCCCATAAACGGCAACCCCTGCAATGCGTGCGACACCTGCCGCGGGATTGACAACGGCTCGATTTTAGATGTCATTGAAATCGACGCCGCCTCCAACAACGGGGTGGATAATATCCGTGATTTGCGCGAGGAGGCGAATTACACGCCCACCGCCGCAAAATACCGTGTGTATATTATTGACGAGGTGCACATGCTCTCGACGGGCGCATTTAATGCGCTGTTAAAAACGCTCGAAGAGCCGCCCGAGCATGTCAAATTCATTTTGGCAACGACTGAGGTGCACAAGCTTCCGTCCACCATTCTGTCACGCTGTCAGCGGTTTGATTTTAAACGGATTGAGCCGCAGGATATTGCCGCAAGGCTGTTATATGTCGCAAATGAGGAGGGCATAGCCCTTACCGAGGACGGCGCGAGGCTGATTGCCCGCATTGCCGACGGCGCCATGCGTGACGCGCTCTCGCTTTTGGATCGCTGTGCCGCCTACGGCGGAGAAATTACCGAAGCGGTGGTCAGCGACGCGGCAGGGCTTGCAGGGCGCGAATATCTGTTCGCGCTGACCGAAGCGGTTGCCGCACGCGACAGTGCAAAAACGCTGTCGCTGTTAAACGACTTATACAACAATGCCTGCAATATGGAACGCTTACTTGCCGACCTGCTGTCGCACTTCCGCAATATGATGTTGGCGCGTAGTGTGCCGAATTACAAGGATTTGATTGTCTGCCCGCAGGCGGAGCTTGAAACAATCGCTGTACAGGCGCAAAGCTTTACACTCGCGCGTATTCTTTCGGCAATGGATATGTTAAACGAAACCGCCGTCCGCTTAAAGGCGGGCGCAAACGGCAGAACCGCGGTGGAAATGGCTTTGTTGCGGCTTGCCGACCCGCAGTTGGATACCGATATTGCCGCATTGACCGCCCGCGTGGCAGAACTGGAACGGCGGCTCGATACCGGGGCATTTCAAGCGCCTGTAAAGGCGAACACCGTTACAGAAAATGCAGAACCATCTGCGCCAAAGTCCGCGCCTGCACCCCAAACATCTGCTGTGCAGGCGGTGCAAAAACCGACGCAGCCCGAGGCAGGCGTTCCGTTGCCGTCGGCAAAATCGGCGGACAACTCCGAAACGGTGCAAAAAGCGCCTGTCGCGCCACCTGCCGATGCGGAATTTTCAAAATGGGCAGAAGCGCTCGAACGCTTGGCAACCATTGACCGCCCGCTTGTGCCGCATATGCAGAACTCGTCCGCGGTGGTGCGCGGGGATTTACTGCTGATTAAAAGCGAAAACCCGATGCTCGAACGCTTTTTGCAGACAGGCTCGCACGCCAACTGCATTGTGCGCGCGGTGTACGATGTCACGGGTGTGAAATATAAATTGGGCATTTTCAACAGCAATCAAGCCGCGCCGAACGGCGGCACACAGCCGCAAACGCCGAAAAAAGACCCGCTTGCCGATTTGTTAAGCCGCGCCGAAACGCTCGGCGTACAAATTATCGAGCAATAAATCTGTATTTACTTTCACCGAAAGAGGAGAATAGACTATGAAAGCAAGAATTCCCAACCAAGGCCCCACAGGCGGCAATATGATGAAAAAATTGCAGGAAATGCAGGCGAATATGGAAGCCGTGCAGGCAGAGCTTGCCGTGGCGGAGTATTCGGCGTCTGCGGGCGGCGGCGCGGTGGATGTCACCGTGAACGGCTCGCATGAAATTAAGGCCATTCACATCAAACCCGAGGTCATGGATCCCGAAGAGCCCGATATGCTTGAAGATTTGCTGCTGGCGGCGCTCAATGAGGCGATGCGCAAAGCAGATGAAACCGCCGAGCGCGAAATGGGCAAAATCACCGGCGGCTTACAAGGTATGCCCGGTATGGGTGGGCTGTTTTAATGGGATACTCCATTCCGATTTTAGAAACGCTGATTGACGAATTTCGCAAAATGCCCTCTGTCGGGACAAAATCGGCGGAGCGTATGGCATTTTATGTGTTGGGGCTTTCTGACGAGGAAGCCCGCACGCTCGCCGGGGCGATTGCGGGTGCACATGAAAAAATTCACCAATGTGCCGTTTGCCGCAATTTGACCGAGGACGAGGTTTGCCCGATTTGTCAAAATGACGCACGCGACAAAACCACGATTTGCGTGGTCGAAAATCCGCGGGATGTCATTGCGTTTGAACGCACGCACGAATATAAAGGGCTTTACCATGTTCTGCACGGCGCCATTTCACCGATGAACGGGGTAGGGCCTGACGATTTGACGGTCAAAGAACTTCTGGCGCGCTTGCAGGACGATACGGTGGACGAAGTGATTATGGCGACCAACCCCACCGTAGAGGGCGAGGCGACCGCAATGTATATCGGCAGGCTGTTAAAGCCGTTGGGAATCAAGGTCACGCGCCTTGCCTACGGTGTACCCGTCGGCGCAGATTTGGAATATGCCGACGAGGTCACCCTCACCCGTGCGTTAGAGGGCAGAAGTTTGCTGTAATTTTTCGTAGGGCGGGGGCTTGCTCCCGCCGTTTCCGCCCCCTCCGAGAGGGGGCTGTCAAATGCACAGCATTTGACTGGGGGAGAGAAACAAACAGATATTTCCTCTCTCCCTCCGTCTTTTGCCTACGGCAAAAGCCACCTCCCTCGTTAGAGGGAGGAATATTAGGATTGCGGCTACGCCGCTAATCTAAATAAAAATTTACATTCGTAAGGGGCGCTACTCACACCGTCCCGTATCATGAGGAAAGCAGTCATGGCAGAGAAAACACAAAACACAACAATTGCACAAAACAAAAAGGCTCTCCATGATTATTTTGTTTTGGAGAGCTACGAGGCAGGCATTGAGTTGCACGGTACGGAGGTCAAATCCCTCAGGCAAGGCAAATGCAACCTGAAAGACGCTTGGTGCAGTATTGTCGACGGCGAAATTTTCGTTAACGGTATGCATATCAGCCCCTATGACCACGGCAATATCTTTAACCGTGACCCCATGCGTGTGCGTAAACTCTTGATGCACAAAAAAGAGATTATGCGTTTGCTCGGCACTACAAAACAGCAGGGTTTAACGCTTATACCTTTATCCGTCTATTTCAAAAAAGGACGGGCAAAGGTGCAGGTGGGGCTTTGTAAAGGTAAAAAACTTTACGATAAACGCGATGTCGCCGCCAAAAAGGAAGCCAACCGCAATATCGAGCGTGAAATGAAAGAGAGAATGAGATAGTAGTGGCGATTCACTTGTCACCCAAAAAAATACAGCAAAACGCGTTCGCATATCGTAGGGCGGGGGCTTGCATTACTCGCCTGCCGGCTCAGACAGCGCTTCTGCTCATTGTATTCGCAGAGGTGTCCACCGGACACCCGCGCCTCTCCGCAATTTTCCAAAACTTGCCTCTTGCAAAACAGAAAAAATGTGATACAATAATACTCCCACATGGGGATGAAAGGATTTCGACGGGGATATTGCACCGTGATAAGCGAGCAGCGGTGGGGTACCGCTTTAAACAGCCTCAGTTTATGAAAATAAACGACAAAGATTCAAAAGTACTTCTCGCTGCTTAATTTGCAGTGAGCATGCCCCCGAGAGGACCGCGGCTCGGACCGGCGTGTCATTGAGCGGTAAATGTGCACAGGTGAGCGCCCTGTAACCTGTCACACACCAAAGGGCTACCGTGTCTTAAAGCCTGCCGCCCGGCGTTTTGACAAGGGAATTAAAAAAGAACGGCTACGCTCGTAGAAATTTGCGGGAATGTGTTTTCGGACGCGGTTTCGATTACCGCCATCTCCACCAAAAAAGAATAATCCGAAACTTGTTATCATTGGTAACAGTTTCGGATTTTCTGTTTATATAGACACAAGGTAGGGCTAATTCCCTGCCTATTTTTGTTTTATGCTGTGTGTTGTATTATTTTAATACGCTTTTCAAAAGTAAGTTTCCCAAAATATTTGTAACTGTTTGTTGCATTGTATCTGTCACGTGAATATAAGTATTCGTTGTAAAGTCTGCATCGGTATCGTTTACATACTACGATACAAATACCACCACTATTTTCACATATGAAGTCACCATTTTGTTATAAAACTTGAAAAATCGAGTAAACTATAGTATAATCGAATTAACAAAATTGACGAAAGCGGCAAAAATATTAAATGAGGTGGCATATTGGAAATCAACAGAGATATCTACTTAAACAGGCTTATTATGAGAAAGCAAAACGGATTTATTAAAGTAATCACCGGTATCAGAAGATGCGGTAAATCCTATCTATTAAATAAAATCTTTTATAATTATTTACTGTCCGAAGGCGTAGACGAAAATCATATTATAAGATTTGCTTTTGATTCGGCAGATGATTTATTGCTTATAGACGAAGATATTTTAGATATCAGTGAGCAAAACAGAAAAGTCGATCCGAGAAAATTTATGAAATATCTTGCGGGTAAGATTGTCGATGACGAAATGTATTATCTCCTACTCGATGAAGTTCAGTTGCTTGGAAATTTTGAGGCTGTATTAAACGGATATATGAGAAAGGACAACTTAGATATTTATGTTACAGGCAGTAACTCTAAGTTTTTGTCGAGTGATATTTTAACTGAATTTGAGGGTCGTGGCGACGAAATACATGTTTTACCTTTGTCTTTTTCGGAGTTCTACTCTGTATATGACGGAAGTAAAGACGAAGCTTTTGACGACTATATGGTGTATGGCGGACTGCCTGCGGTCGCTTTAATGAAAACCGATGAACAAAAAAGCAATTACCTTATTACGCAAATGAAAAATGTATATATTAAGGATATCGTCGCTCGAAACAATCTTAATTCCGATCAGGAAATCAGCGAGCTTGTAGACATTTTGGCATCGGGAATTTCATCTTTAACAAACCCAAGAAAATTGGAAAACACATTCAAATCCGTTAAAAATTCTACACTCTGCGCCTCGACTATCGATAAATATATCGGTTACTTAAAAGACTCTTTCTTGCTCAGCAAAGCAGAGAGGTATGATGTAAAGGGTAAAAAATACATCAGCACACCTTATAAGTTGTATTTTGAGGACACCGGACTTCGTAACGCAAGGCTTAATTTTAGGCAAATAGAAGAAACTCATTTGATGGAGAATATCATTTATAACGAACTCAGATACAGAGGATATAATGTCGATGTTGGTGTAGTTGAGTTTAGAGAAAAAACTGCCGAGGGCAAAGATATCCGAAAGCAAGTGGAAATTGATTTCATAGCTAATCAAGGCAGTAAGCGATACTATGTTCAATCCGCATACAATATTCCCGATGAAGAAAAATGGGAGCAGGAAACCCGTCCTTTTGAAAAGACTAACGACTCTTTCAAAAAAATTGTTGTGGTGGAAAAAAGTATTAAACCACGAAGAGATGAGAAAGGGTATGTTATGATTGGGATAAAGGAATTTTTGCTTAACAATGATAGTTTGGATATTTAATTTCAGCATAATAGGGAGTGTAAAATAATGTCGGATATAAAATACAACCGTATTGATGAGGATTTACAGCAAAAAATTATTTCTAACAGGGAAAGCCATTGGATAAACCCATATGCTTTTAAGGACGAAATGGCTGTCAGACGAAATAATGACATTGACAAAGCCAATTTATGGCGTCCAGTATTTGTTCGTGATATAGAAAAAATTATGCATTTGCCATACTATAACAGATATGCTGATAAAACACAGGTGTTTTCGTTTAAAAATAATGACGATATTACACGAAGAGCACAGCATGTCCAACTCGTTTCAAGAATTGCACGAAATATTGGCTCAGTCTTAGGATTGAATCTGGATTTGATTGAGGCTATTGCATTAGGGCATGATATTGGTCATACACCTTTTGGACATGCCGGTGAAAGATTCTTAAGTGAGTTGTATCATAATGAAACCAATAGATATTTCAATCATAATGTTCATAGTGCGAGAGTATTAGATACTATTTTTGCTAGAAATTTCACAATGCAGACCTTAGATGGC
>SFIQ01000014.1 GCA_004555265.1 Ruminococcus sp.
AGTGTTTGTCAACCGGCACGGGGAACAAATCAGCATTCACGGTATTGAATACATTTACAATACAGCCAAGGAAACAGCCAAAATCAATTTGCACTCCACGCCGCACTATCTCCGACACACATTTGCTACCAATTTGCTTGCGAACGGTGCCGATTTGCGCTCCGTACAAGAACTTTTAGGACACAGTAGCCTTGCTACAACGGAAATATATACTGAGGTAACGGCAAAAAGGAAAAAGCAAGTGCTGAACAAATACAATTATCGTAATAAATTGTGAAGGATTATGTTGACAAGCCCACAGCTCACGCAGTGGGCTTTATTATCGGTAAATCTGTAAAGCAAATCCCTTGACAATCATTGCACAGCGTTTATAATACAAAAAGTATTGAGTCATAAATCACATATTGTTTTTTGATTTTTTCGAAAAAGGCTTTTTTGATAACATCATTTTTCGTTTTCTGACATAAGATGGAAATGAAAGATTTTTATGCAATAAAAAATATTTTGTTTGACATTTTCTTGCAAATATGATAAAATATCACAAAGCTGAGACAGGGGAGTCTTCTTGACAGCAAAAACTTTTCCTGCTATACTGGTTTTTGAGGGGAAGGTTTTTCTGTAAGAAAACAAACAATTGTTGTTATGAATTTGTGGCTAAAAACAACATAAGAAGTACAAAAACTGTGATTTTTTAAAATTACGGTTGTTTTGTATTTTCTAAAAGTGTGTGAGGAGATAAAAGTTGAGCTCGCGTAAAAGAAGGAATGACAAACCTTTATATTTTGGTGAAATACAACCATGGGCAAGATTTATGAAGGGGATCTTTTCTATCATTTCTATTAGTGTGTTTTTGCTGGCACTTTTTGGAGAAAATCATGATGTACGAGGTTTTTTTCGAAGTTTATTGCTTGCAAGCTCTCCGGTGCTAATAGATTTGTTGGTGGTTTATTGTTCGATTTATGATGATAAAAATTTTGAAGTTAAAATGCAAAATAAAATCAAATATGGATTAATAGCCGCCGCTATATGTTTTTCTGTTTCTATGATTTCTTTTCTCATCACAGGGCACAATATTACAGTAATCGAAAACTATTTGAATGGTGCCTATTGGCAGTTAAACGTAATATTCTTTCCCTTGATCTTATATGCGTTTTATATTGATACATTTCGCCCTTTATACAAAAAAAAGAACGTGGGCTTAAGAACTGAAAAACGATAATATATGAAAATTTTTTCAACGATTTTTTAACGAAAAGTTGGTTATAACCATTATTGAAGGAGGAATTATGAATATTTTTATAGGTGTTTTGAAATGTTTTTTATCTATCGGAATGGGACTATTTTTAATATTTGGTATTTATTTCTTTGTTCGTGAAAATAAAAGGTTAAGCGCAACGGAAAAAGATTTTAACAGAAAACGCAAGAAAATGATAGAAGTTTTGGAAGTTAATGCTAAAAACGAACTTTTTGATTTTAATACCATCCAAACTAAACAAGAACTGTTGAAAAAAAATATGGGCCATAGTATGAGAGAAAAGTGTCCCAAAATTGAATATGTTGAGTATTGTAATACAGTTTGCAATTTCCAATTAAATAAGGGTGAAACAAATGTTTAATACGATAAATGATGCTATTTGGGACACTGTTTTAAATGCGGTAAAGAACCTACAGTCAAAGGTAAAAGAAGTTGTTTTTTATGAAGGGTCCGAAGAACTTTTTTATGAGAATTTCAACTTTTACTATAAAAGTTTAGTTAAGAATTTTATGGCAGAAGACTTTGATGATAAAACGCTGGATAGACATAAAGTGGCGGCTGTTATTATATGTTCTATTTTAAAAACAAAACCAGTCGGTATAGGGCAAGAATTCCTTGAGTTGTGTAATGAAAAAGAGTTTTTAGGCAATGAGAAGATAGCATTTGAAGTTGCCTTATCGTATATGTATGAAGATTTAAGTAAATGCTTTGCAGAAGGTTCAGTACCATATGTTTCGTTATTTCCCAGATATGTTTTGCCGATTCCATATTCTTGTGAAAGAAAATATGGAGAAGTGATATGCCGTGATTTGTATTTTTCAAATCAATTTTATGAGTTGAGTCCTTTATTGTTGGCAAATATACTCTTTTGTATTGAAGAGTATTCTTTTTGCTTTTATGGCATTAAAAGAAGAGAACTGTAAAGTGACTCTGTTCTGCATTCTATGAGTGTAAAAACAATCCTCTGTATAGGAATAGGGGATTGTTTTTTTTAGGGCAAAAAGCATTAAAAAAACACCATATATAGTTGAAGTAATAAAAATAGCACTTGCTTTTCTTCAACAAATGTGGTATGATGCTTATGCAGAAATGCGGTTTTGCCACCTAAAAAATACAGGCAAAATCATATTATTTACGAACAATAGCGTACTGCTGTTGTATAAGCTTATACACTTTGCAAAAAAGCAAAGTGGCTTGTACGGGAGCAGTGCGCCTTTTTTTATGCTTTTTTTGTGTTCGTTGGTGAAAAATTCAAAAAAGACAGGAGTGATTCGTATGAAAAAAAGCAAACTTCAAAAAGCGATGCACACGGTAGTCGCCGCCTTGTTGTCGCTTATCACAATTTTCTCAACGACCGTCGGCGCATTTGCTTGGACCGTGGACGGCAGCGGCGTCGCCAGCGGCGGCGGTGGCAAAGGGGGCGGCAAGGGTTTTGTGGGGCGGATAACTGACATATCGGTTGACTTTCTGATTGCTTGCCCATTGGAAAATATCTTTGAAGTCATCTTTCTTGAATTTTCGCAAAATCAACCGTTCGGTTTTAAGTGTGACAGCACCTTTGTGGTGGGTTCATTCCTCGCCGTCTTTCGACCAAAGGTATTCTTTACAGTGAAAGGACACGCTGCCGTCGATTTTCCGGTAATCGCCGTATTTTGTGAACACAAGTCCGCAGTTGCGAAGCACTCGACCGCTGTTGGGATTTTCCACCGCATGACACGAGCCAATGCGTTCGGCTTTTAACTCCTCTTTTGCAAAGCGGACGATTTCCCGTGCCGCCTCGGTGGCATACCCTTTGTGCCAGCGGTCAAAGCGCAGATTATACCCCATACGCCACTGTTGGTAGTCGCCGTTCCAATATATTCCGCCTGAACCGATAAGCACGCCGCTTTCCTTTTCCACAAAGCCGAAATCATACTCCGTGTCCGTGCTGTGGTCGATGCTTTCGAGCCATTCGACAGTTGTTTCTATATTCCTGTGCGTTGGGTAAGTCATATATTTTGTTACCCGTTCGTCACTTGCCCACGCAAATACGGCAGGTGCGTCCTCTATGGTTAACGGACGCAAAATCAGTCTTTCTGTTTCTAAAATCGGTGTTTGCATTGTATCACTCCTTATGGTGTATTTTTTTGTATGCGGCGGGGGCAAGCGGTGTTCGCCGGTGGATATGGATGTGTTTTGCGGAACGGTCAAGACCGTTCCCTACGCGCGAAATTATATTTTACAGGGTAGGGCGGGGTGATTCCCCTGTTAGGGGAAATGTCTGCGGAGCAGACAAAAGGGTGCCCGAATTCGGAGAATTTTGCCCTCGCCGTTTGTGCCCGTTTTCGGAGAAAATCCACGCCCGCCCGTTTGTCATTCTGAGGCGACAGCCGAAGAATCTCGTTTTGTACATTCGATTTTGCGGTGTTTGAGATTCTTCACTTCGTTCAGAATGACACTTTATAATAAGTGCGAAATAGATAAAAAACCGCCGATGCTGTATGCATCGACGGTTGATTTTCAGCTTCTCAAAACCTAAAATTTCCGTTCCGCACGATGAACACAGCAAATTAAGACCGATTTAGAAAGTTCGGCCGACGGCATCATATTCATCGCGGAAAAACGAATAAACATTGTGTTCATCTCCTTTGGAAAATTTTCCAAAGTATAGCACACATACTTTTTCTTGTCAAGAAAAATTTACAATACGGGCAAACGGTATGATGTTGCGCGATTTTTCAACATCTGTTTGACATTCCCGCCGATTTATACTACAATAATCTTGTGAGTACGCTGAGCAATTGCGGGCGCGTTTTACGCGAATGAGGAAAGTCCGAGCATCACACAGCAGGGTAACGGCTAACAGCCGCCGAGGGCGACCTTAGGGAAAGTGCATAGAGAGATACCGCCGCAAACTTTGCGGTAAGGGTGGAAAGGCGAGGTAAGAGCTCACCGGAGCGTCGGTAACGGCGCTGCCAAGTAAACCCTACCCGATGCAACATCGACCGAAGTTGTCAGCTGGGCAGATACTTCGAAGGATGGCTCCAGCGTATCGGCAACGGTGCGCGTAGATAGATAATTGCTTTAAATGACAGAACTCGGCTTACAGGTTTACTCACATTTTTATCATGCGCCCCATACACTGTTATGGGGTGATTTTTATGTTTGAAGCGTTTGTCGGTGCGGTATTTATCGGTTTAATTCTGTTCGGGCTGTTGTCCCTTTGCTACTGCTTGATGGTCAAGGCGATGCAGCCGAAAAAGAAATTTGATTATTACATAGTCATTCCGGCAAAACGCTGTGACAGCGATGTCACGGCGGCGGCGTATGCCGCGCGGATGAAAATGGGCTTTTTGGGCGATGAGCCATACGGCAGTGTGGTGATTTTGGATTGCGGTATGGACGAAGCACAGCGCTTAAATTGTTTAAATGTGTGCCGCGAAAGCAACGGCATTTACCTTTGTGACGAAAAATCGTTTAAGGATTTGTTTTTATGAGCGAGGAAGTACAAACAGAAATTTTGCAGGGCACGGTGGAGGACATTAAATTCCGTAACGAGCAAAACGGCTATACGGTCTTGGAGGTCGGGTGCGATGACGAACTCGTCACCGCCGTCGGCACTTTTTCCGACATCTCCGTCGGCGAAAGCGTGCGTCTGTCGGGTGCGTGGACTTTTCATTCCACCTTCGGGCGGCAGTTTAAGGTGGAGGCTTTCGAGCGCGAAATGCCCGCCACCGCCGAGCAGTTGTATAATTATCTTGCCGCGGGGGCTGTGAAGGGGATAGGCCCTGCCACGGCACAAAAGATTATTGAAAAATTCGGCGAAAATGCCTTTGATGTGTTAGAAAACGAGCCGAAAAAATTGGCGACCATTAAAGGCATTTCCCTTGAAAAAGCGGAAAAAATGCAGGAAAGTTTCAAAAAGCAGTTTGCCGTGCGCAATATTATGATTGCGCTTGAAACCTACGGTATGTCGCCGCGCGAATGTATCGCCGCTTATGAGGCGTTCGGCTCGAATGCCGTGGAGCGCGTGACGAAAAATCCGTTTGAACTGTGCGATGCAGATACGGGTATCGGCTTTGAGCGTGCCGAAGCGATTGCCGACGCACTTCCCAATCCGCCCGAAAGCGAATTTCGCGTGCGCGCAGGGATTACCCATATCGTGCGACAGAATTTGTATTCCAACGGGCACACTTGTATTCCGCGTGAAAAACTGCTGAAAATTGCGGCGGATTATCTTTCGGCGGGAACGGATGCGGTTGACCGGCAAATCGACGCCCTGACCGCGTCGGGGGCGCTGACGGCAAAGGAACTGAACGGTCGGGAATTTATTTTCTTAACAAGTGCCTACCGTGACGAAAAAACGATTGCCGACCGCATAAAGATTTTATTGCGTTTTCCGCCGCCGCAGTGCGAAACCTTAGAAAAGGATATTGAAAAACAGGAAAAGCAAGACGGCATCACCTATGCCGAAACCCAGCGCGAAGCCATCAAAACCGCGGTTTCGCGCGGGGTGCTCATCTTAACGGGCGGTCCCGGCACGGGTAAAACCACCACTTTAAACGGGATTTTGAAACTGTTTGAACAGCAAGGTTTAGACATTGCCCTTGCCGCGCCGACGGGGCGAGCCGCCAAGCGTATGACAGAACTGACCGGCCGCGAGGCAAAAACCATGCACCGTTTATTAGAGGTCGAGTGGGACGAGCATGACCGCCCTGTGTTCAAGCGGAATTTGCGCAATCCGCTGGAATGTGATGCGTTGGTGTTGGACGAACTTTCCATGGTGGACATCAGCCTGTTTGCAAGTCTAATGCAAGCATTACCGTTTGGTTGCCGCTTGATTATGGTCGGCGACAGTGACCAACTGCCGCCCGTGGGTGCGGGGAATGTGCTTGCGGATTTAATTGCAAGCGACCTTTTGCCTGTGGTGGAACTGACCGAGGTGTTCCGACAGGCCATGGGCAGTTTGATTGTCACAAATGCGCACCGCATTGTCGCAGGCGAGATGCCGGAACTCACGCGGAAAGACGGCGATTTCTTCTTAATGGAACGCCCAAATCCCTATGCGGCATCGCAGACGATTGCAGCACTTTATGCAAAGCGTCTGCCCGAAGCCTACAAGTTTTCGCCGCAAAACGATATTCAGGTGCTTTGCCCCTCGAAAAAAGGCGAAACGGGCACGGTGCATCTCAACAAAATTTTGCAAGACCTTGTCAATCCCTCTGCTGATGAGAAAAAGGAACTGACCGTCGGTTTCCGCACATTTCGTGTGGGCGATAAGGTGATGCAGACAAAAAATAACTATGATATTGTTTGGGAAAAATCCGACGGTGAAACGGGCGAGGGGATTTTCAACGGCGACATCGGCGTGATTGAGCATATCGACATCCATACCGAAACCGTGCAAATTTGCTTTGATGACCGCAGTGCCGCGCTTGCCAAAGAGCAAATGACGGATGTGGAACTTGCCTATGCCGTGACGGTGCACAAAAGTCAGGGCAGTGAATTTCCTGCGGTGATTATGCCCGTGGTGTCGGTTTTGCCGAACCTTTGCTACCGCAATCTGTTGTATACTGCGGTTACGCGCGCCAAACAACTGCTGATTTTGGTCGGCACGCGTGCGGAAATTCAAAAAATGGTCGAAAACGATAAAAAAACCCGCCGCTATTCGGCGCTGAAAACCTTTTTAACAGAATAACAACTCGAAAACCAAAAGCCCCCCCTTGCCGAAAGGGGGGGCTTTTGCTGTTTATCCTATCAAACTTATAAAATAATACAAATCAAGCCGTTACAGCCTTCATTGATAACGCGTTCGAGCGTTTCCTGCAATTTCATTCGCGCGTCGGCGGGCATATGGAACAGTTTACTGCGTAGCCCCTCATTGACAAGTTCATGCAAAGAAGTGCCGAAAATATTGGACTCCCAAATCTTTTTCGGGTCTTCCTCAAACTCTTTCAGCAAATACCGCACCAATTCCTCCGACTGACTTTCACTGCCGACAATCGGCGCGACCTCGGTTTGAATGTTGGCTTTCAACATATGAATGGACGGCGCCGAGGCAGACAGCTTCACGCCGTACCGCCCGCCTTGCTTGACGATTTCGGGCTCGTCAAGCGTCAGCTCGTCAATCGTCGGCATCACAATGCCGTAGCCCGTCGCCTCCACTTCATCGAGGGCGGATTTGAGTTTTGCATACTCTTTTTTCACCGCGGCGAGCGCACACATCTGTGTAATCAAGCCTTGTTCACCGTCGATTTCCAACCCTGTTTTTTCCGAAAGCACGCGGTAGAATAAATCGCCGTTCATCGTGACCGAAATCCAAGCCGTGCCTTGCCCCAACTGCATAGAGGCGATTTTTGCGTCCGTAATATATTCACAGCCTTTTAATTCCTCCGTCAATACGGCGACATCGCGTACCAAATTCATTTTGTCGCACGCCGTGCCAACCGCGCCGTATACCGTCGCGCGCAGCTTGTGTTCAGGCGGCAAAGACACCAGCCATTGCGGAAAATCCACGGCAATTTCGCGAATGGGGAATTCAAACAGAATTTGCGTTAAAATCTCTTTAATATCACTTTCTGTCAACTCCAAGCAGTTGACGGGCATCACGGGAACGGCATATTTTTCGCTTAACTGTTCCGACAATAGCCGTGCGCTGTCCGATTGCGGATAGGTGCAGTTCAACAGCACGACAAACGGTTT
The DNA here is from genome assembly GCA_004555265.1 of Ruminococcus sp. Classification (GTDB taxonomy): domain Bacteria; phylum Bacillota; class Clostridia; order Oscillospirales; family Acutalibacteraceae; genus Fimenecus. The sequence continues at coordinate 7,937 of SFIQ01000014.1, forward strand.
GCCGAGCGCCTGCAATTCCCGAATGACACGCGCCTCCGCTTCTTCGTAATCCGCACGCGGAATGTCGGAAATACTGCCGTCCGTGGTCACAACCAGCCCAATGGTGGAATGTTCGTTAATGACCTTTTGCGTGCCGATTTCCGCCGCACGGTCAAAGGGCATTTCCGCCTCCGACCACGGCGTGCGCACCATGCGGGGCTTGTCGCCCTCCACATAGCCCAAAGAACCGGGCACAATGTAGCCCACGCAGTCAATCATACGCACGGAAAACGCGGCGTTGTCGGGGAGATGTACTTCCACGGCATTTTCGGGAATGAATTTCGGCTCGGTCGTCATAATCGTCCGCCCCGCCGAGGATTGCGGCAGTTCGTCAACTGCGCGTGTGTGCATGGCTTCGTCCGAAATATGCGGCAACACGAGCGTATCCATAAACCGTTTGATAAAGGTGGATTTTCCCGTCCGCACGGGGCCGACCACACCGACATAAATATCTCCGTTCGTGCGGGCGGCAATATCTTTGTAAATGCTTCGATTTTCCATTTTTCCGTCCCTCCTCAAACTCTCGGAATTAACAACTTGCGATTTTCCGTCAGGGTGTCGCCGCCCAGCGCATTTTGCGTCAAAATCGCCTCGGCAGTCGTGTTATAGCGGCAGGCAATATCCCAAACGCTTTCGCCCGCCTGCGCAAAATAAATGGTCAGCGCTGCCTGCGTTTGTCGCTTTTGGTTTTCCGTATCCAAAAGGATGTCAGCGGTAATTTGCTGTGTCTGCACCGAGAAAATCACGGCGCTGATGTCCAATTCCGCGCGCACCTCTAAGGCGGATTCTCCGTTTAACACAAAGCCGATGCCGCTTAGCGTGATGTGCGGCGTGCATTGCAGATTTTCGCCGCTTGCCGCCGTCACGCGCTTGTAGATATAGTCAAAATTGCGCTCGGTGTAGCCCCATTGGCGTTCGCGGTCAAGATACAAAATCCCAACGGTTACCGTACCCTCTACCGTGAGCGTACCGTCCACAACGGCGGCTTTTTGCGTAAAGCCCACACAGGTGACATCCGAAACCTGTTGCATGCCGAGGCTTGCAATATCCAAATTCCCGCGGCAAAGGTAGGTATCCGTGCATTTATCGCAAATGTGCCGCAGTTCCACGGTTTGCTTTTTCAGTTCCAACGGGTACAGCGTGGAATAGGCGTCCAATACGATGTCGGTTTCCATATCCCCGAAGAATTGCAGTTTGGCGCAAATGCAAATGCTCGCGTCCAACAGCCGAAGCGCGCCCGTTGCGTCGGTTTTTGCGGCAATTTCCACACTCGATACCGTCAGCGCACAGTCCGTTATACAGCCTTCCTCTGCGCCGTCCGCCTCTGTAATTTGGCTGATGGGCAGACTGTGCTCCATCATCTCCAAACTTCCCGTGTCGTCATCGGCTATGTACAGCGTGCGCAAAATCAACTCGCCTTTGATGAGCACTTTCCCCGTTACGGGCTTCACATCCTCCAAAAGCGCCGTTGCCTCGCATTTTACGATTTGCGCAATCGACGGTTTCGCCGAGCCGAGTTCTACCGTCTCACCCAAACGGAACAGCTTTTCCGCGCAACCGAGCAGGTTTGTGCAGGAAACCGTTTTTTTGCGCATCTGTACGCCGTCTCCCGCACCGGCGCATATAAAGGCCGTGTCCGCTTTCTCGTACACGCTGAACGCAATGCAAATACTGCCGTGAATATCCAACCGCCGCGGCGATTGCACGCGGCAGTTGACATATTCCGTTTTTGCCGTTGCCGAAACGTACGCCGCGGTCGGTACGGTTCCTTCGGCGTACTTTACAAATGCTACATTTTGCTCAAAGCATCGCACGGTGTTTTCCTCACTGACATACAAAATGCGCAACAGCGCCGAACCCTCGGCGGTTACGCGGTCGGCGGCGCCTTGCACGGCGGTAATGCGTGGGGTTAAGTTGCATTTCAAAACCCGTACTGCGTCCGGGAAGTATTCGGGCAGGGTGATGTCGCAGTCTACGGGCTGTTCCGCCGTGGCTTCCAACAGGGTTTGTCGGCGCGACAGGGTGTTTGTCTGTTTCGTAAAGTCCATTTAACCTCTCCTCGCTTTCTGTTCTGTAAAAAAATATGCAGTTCCTGTCCGCAATATGCCAAAAGAAAGTCATTCCCGTTTCCTTGCAAGAAAACGGGAATTGTGCTATACTGAATACAATTCAGAAAGGACTGTATTATGGAAACGACTTTGAACATAGCTTTACTGATAGATTCCGACAATATTTCCCCCAAGTATGTCGAAACGGTATTTGACGAGTTAAAGGACATCGGCACCGTGACTATCAAGCGTATTTACGGCGATTGGACACTCGAACAGGCGCGAAGCTGGAAAGCGCTGCTGCCGAAATACGCCTTAATGCCGATGCAGCAGTACGCCTACACCCAAGGCAAAAATTCTACCGACTCCGCCATGATTATCGACGCGATGGATATTTTATACAGCAAAGAGGTCGATGTGTTCTGCCTTGCTTCGAGCGACAGCGATTTTACCCGCCTTGCCGCACGCCTTCGCGAAGAGGGGAAGCAGGTCATCGGTATGGGCGAAAGTAAAACGCCAAAAGCGTTTGTCAATGTGTGCGACTCCTTTCGTTACCTCGATGTGTTAAGCGGCGATATGGATTCTGCGGACAGCGCCGTCGGCAGTATCACCCCACGCAAGGAAATCGAAATGGAAATCCTCTCTATGCTTTCGCAAAAGGAGGTCGGCGCGCGGGTGCAAATCAGCGTGATTAAAGATGCCTTACAGCGCAAATACCCCGATTTTGACGAGCGCAACTACGGCTTTTCCAAATTTTCGGTCTTTTTAAAGTCCTTTAACGCCTTTAAAATTGTGCCCGACACCCACCGCAACACCCTTTGCATTTGTCAGGAGGACTCCGCCCAAAAAGCGGAAATTGAGTCGTTCGTTTTGCAGCAACTCAAAAAGAGCCGCACAAAGCGCCTGAACATCGGTGAAATCAATTCCCGCATTACCGAGCGTTTTCCCGATTTTTCGGTGAAATTGTTCGGCTATAAGCAAATTAAACTGTTTTTATCCGACATGGACGGCGTTGAAATTGAAAATTGCGATTTGGTACTGAAAAAGGAGGCTTTGCAATGAAACGCATTGTTTACAAGGAATGTCCCTACTGTCAATCACAGAATATTGCTTACGGCTATCAGGTCGGCACGGCAGATGTTTTTGCCGATATTCGCGGCGGCGTGTTCGGCACGCACATTGAACATACCGTTTGCCGTGACTGCGGCAGTATCATTTACAGCCGCGTCTTAAAAACCGATTTCTTAAAGGACAAAAGCGAAACCTCTTACGAAATCGAAGTTCCCGAAGACGACGAAACGGAATAACCGCAAAGATAGGGTAAAAAAAGCAGCCAACGAGGGCAACGCCGTTCTGTTGGCTGCTTTTGCTTTTTTGGTAAAATTTGTATAAATTCCATAAGAATACTTGTAAATCCATTCAAAATTTATTATAATTTATATATTCACCCACGGAAAGAGGGGATACCTTTGTACGGACTGATCGACCACAAGGACGAAATCAACCGCCTTTTGGCGCGCTACGGCGTGAAATTCGGTATTTATAAAAATAATGAGTTCCACGAACGGCTGTTTCCGTTCGACCCGTTGCCGCGCATTATTACCCAAAATGAGTTTCAGTTTTTGGAACGCGGTTTAAAACAGCGTGTGCACGCCCTGAATTTGTTTTTAAACGATATTTACGGCAAAAAGCAGATTTTGCGCGACGGCGTTATACCGGAGGATTTTGTATACCGTTCCACGGGCTTTTTGCCGCCGTGTGAAAATATCGTGCCGCCGCTGTCGGTCTATAACCACATTTCGGGTATTGATTTGGTGCAGGCAAAGGATATGACTTGGTTTGTGCTCGAAGACAATCTCCGTATCCCCTCGGGCGCGTCATATCCGATGATTGCGCGTGACCTTTGTCGGCGCGCCAGCCCCGACACCTTTCAAACCAATGCTGTGACGGATAACCGTGGGTACGGGAAACTCCTGAAAACCGCGCTCGACGATGTCAACCTCGGCGGTATCAATGTGATTTTAACACCTGGGCGCTACAATTCCGCTTTTTTTGAACACTCTTATCTCGCCGAGCAAACCGGCGCGGTTTTTGCCATGCCGCAGGATTTGTTCGTGGAGGGAAATGTGCTCTATTACAGTGAATATTCGGGCGAACGCCGCAGAGTCGGCACGGTGTACCGCCGCGTTTCCGACGAATATTTAGACCCGATGACCTTTTTGCCGTATTCCCTTTTGGGCGTGCCGCATTTGCTCGACGCGTACCGTGCGGGCAATGTTGCCATAGTCAACGCCCCCGGTAACGGCGTCGCGGACGACAAAGGCATTTACTATTTCGTGCCGCAAATGATAAAATATTACCTCGGCGAAGAGCCGATTCTCAAAAATGCGCCGACTTTTCTGCCGTATTACGAAGCGGACAAGACCTATGTTTTGGAGCATTTGGATACCTTAGTGATAAAAGATGTCTCCGAATCGGGCGGCTACGGCGTGGTGTTCGGTTCGGCGCTTACAAAAGCAGAACTGCAAAATCTGCGTGACGCGATTATAGAAAATCCCCGTCGCTTTATCGCACAGGAGGTTGTGGAATTCAAAGACCTTTCCGTGTTTGAAAACGGGCAGGTGACCGCTCGCAAAGCGGATTTGCGCGCCTTTGTACTGTACGGCAAAGAGATTACCGTTTGGCAAAGCGGATTGACGCGCTACGCGTGCGAGGCAGGCTCGTATGTCGTCAATTCTTCACAGGGAGGAGGGTTTAAGGACACATGGGTATTATCTCGATAAAATCCACCGACAATCTGTTTTGGCTCGGGCGCTATGTCGAGCGCGTGTTCACCACGCTCAAAATGTTTACGCAGTGCTATGATGTGCTCATAGATGTGGACGAAAACGCCTATGTTGATTTCCTGCAAAAACTCGGTATTCCCAACACCTATTCTTATAAGCAGGAGTTTATTGCCGATTTCCTGTTTAACGAAAGCAACCCGAATTCCGTGATGAGCACCGTCCTTGCCGCCTACGACAACGCGGTGATGATGCGCAACGAATTAAGCAGCGAAACCATGTCTTACATCCAACTTGCCGTGGACGCCATGCAGCGCGGTAAGGAAAGCTCGGCACCGATGCTCAAACTCCAAGAGGTGTTTGACTGTATTTTTGCCTTTTGGGGCGCGGCGGATGACTATGTGGAGTCCGAAACCACCCGCAACATTTTAAAATTCGGCAGAAGCGTCGAGCGCATTGATTTGTATACGCGGTTTTCGTGCGCACCCGAACTCATCCGAAAAGAATTCAGTATTTTATTAAACCGTCTATATAAGGTCGGGATTGACTGTAACATCACGGCGATTGACCGCTTAATGAAAATCATTTTGGAAAAAGACGATTTTGAAGCGGACAAATTCACCATTCAGGAGGAACTGTCCCGCCTGTTTGTCACTGCGCCGAGTGCGTATTATTAAGCGGGGGAGGGCTTGTTTTGCAAACCGTTGAATTTTCATATTCGATGCAAATCACATTTTCCGCGCCTGTGGTGCGCCATTGCTTTTCTCTGCGCTGTTTGCCGTTTAACAACGAATACCAGCGTATACGCGAGCTGTTTTTGGAGGTTTCGCCGCACAATGTGCTGACCGAAACCGCCGACGGCTTCGGCAACCGTATTTTAACTGACCGCATTACCGAGGCACATACCGAATTTTCGGTTTATGTCAACGGCATTGCCGAAATTGACATTGCCAAAAAAGTGCCCGAGGAATTAAACGGGATTTATAAGTACCCGTCGCAGTATACTGCGTGCGGCGAAAAACTCACCGCGCTTACAGAAGTTTGCCGCCCGCTGTGCGAAACCCAAACCCCGACCGAAACGGCAAAGATTGTAATGCAGGAATTGCGCAAGCGGTTTGCCTACCAAAGCGGCGCGACGAATATCAACACCACCGCCGAAGAAGCACTCACTTTGGGCAAAGGCGTTTGTCAGGATTTTGCACATATGCAAATTGCCGTCTGCCGCGCGCTCTCGGTGCCTGCGCGGTATGTGGTCGGCATACAAGAGGGCACGGGTGAAACCCACGCTTGGGTGGAAATTTACGACAACGGCATTTGGGTCGGCATTGACCCGACCAACAACAAAATGGTGAATGACCGCTATTTGACATTGAGCCACGGGCGCGATTTTGCCGATTGCGGCATCAACCGCGGGCTGTTTGTCGGCGGCGGCACGCAAACACAGACCATAGAAGCGTCGGTAAAGGTGCTGTAATTTTGCGTTGCGTGTGTTGGGAAACATGCTTGACCGTTCCGCAAATGCATCACAAAAAAGCAAATAAAATGTCATCCTGAGCGAAGCGAAGGATCTCAAACAGTACAAAATGTAATTCTGTGAAACGAGATTCTTCGCCTGTCGGCTCAGAATGACAAAAACGGACGGGCACGCGATGCATACACACAAAAAAACAACCACCGCCGTAAAGGGAATTCTCCTTTATACGGCGGTGGATTTTGCTGCCTTTAAAATCTTTAATTGATTTCGGATTTGAGCGTTTCAATAATCGAGTCTTTCTTGACTTTTGAGGTCGCATATGCCATCGAAATCCCCGTGATAAAGAATACCGCGACAATTACACCGAGATAAATGCGCCAATCGGGGTGGAAAGCGAGGGTAAAGCCATCCGTCAAAGTTTTCCACATCAGCACGCTGATCATCAGGCTCAGCGGCAACCCGTATACGAGTGCTTTTAAGCCGTAAAACAGGCTTTCAAACCGCAGCATTTTCCGAAATCCTTTCGGCGTAACGCCCACGGATTTGAGCATCGCAAATTCCTTGCGCCGCAGGTCAATCCCTGTGGAGACGGTGTTAAAAATGTTGGCAACGGAAATCAGCGTCATAAGCGTGATAAACCCGTAAATAAACACCTGCATAATCAAAATGGTAGAGTTCATCATTTCCGTTTGCGCCACCGCGTCCATCACATAACTCTTTTCATACCCCTCGTTTTCAAGCAGTTTTTGGATGGTTTCCGCCGTTTCGGCGTGGGTTTTCGTTTCAATACCGACAATCGTTTGCGAAAAATCAAATTTTTCGCTTGCCACCGAAAGCGGCACGAACGCAGAGACCACAGACGGTTGCGATAAATCGTAGGCATACAAATCGGCGTTGCGGTAGCGTACCAGCCCTTTGACCGTCACGGAAAAAGCCAATGTGCCGTTTTCGCTTTCGGGAATTTCCAACGCTGTGCCGACAACCGAATCCTCAAATATCGGTGCGGCGTTCACTTTGCGGTCGGCGCTGTTCATCACCAAAATCGGCAGTTCGCTGTCCGATGCTTGGTAAAATGTACGGTAATCGAGTTGGTTTTCAGTGCAAAGCGCGTTAAAATCTGCGTCATCTAACACATGGATACCAAGTACATATCCGTCTTTTACATATTTGTCTCGGTACGCAGTTTTTAAGTGTTTGCCGTCACAGCGCACTTTTGAAAAGTATGTGTTCAGCGCACTGTAATACTTGTCTACGCCGTTCATTTGCTCTAAATCGTTGTAAAGACGCGTTTTTTCCGTTTGCGGCGTTTCAATATACAGTTGATACGGCATTTTGCCCGACATTTGGTTGGCCTCTTGGAACATCGAACAGAATGTGTTGACCGACAAAAACAGAACGACCGACAGCACCAACGCGCTTGTAATGACGCGGGACTTTTTGCCGTTGCGTTTCATATTTTTATAGGCAAGCTCGCCCTCGTAGCCGAACACCTTGCGTATGATTTTCGGGGATTTCAGCTTGCGGGCTTTCACCTTGACATCACTCGTCTGCCGCAGGGCGTCAATCGGCGTGGTGCGCGAGGCGCGGCGAGCGGGGATATAGGCGGAAATCGCAATGGTCACGATGCTCAACACCGCAATCACGGGCAAAATCCACCACGGGAATGAAAGCGTAAGCATCGATTCCATATTCAGTCCGCTTTTTTGGAGCAACGGCTGAATGGCTTTAAAGGTGATGGCCATACCCAAAAGCCCGGCGCCAAAGCCCAGCGGAATCCCGACAACGCCCAAAACCGCGCCCTCAAAATAGACGGAACGGCGCTTTTGCGCTTTTGTTGCCCCCACCGAGGCGAGCATACCGAGATACCGTGAACGCTCGGACAAAGAAATACTGAATGCGTTGTAAATGAGCATGACGGAAGCGATGATAATCAGCGCCAAAATCATTTCGGAAAAGTGTAGAATAACCCGCATGCCTTCGTCCACATCGCGCACAATCCAGTTGTAGCGGAATAAATCTTTGTTGAATTCCAATTGTTTTGCCGAAAGACCTGCACTTGTTACCGCGTCTGTCAAAATGGATTCCGTGGCATTGTCCAGCGTGTTTGCGGTTAAGTAAACCCCTGCATCGTCCACTTCCGCTTTGGAAAGTCCGCACAAAATCTGCGCGCCGCGCGTCGGCGGATTTTCTTCTAAAATCCCCACTACGGTAAAGGTTTTTTCGCCGGTGCTTTCAAAAGTTTCGCCGACGGTGTAGTTGGTGGCGGTCAAACGCTGTGCCCCGAATTCGTCTGTGGTGTAGCGCTTGCCGAGGTCAATCGTAACCTTGTCGCCGATATTCCATTTTAGCTCGTTTTTTTCCAAAAGTGAACGATTGACCATAATTTCGGTTTCATCTTTTGGGAAAGTACCGCTGTATTTGCCGGTGACAAAGGCGGTGAAATAATCGCGGTTGCCTGCCCCCATATCGCCTATCCCTAAGGACGCGCGCTTGTCATTGTGTAAGTTGAATGAATAAATATCACCGTCCATCGCTTTGTAAGCGGCAACATATTTTAAATCCGTGTTTTTTTCAAGCGTTTCTATCTGCTGTTCGGTCGCAGAGGGGAGTACGGCGTGCCATTCGCCGCCCATATACAGCAAATCGCGGGCATATAAAGCCGCAAGCGAGGTAACCGAAACGCAGGTCGCCGTCAGCATCGCAACGGAAATGATAATTCCGATGACAGTGATAACCGTGCGTTTTTTGTTTTCTTTTAAGTGCCGCAGGGTTAATGTATTTACGATATTCATACCGACTGCACCTCGTCGCGGACAATTTTGCCGTCCTCTATTGCCAAAACGCGGTCAGCGGAAAGCGCGATATTCTCATCGTGCGTAATCACAATCACCGTTTGCTTGTATTCGCGGTTAAAACGGCGTAAAAGCGCCATAATTTCGCGGCTGTTTTCGCTGTCTAAGTTGCCGGTCGGCTCGTCCGCAAGCACAAGCGCGGGATTGTTCACAAGCGCCCTGCCGATGGAAACGCGCTGTTGCTGTCCGCCCGAAAGTTGATTGGGCAGATGATACAAACGGTTTTCAAGCCCCAACACCGAAACCAAGTTTTCGATCTGCTTGCGGTCGGGCTTCCTGCCGTCGAGCAACAGGGGAAGGGTGAGGTTTTCCTCTACGGTTAAAATCGGAATTAAGTTATAAAACTGATAAATTAAGCCGATTTGGCGGCGGCGGAAAATGGCGAGCGCCGTTTCATCTAATTTGCCGATGTCCGTGCCGCCGATGTTGACGCTGCCCGAGGTCGGCGTGTCCACCCCACCCAAAATGTGTAAAAGGGTGGATTTTCCCGAGCCGGACGGCCCCACAATCGCCAAAAACTGCCCTTGCGGAACGGTAAACGAAACATCATCGAGCGCGTGTACCTGTGTGTCGCCTTTGCCGTATGTTTTTGAGAGATGTTCTACCTTTACAATGTCCATAGTGTTCTCCTTTCTGTCGGAGAGAACTTCATCGGATGCGCAGACCGTGTGTTCTCTCAACTTGCCCCTCATTCTAAACGGCAAATCTTACAACTCGGTGAATTTTCGCTTACAGTTTTGTCACTTTTCTTTTTTATACACCCGCGGGAACGACCTTCGTGTCGTTCCGTAACGCTTGTCAAATTCTGCGTCGGCGGGAAGTCCTTGCACCCATTTCGCACATCGCCAAAATCACTAAAAAAGCGCCCCGACCGAACAGTCGGAACGCTTGTACTTTGTGCAATCCCCGCCCGACCGCACACGGCAAATAATAACCTGCAAATCAGCAGGTGGGTGTCTTTCCTCGGGTTTAGTGCTCCCAACGTCCGCAAAACTGCGGGAGGTCTGCACACCGCCTCGGAATTCCGACTCCCGATAAAAACGTGTTGGGTTAATATTGTACCGTGCGTTTGTCGCATCGGGCAGGTTAAAATCAGTATGTGTAAATGTGTACGAAAAATACCTTATTCTTCGTCCTCGGCAATATCAAATAAATCCGAAAGACGCTCTTCAAAAATGCTGCCGATTTCGTTGAATTCGTCCTCATCCTCAATCGGCTCTAAATAGGTTTCGCCGTCCTCCTCGCTGACCTTTAAGATGATCAACTCGCCGTCGTCCTCTAAAATTTCCTCTGCCTCATCATACACAGGCAACAGCGCCACATAGCGCGCGTCGTCGGTTTCAATGCGGTCTAATTCCTCAAAAATATGCTCTGCGCCGTCCTCATCGACCACGCTGACAATGTCGGGATTGTAGTTTTCGTCCATAGTGTTCTCCTTTGTGTGTTCTGTACTCATTTTACCCCGAAAATGCCAAACAGTCAACTGTAAAAAACTGCTTGCCGGGAAAATCGCTTGTATTTTTGGGCAACTTACACAAATCCGTCTATTTATCTATAAATTTTATGAAATTGCATAAAAAACTATTGACATTTAACAAAACTGTGCTATACTGTAAGTGAACAAAGGGAGAAACCCTGAAGAGGCGAAGGACCTCGGTTCTGAAAAGCCCTTTGTTACATTGCGAAAGTGAGTTGGGAGGCGAATCCAATGTACTGTTTAGAAGAACCGCAGCATTCGGTTCGCTGTGCTTTGCGGTAAATTCGACGGGCAGAAAGTGATGACCCCGTATACCGTAAGAAACAAATGCATGAAAATGTTCTAAATTGGGTACGAGAAAAACAGAAACAAAAACGATTTCCGTTTCCCGTTGCCGCAAAGAACAGCAAGATAGATTTCGGTATCAAAAAAACAAATTTGTATGTAACCCGTTGACAATTCAATATGAAAAAGCGCGCGCCGCAGAAGAAATTCTGCGGCGTGTTTTTTGTCGTTTTATTTATTTTTCAGCACTTCGTACCATTCTTTTTCCCGAAACCCGGTTAAGACAGCATTTTCCGCAATCAGCAGGGGACGCTTCACAAGCATACCGTCCGTGGCAAGCAACCGTAATTGTTCTTCCTCGGTCATCGCGGGCAATTTGTCTTTTAACTGCATGGATTTATACAAAAGACCGCTTGTGTTAAAGAATTTTTTAAGTGGCAGACCGCTTTGCGTGTGCCACGCCTTTAATTCCGCATAGGTTGGGTTTTCTTCTTTGATGTTGCGCGTCTCGACCGCAAATCCGTTGTCCGAAAGCCATTTTTTTGCCTTTTGGCAGGTCGTGCATTTGGGATATTCCAAAAAAAGCATTGTCTTTTTCCTTTCTGCCGAATTTTTACAGCTTTTCGACTTTGAGCATATTGGTCGTGCCCGAAATTCCCAAAGGAATGCCCGCGGTAATCACAACCACATCGCCCGCCGTGACCAGCTCGTTTTTGCGGGCAACCTCGACCGCGTGCGAGAACAGTTCATCGGTGTTTTTCTTTTCGTCGCATAAAAGCGGCACAACGCCCCACGATAAATTCATTTGACGGCAAACGGTTTCGTCTGTGGTGCAACCGATAATCATACACTGCGGGCGGTGTTTGGAAATCATACGCGCGGTGGAGCCGCTTTTGGTCACGGTGATAATCGCCTTTGCGCCGAGGTCGTGCGCCGTGGTGACCGTCGCGTGCGAAATGGCGTCGGTAATGCGGCGGTTTGCCTCTGCTGCGGCATTGTTAAAATGGATTACATAGTCAATTTGCCCTTCGGTGGTTTCGGCAATGCGCGACATCGTTTCCACCGATTCCACAGGGTGCGCGCCCGCCGCCGTTTCACCGGACAGCATAATCGCCGAGGTGCCGTCATAAATCGCGTTGGCGACATCGGTGATTTCTGCACGCGTGGGGCGGGGATTGGTAATCATAGATTCGAGCATTTGTGTTGCCGTAATGACCTGCTTGCCCGCACGGTACGCTTTTTGAATAATCTTTTTCTGAATGGAGGGGATCATTTCAAACGGAATTTCCACGCCCATATCGCCGCGCGCAACCATCACGCCGTCTGCCTCGTCAATGATTTCGTCAATGTTACGCACGCCGTCCATATTTTCAATTTTGGCAATGATGCGCACCTTGCGCCAACCGAGAGCATTGGTGAATTTACGCAAATACGCAACATCCGCCGCCGTGCGCACAAACGAAGCGGCAATGTAATCAAAACCGAGCCTCGCGCCGAATTCCAAGTCGGACATATCCCGTTCGGAAAGATAGGGCATGGAAAGCGCCACCCCGGGCACATTCACACCCTTGCGGTCGGAAAGCACGCCGCCGTCTTGCACGGTGCAGACAATATCGGTGTCACTGATTTTTTTCACCTTCATGGAAATAAGCCCATCGTTGATGAGAATTCGCGTGCCGACCGTGACATCGCGCGGCAGTTCGCCAAACGAAACGGAAGCAATTTTGTCGTCGCAAGGCACATCGCGGGTGGTCAGGGTGTATTCGTCGCCCGAAGCAATTTCCACCGGTTTGTGGTCTTTGAAAATGCCCAAACGAATTTCGGGCCCTTTGGTATCCAGCATCGTGGCAATCGGTAAGCCCAACTTTTTGCGGGCGGCAAGCACTTCCTGAAAACGGGTTTCGTGGGTTTGGTAATCCCCGTGCGAGAAGTTAAACCGCGCCACATTCATTCCTGCGCGCATCATATTTTCTAAAATTTCGGGCTTGTCCGTAGACGGCCCTACCGTACAAATAATTTTTGTTTTCCGCATTGAAATCACCTTTCGCAAAATACGAGGAAACAGAAGTTCCAAATTTTCCTCAAATACATCATATCCTTAATTTTGTCAAATGTCAAGAGGATTTCTGTCCTTTTTCGCTTTAAAATAGTATGCCGAAAGGGACGATAAAAAATCCCTGCCGTCATGCAAGTGTATGCACACGGCAGGGATTCTATGTTTTTGTGCTTTACTGCGAAAAACAGGAATCAGTTGTTGATGAATTTATCTTTTTCATCGTTCCAACTATACAGTTTTCTGACTTCCTCACCGACTTTTTCCGACGGATGCTCGGCGGCCAGTTTGCGCATTGCCTTAAAGTGAACCTGACGGCCTGCGGGGGACATATCCAACAGGAATTCTTTGGCAAAGGTGCCGTCCTGAATGTCGGAAAGGATTTTCTTCATGGCCTTTTTGGTTTCTTCGGTAATCAACTTCGGACCGGTGACATAGTCGCCGTATTCTGCGGTGTTGGAAATGGAGTAACGCATCCCGGCGAAACCGCTTTGATAAATCAAATCGACGATTAACTTCATTTCGTGAATGCACTCAAAGTATGCGTTGCGCGGGTCATAGCCTGCTTCGCAAAGGGTTTCAAAGCCCGCTTGCATCAGCGCGCAAACGCCGCCGCAAAGCACAGCCTGCTCACCGAACAGGTCGGTTTCGGTCTCGGTGCGGAAGGTTGTTTCCAAAACGCCGGCTCTTGCACCGCCGATGGCAAGTGCATACGCAAGCGCCATATCAAGCGCTCTGCCGGTGGCGTCCTGCTGCACAGCGACCAAGCAAGGAACGCCCTTGCCCGCCTGATATTCCGAACGGACGGTATGACCGGGGCCTTTCGGCGCAACCATGGTGACATCGACATCTTTCGGCGGAGTAATGCAGCCGAAGTGAATGTTGAAGCCGTGTGCGAACATCAGCATATTGCCTGCTTCCAAGTTCGGCTCAATATCTTTCTTATACATATCTGCCTGCAACTCATCGTTGATGAGAATCATGATAATGTCGGCTTTTTTTGCCGCTTCTGCCGCGGTGTAAACCTCAAAGCCCTGCTTTTCTGCCTTTGCCCAGGATTTACTGCCCTCGTAAAGGCCGATGATCACATTGCAGCCCGAATCTTTCGCGTTGAGCGCGTGTGCGTGCCCTTGGCTGCCGTAGCCGATAACGGCAATCGTTTTGCCGTCGAGCAGGGAAAGGTTGCAGTCCTCTTGATAAAACATTCTTGCTTCTGCCATATGTAGATGCCTCCAAAAAATAATATTTAGTGTTGTGTGACAACTTCATTTGGTTGTCATACAACTATTATAACCGATTTCTTTCGCTTGTCAACACTTTTTTACTGTTTTTCCAAAGAAATCTGTTCGTTGAGCACCGCGTGGTGCAAATGCACGGTGATTGCGCTTTTTAGGCCTTGTGCGTCGCGCTTTTCCAAAAAGTGCATAATCAAAATGTGGTCTTTGTATGCGTCCTCGGCAACGATGTCCAAATTGTAATTCAGTTCAAAGGTCTGTTCAATCGTCTGCGTCAGCATCGGCATAAACTGTCCCAAGAATTCATTGTGCGAAGCCTTAATCAGTGCGCCGTGAAACGCGCTTTCCGAAGCGATACGCTTTTTGCTTTGCGGATTTTGAAGAATTTGGTTTTGACATTCCTTGCCGAGTTTTAAAATTTCCGCAATTTCGCTGTCCGTCGCGCGCTTGCAGGCGAGGGCGGCCGCCTCCGGCTCAAAAATCAACCGCGCTTCGTACAAATCCCGCAAGGTGACCTTCATTTCGGAAAGATTTTGCAAGGCAATGCCGCTTTTGGCATATTGGTCGATTTGCGCGGCAACAAATGTCCCGCGTCCGCGCCGCACTTCTAAAATGCCTTCATAGGTGAGCAACCGAATGGCCTCGCGCACCGTCGTACGGCTGACGCCGAGGTCGCGCGCCAACTCGTTTTCATTCGGCAGTTTTTCTCCGAACCCGTAAACGCGTTGTTCGGTAATCATTTTTTGCAGGGCTTCTGCGGTCTTTTGTGACAGGGTTTTCTTTTGCATAGGTATGCTCATTCGCTTTCTCGGAACAATATTTACAATACTATACAATAACTTTTCAAAAAATGCAAAACAATTTTTACAAGCGCGCCGTTCGCACCACCCGTTTTCCGTTTGCGTACAATAATAAAAAACAGGTGTGGTTTTTGTGAAAAACAGACAGAAGAAATGCAAAGTCCGTACCGAATGGAAACTGTTGTTGATAACAGCGGCGCTCGCAGTGGTCGGTGCGGTTTTGCTTTCCTATATGCGTCCCGTGATTTTGGCGTATGCCCAAACCGTTGCCAAACGCATGCTTTTGTCCGCCGCCAACGAAGCGGTTGTCAATGTCCTGCGGGAGACAAATACGGATTATGACGATTTGGTGCGCCTTTCCACCGACACGGACAACCGCATTACAGGTTTGCAAATTGACGCGCTCGCCATCAATTTGTTGAAAAGTCAAATTTCTTTGGAGATTGAACGCATTGCCGCCGCAGAGGATACCTTTTATACTTACATTCCCGTCGGCTCCTTTCTGGGCAGTGAATATACGGCAGGGCGCGGGCCGAAAATACGGTTTTCCATGCAGGTGACCTCCAACAGCGCCGTGGAGTTTCAGTCGGAATTTAAAGACGCAGGCTTAAACCAGGTCGTGCACCGCATTTATTTGTATATCACCGTAACGGGGCGGTTGGTATTGGCGGGCACAAAGGATACCTTTTCGGTGGAAACCTCCGCTTTGCTTGCGGAAACAGTCATTGTAGGGTTGACGCCCGACGCATTCACCGAGGTCAACGAGGGTATAAACAGCGACATCGCGGATAAAATCAGCAATTACGGTGCAGAAGCCGCGCCGTAACCCCCGAAACGCCAATTACTTTTGAAAACGGATTGATTTCCGTGGGAATTTGTGGTATTTTGATGTAGAAGAATTTTCGTATCAAACGAAGGAGCAACAGCGTGCAGAAGCGTGTTTTTGAAAACTTAAAAACCAATTGGGCGTTTTTGCCGCTTGCGGCGGTGACGATTTTGCTGTGCACATTCGGTTCTTTGGCATCCGTCGCAAAAGGCTTATGGGCAGTCCCCGCTGTATTGACTGTGGCGGCGGTGCTCTGTTTGCCGCATCTGTTTGCGGTGCGCGGCATTCCGAAGAAAAAGCGGGTATACTGCGGCTGGCTTTCGGCGGCGGTGGCTGTGCTTGCATCGTGGGATTTGTACCTGACCTTGCCGAAGTGCGCGTATTTTACAAGGGTGTCCACAGAACATCCCGCTATACAAACGCCGCTTTTGTGGGTGTTGGTCATTTTCCTCGGCGTATCAATGTTTTGGACGGGTTTTCTGTTGCTTTTGCATTTCCCGCAAAGCGTTGCTTGCCGATATGCGCAACCCGCCGCGCCGGCTGCGGCAAAAAACAAAAAAAATACCGTTTTTCTGTGGCTGTATTGCGCGCTGACGGCCTTTGTCATTTTAACCGTTTGTACCAAGTCCTCCTTTTTGTATCCGTTGAATGATTGGGTGGATGCAAACTGCTTTTTCACCGTCGGTAAGGCGCTTGCAAACGGCAAGGTGCTTTACCGCGATATTTACGAGCAAAAAGGCCCGTGGCTCTATTTTCTGCACGCCATTTGTTACCGTATCTCCGAAAAAACCTTTTTCGGCGTGTATTTGCTGGAACTTGTGTCGGGCACGGCGTTTTTGTATTTTGCCGCAAAACTGATGCGGCTGTACCGCGCGAAAGGTATATCGGTTTTGTTGCCCCTGTTGGCGGCGGTCATTTACGCTTCCTATGCATTTTGCCACGGCGACAGCGTCGAAGAACTATGCCTGCCGCTGTTCTCGGCGGGGCTGTATATTGCCGAACGCGCATTTTTCGAAAAGCGTACCGTCTCTTTGCGCGAGTGGATTTTGTTGGGCGTGCTCGGGGGCTTGGCGTTCTGGATGAAATTTAATTTGGCGGGCTTTTTTGTCGGCCTTGCGCTCGTGCCGCTTTGGAAAACCCTGCGGCAAGACGGTGTAAAAGCATTATTGAAATCCATACTTTGCATTTTGACAGGCGTGTTGCTTCCGACCATACCCGTGCTTGTATATTTCGGCTCTGTCGGCGCGTTTTGTGCCCTTTGGGAAGCCTATTTCTATAATAATTTGTTTGTATATGCCGACAGCGGTGACGAGACCTTGACTGCGGCGGCGTTTTTGGAACGGCTGTTTTCGCGTATTGGGCGCAATGCGTCTAAAAATGTGCTGTATGCCGTGCCCGGATTTGCGGCGGTGCTTTGGTATACCGCAACCGCCGAAAAGGGCAGACGCGCCCATCTGCTTTTGTGCGCGCTGTTTACGGTGCTGTTTGTCTATTCGGGCGATGCGGCATATCCGTATTACAGCCTTGCTTTTGCTGTATTTTCCGTATTTGCCGCGGCGGCGCTCGGAAAATGTATCGGTCGTGTGTTTGTTAAGCCGACGAAACGGTGGCTTCGCGTTTCTTTGGCGGGCATATCGCTGTGCTGTGCGGGCTTGTTTGCTTTCTGCACGAGCGACAATGTGTATTTGATGCAGTATTCCAAAGAGGATTTGCCGCAGTATCGGTTTGAAAAAATCATCAACAGTGTAGAACATCCCACCTTGTTAAACTACGGCTTTTTGGACGGCGGTTTTTACACGACCACAGGCATTGTGCCCGACAGCCGCTATTTCTGTCGGTTAAATATCTCGCTGTCGGAGATGTATGTGGAGCAAAGTATGGCTGTGTACCGACAAAAGACCGATTTTGTGGTAACGCGCAGTAAGCCGTTACAAAATGAACACTATATCTGTGTCGATACGGCGACGCTGTATTTTGAAGGAAAAGAGTATACCTATTATCTGTACGCCGCCGAGCGTGTTCTTCCCGCCCTTACCGAAAACGGCGTCCTGTCCGCTGTGACCGCGCCTTGATGTCCTTTGCTGTGGTATTTCGTGCGTTTGCAAAGGCAATTTTGGGTTTGTAGGGGTGCTTTTGGAACGAACGAAATACAGGATTAGGGTAGGGCGGGGGCTTGCTCCCGCCGCTTATGCCCCCTCTGACGAGGGGGCTGTCAAATGCGTAGCATTTGACTGGGGGAGAGATTTTTTCATTTCTCTCCCTCCGTCACGCCTTACGGCGTGCCACCTCCCTCTGAGAGGGAGGGGATACGGGGCGCCGAGAACCCCAATTTGAGAATAAAAATAACCACGGAGAAAAGCAAGATAGCTTTTCTCCGTGGTTTGCATTCTACAATGTTTTTTATTTTATCATTTCCTGAAATTCCGTCTCGGAAATAATCGTCACGCCCAACTGCTGTGCTTTGGTGAGCTTACTGCCTGCGTCCTCGCCCGCCAGCACATAATCCGTTTTCTTGGAAACGGACGAAGCGGTTTTTCCCTTAAAACTTTCTATGATTTTGCTTGCTTCACTGCGCGTCATAGTGGGGAGTGTGCCCGTCAGCACAAAGGTTTTGCCCTCAAAACGGTTGTCTACGATTTCCTTTTTTGAACGCATATTCACGCCTGCCGCGGTAAGTGCGTCAATCAATTCGCGGGATTGCGCCAGCGCGAAAAACTGCACAACGCTGTCCGCCATCACTTCGCCGAACCCGTCAATCGCAAGAATCTCCTCGCGCGAGGCGGTTTCCAACGCGTCCATGGTCAAAAAATGCTCTGCGAGCAGTGCCGCCGCCTTTTGCCCGATGTGGCGAATGCCGAGTGCAAATACCAATTTTCCCAAATCGTTTTCTTTGGATTTTTCCACGGCGTTGCGCAGGTTTTCTGCGCTTTTTTCACCCATTCTGTCGAGTGCGGCGATTTTTTCATAGTCCAAATTGTAAATGTCCGCGGCATTGCGGAGCATGTCTTTTTCCACCAATACCTCTAAAACCGCTTCCCCTAAGCCTTCAATATCCATTGCGTCGCGGCTGCAAAAATGAATGAGCATCCGCAATAACTGCGCGGGGCAATCGGGGTTGGTACAGCGGATTGCCGCCTCGTCCTGTTCGCGCATAACCGGTGCGCCGCAAGACGGGCAGATTTTCGGCATTTCGTAAAGCGGTGCGCCGTCCTGATGTCGGCTTACGGACAGCACTTCGGGAATAATATCGCCCGCCTTGCGAATGACCACCGTGTCCCCGATGGAAATGTTCTTTTCCCGAATAAAATCCTCGTTGTGGAGTGTTGCGCGGCTGACGGTTGTGCCCGCCAGCAAAACGGGCTCGAAAACCGCCGTCGGGGTAAGAACCCCCGTGCGCCCCACATTGATTTCAATATCCAAAAGCGTGGTTTCCTTTTCCTCAGGCGGATATTTAAAGGCGATTGCCCATTTCGGGTATTTCGCCGTACTGCCCAAGGCTTCGCGCGCGGAAAAATCGTCCACCTTAATCACCGCGCCGTCAATATCAAAGGGGAGGGTATAGCGAATGTCCCCGATGCGGCGGATTTCCGCGAGCGCTTCGTCAATATTGTTGCACGGCGTATAAAACGGCACGGTCTTAAACCCGAGCGTTTTTAAATAATCCAAGGATTCCTTGTGTCCGTGCAAGGTTTTTCCCTCGATACGCTGAATGTTGAATACGAAAATATCCAATTTCCGTTTCGCGGTGATTTTCGGATTTTTCTGCCGCAAAGAGCCCGCCGCCGCATTGCGTGGATTTTTAAACGGCTTTTCCTCGTTTAACTCCTGTTCTTTCACGATTTCCAAAAAGGTATCCCGGGGCATATAGACCTCACCGCGTACCTCCAAAAACGGCAAATCGGTGTTGATGCGCAACGGGATGCTGCGCACGGTGCGCAAATTGGCGGTAATATCCTCGCCCGTTACACCGTCACCGCGCGTACTGCCGCGGGTAAACACGCCGTTTTCATATTCCAAAGACACCGAAAGCCCGTCGATTTTCGGCTCGACAACATATCGCACTGCGCCGATGCCGCCGTTTACGCGTGCGTCAAAATCGCGGATTTCCCCTTCGGAAAACGCGTCCTGTAAACTTTCCATTTTCACGGGGTGCACAACCGGCGAAAAGGCATTGTCCGCCTCGCCCCCGACGCGGTGGGTGGGGGAGTCCGCCGTGAGCAGTTCGGGGTATTCTTCTTCAATGCCCTGTAATTCGCGCATCAGCATATCGTATTCATAATCCGAAATATCGTTTTCATTTTCCACATAATAGCGGTAAATGTGGTGGTTCAGTTCTTGACGCAAGTCTTTCGCGCGCGCTTTTGCCGTTTCAAAATCCAACATAATGTGCCTCCGAGTGCATTCTTTTTTTATTGTACCATAAAAATTCATTTTTACAATCCCCGACTGCATATAGAAAGAGTAGGAAAGGGGCTGTGTTTATGAAAAAAATACTATCGGTTTTTTTAAGTGTTTTATTGCTCGTGTTGTGTGTGTTGCCGTGTGCCGCCGCCGAGGAATTGCCGCCGATGCAGGTGGAAATCTCGGCGAAAGCAGGCATTTTGGTCGATGTCGACAGCGGAAAAGTCTTTATGGCGCAAAACGCGCACGACAAACTGTACCCCGCCTCTGTCACCAAAATTATGACGCTTTTGTTGGTGGTCGAGGCGATTGACGAGGGCAGAATTTCGTTGAATGATACCGTGACCGCCAGCCGTGAGGCGTGCGAAAAGGGTGGGTCGCAGATATGGCTTGAAGAGGGCGAGCAAATGACGGTAGACGAACTTTTAAAAGCCGCCGCTGTGGCGAGCGCCAACGACGCCTGCGAAGCGCTCTCGGAGTATGTGGCGGGGAGCAGTACGGCGTTTGTCAAAATGATGAACGAGCGCGCCAAAGAACTCGGTATGCACGATACAACCTTTGAGAACTGTACGGGGCTCGACGATACCGCGGAAAACCACAAAACCAGCGCGTACGATATTGCGTTGATGTCCCGTGAACTGTTAAAGCACCAGCGCATTGTGCAATATACCACCATTTGGATGGACAGCTTGCGCGACGGCAAAACGGAACTGACCAACACCAATAAGTTGGTGCGGTTTTACGAAGGCGCAACGGGTTTAAAAACCGGTACCACTTCCAAAGCGGGGTGCTGTGTCGCGGCAAGCGCCGAACGCGACGGCTTGCATTTGATTGCCGTGGTGTTGGGAAGTGATTCAAGCGACGCGCGCTTTAACAGTGCAAGGGCGATGCTGGATTGGGGCTTTGCAAATTACGAAAGCGTGGAGTTGACAGTGGACAGTACACAAATTCCCGCCGTCTCGGTTTTACACGGGATGACCGATTCTATTCAGCCGCAAATCCCCGAAACGAAAAAAGTTGTGTTGGAAAAAGGCAAGAAATCCGCCGTAACGCAGGAAATCGACCTTGCCGCCTCGGTCGAAGCGCCCGTCGAAGCGGGTCAGTTGCTCGGACGCGTCATTTTTCAGTCGGCGGGCGAAACGGTCTGCACCTACGATTTGACCAATGCAACCGCTGTGGAACGGTTGACATTTGCCGAGGCGTTTCGCCGAATTTTGTGCATTTTGTGCCAATCATGCACGGGATTGTAAATTTTAACAGAGATTTTTCAAAAAAATTCACAATTTCGTATTGAAAAGCGGCGGAATTTAAGGTAGAATAAATGCAACATAGAAAAGATGTTAAATGAAGCCGCGCGGTGCGGCAAAACCAAAGGGGTAAATTTTTACAAATGGCACTTAGACTGAACACCAAATATTTGAACGGTTTTATTTCCGACAGCGACTATGCCGCCATTGCAGACGAAGTCAAAGCGGCGCATCAAAAGTTGATTTCCAAAACGGGCGAGGGCAGCGATTTCCTCGGCTGGGTCGATTTGCCGGTGGATTACGATAAAGAAGAATTTGCACGCATCGAAAAAGCGGCGGCGAAAATCCGTAAGGATTCCGAGGTATTGGTTGTCATCGGCATCGGCGGCAGTTATCTCGGCGCGCGTGCGGCCATCGAATTCTGCAAATCCCAAAACTACAATTTGCTTTGCAAAGATACCCCGCAAATCTTTTTCAGCGGGAACTCCATCAGTTCTGCGGCGCTCAATGAAATCGTGGCGCTTTGCGAAAATAAAGACTTTTCGGTGAATGTGATTTCCAAATCGGGCACCACCACGGAGCCGGCGGTTTCGTTCCGTATTTTCCGCGAATTGCTGGAAAAGAAATACGGCAAAGCGGAAGCCGCAAAGCGGATTTATGTCACCACCGACCGTGCAAAGGGCACGTTAAAAGAACTTTCCGATGAAGAAGGCTATGAAACCTTTGTTGTGCCGGACGATGTCGGCGGCAGATACTCCGTGCTGACCGCAGTCGGCCTTCTGCCGATTGCCGCGGCGGGCATTGACATTGCCGCGATGATGCAGGGCGCTGCGGATGCAAGAACCGCCTATTCCAAAGACGATTTAACCGAAAACGATTGCTGTAAATATGCGGCAATCCGCAATATCCTGTACCGCAAAGGCAAGGCAGTCGAAATGATGGTTGCCTACGAGCCCGATTACACGATGATGAACGAATGGTTCAAACAACTGTTCGGCGAGTCCGAGGGCAAGTGCGGCAAGGGCTTGTTCCCTGCAAGTGCGGTGTTTTCCACCGATTTGCATTCGATGGGGCAATATATTCAGGAGGGTGAACGCGTCCTGTTTGAAACCGCCGTTGTGTTTGACAAGCCCAAAACCGAAGTCACTATCGGGACGGATGAAAAGAATGCCGACGGGTTGAATTTCTTGGCGGGCAAAACCATGGCATATGTCAACCGCAAGGCGTTTGAGGGTACGGTGCTCGCCCATGTGGACGGCGGCGTGCCGAATGTGGTGCTGGAAGTTCCTGAAATGGACGCCTACAACTTCGGCTATCTTGTGTATTTTCTGGAAACGGCTTGCGCGGTTTCGGGCTATACCTTGGGCGTGAATCCCTTTAATCAGCCGGGTGTGGAAAGCTACAAACGCAATATGTTTGCGCTGTTGGGCAAGCCCGGCTATGAAGAAATGACCAAGGCGCTTGAACAAAGACTCGGTCTGTAATCCCTTTCGTTTTATCCCGCAGGGGCGGTTATAATACATATTCAGGAGGAGACTACGATGGTATCTCTTATTATCGGCCACAAAGGCTCGGGCAAAACAAAACTGCTGGTTGACAAGGTTAACGCGGCAATCGAAAAATCCAACGGCAATGTCATTTGCGTGGAAAAGGAAACCAAGCTGACATATGATGTGAGCTACCGCGCACGCTTGGTGGCGACCGATAGCTTTTCGGTTTCCGGCTTTGATGCGCTTTACGGCTTTTTAAGCGGGCTTTGCGCCGGGGACCACGATATTACCGATATTTTTGTGGATGCGACTTTCCGCATCGGCGGCAGAGATTATGAGGCGCTTGCCGACTTCCTCAAAAAGGTTGACGAGCTTGGGAAAATGACCGATACTGCATTTACATTCACGGTTTCGACCGACCTCGAGAATTTGCCCGAGAGAATGTTTGCGTATTGCGAAAAAATCAACTGATTACCATTCTCAAAAAGCCGTTGTGGTGTCACAGCGGCTTTCTTTTATGAGAGGAAGAAAGCGTATGAAGCGTATTCTCTGTATCGTTTTGTGCCTTTGTCTGTTTGTACCGTTTGCCGGCTGTGCGGTGAAGGGCGCGGACAAAGCATTTTACGATATTCCGTTTACAAGCGAAACCACGGCGCTTGTCCCCCTTGCAGAAGCCGAGCAAACCTTTCAAAACGAATATTATGTTTTTACTTCGGAACGCGAATTGGAAAAAGGCGTTGAGGCGCTTGCGCAGGCGTTTGATGTTTCTGCGGTTGCCGATGGGGAAACACAGTCCTTTTTGTCTTTGACCGCGCCCTATACCGCGGACTTTTTTAAGGAAAATGTCCTGCTGTTCGTCAAACGGTATCATTCGACCGAAGCGGTTTTACAACTGCAATCGCTCGACGCAGTCGATAATGCGTTTCAAATTCACGCGACGCTTGAAAGCGGCGCGCCGGCAACCGTTGTGTACCGCGTATATTTGCTGGCGTTTCATAAACAATATCTCCTGTCAGGGGAGACTTCGGTCGATGTGGAAACCGTGTCCGTCGAACCGCAGACAGCCTCCGATTTGGAATCGTTGACGGTTGCGGTCGGGGAGCAATATAAGACTGTGGAGGACACCGCGGCGGCGGATGCTTTGATTGCAAAAATTCGGGGTATGCAGTTTACACCGTCTGATTATGACCCGGACAGTCATACCCACGCGACGGGCGATGTCACGGTGGTCGGACGCGGCTTTTATGCGGTATTTACGGACGACTATATTGCCGTCGGCAACGCGGTCTATGTCCCCGACAGTGCGGCAAAGCAAGCGGTGCTGGACGCGTACCAAACCCTGCCCGGCGCGATTAAAACGATGCGCACCGTAACAGAAAGTGCAGAAGACGAATAATTTCGGAAAAACACGCAGCCCCCAAAAAGTTTTTGTTGACAAAACCGTATTGACCCATTATAATATTCTTTGCGTTAGTTTAGAGGTATGTTATGTTTATTGAATTAGAGCCCGTTTTTAACAACATCGGTTCCAAAAAAATGTTCGAGTATTCGTTCGTTTTGGAGGATTGTGAAATCCGCGAGCCTGCTAAGGCGAAAGGCGTTGTTGAAAACCGCGCGGGGGTAGTTACCTTAACTGCCGATACGGTTTTGGAATACCAAACCGTTTGTGACCGTTGCTTAAAACCGCTTACCCGTACCGTGCAAAAGCAATTTGTGCACACGCTTGTCTCCGCCCTCAATGATGAGGACAATGACGATTTCATTTTGGTCGAGGATATGCACTTTGATTTAGATGAACTTCTGCGGGAGGACATTTTGCTGCATATTCCGACAAAAGAGTTGTGCAAGCCCGATTGTAAAGGGCTGTGCCCAATGTGCGGGGCGGATTTAAATGTAACAACCTGTTCCTGTAAGCCGCCTGTTGACCCGCGCCTTGCGGTGTTGCAGTCGCTGCTTGACAACGAAGAACCGTAATTTAACATAAGGAGAGCAAAGAAAATGGCAGTACCGAAGAGAAGAGTTTCCAAAGCAAGAAGAGATAAGAGACGCTCCAACGTCTGGAAAATGTCCGCACCCGAGCTTCAAAAATGCCCGAACTGCGGCGAGTACAAAAGACCGCACAGAGTTTGCGCAGTATGCGGCTACTACAACGGCAGACAGGTCGTTGTGAAAGAAGAAGCCTAAGCTTTGCAAATTGATTTTGTACGTCGGAAAGGTGGAGAAGGTTTTTACTTCCCCGCCTTTTTCTCGTGCGGAAAGGCGGTAACCTATGCCGGTTGAAATACAGTCCGTGAAACGGTTTTCCCGCAGTTGGTTTGCGGGCGTACGCGCAGGGGACAGCCTCTTAACCGTGGACGGCTACGAAATTGAAGATGTGCTGGACTACGATTTTCGTATGAGTTTTGCGCCCGTCACCGCAGAGTTTCAATGCGGCGCTAAGCGAAAAACCGTGCAGTTTAAAACGGCAGATACGGGCTTGCAGTTTGCCACCTATTTGATGGACAAACAACAGCATTGCAAAAATAAATGCATTTTCTGCTTTATTGATCAACTGCCCGCGGGAATGCGCGACAGCCTGTATTTTAAAGACGACGACTCGCGCCTTTCGTTTTTGTTCGGGAACTATATTACCCTGACCAATATTTCCGAGCACGAAATCGAGCGCATTATCCAAATGCATATCAGCCCTGTCAACATTTCCGTGCACACCATGAACCCGCAACTGCGCGTGGAAATGATGAAAAACAAGCGTGCAGGCGAAGTGCTTTCCGTCTTGCGGCGCTTTGCCGATGCGGGCATAACGATGAATACCCAACTGGTGCTTTGTCCCGGTATCAACGACGGCAAAGAACTCGAATACAGCCTACAAGAACTCGCAAAACTCTATCCTGCGGTGCAAAGCATTGCCGCCGTGCCCGTGGGCTTAACGAAATTCCGCGAAGGGCTTTACCCCTTGACGCCCTATACCAAAGAAACGGCGGGGGAGGTTATCGACATTCTCGAATCCTTCTCCACAGCATTCAAAGCACAACACGGCGTGCGCCTGTGCTACCCGGCGGATGAATTTTTCTTAAAAGCCGAGCGTCCACTGCCGAACGGCGACTATTACGACGGCTATCCGCAAATCGACAACGGCGTGGGGCTGTGGACTTCGTTAAAAGAAGAATTTTACGAGGCGCTCGGCGGTTGCACGCGAAAATCCAAATACAAAAAACTGACTTTGGCAACCGGTGCGGCGGCGTATCCGCTGCTTCAAGAACTTTGCGCCGCGGCAGAGCAAAAAATCGGTTGCAAAATCGAGGTTGTTAAAATCGTCAATCATTTTTTCGGGGAACAAATCACCGTTGCAGGGCTTTTAACGGGACAGGATTTACTCGAACAACTGCAAGATCGCGATTTAGGCGAGGCGTTGCTCATTCCGCTTGTGATGACGATTGACTATACTTCGCATTCGACCGAAAACAATAAATTTTTAGACGATATTACCTTGAAAGAAGCAGAAAAAACGCTCGGCGTGCCCGTCGTTCCGACAGGCAATGTCGGAAAAGAACTGCTTTCCAACCTTTTGGGGGTGTAACGATGGCAAGACCCGTTGTAGCGATTGTCGGCAGACCGAATGTCGGCAAAAGCACTTTGTTTAACAAATTGGTCGGCAAACGACTTTCGATTGTCGACGATACCCCGGGCGTTACGCGCGACCGTATTTACGGCGACTGCGAGTGGCTCGGGCACAATATGCTGCTTGTGGATACCGGCGGCATTGAGCCGTATTCCGACGATGTTATCCTGTCGCAGATGCGCCGTCAGGCGGAATTGGCGATTGACAGCGCCGATGTGATTATTTTGGTCACGGATTTGCGTTCAGGCGTGGTCGCCACCGACCAAGAGGTTGCGGCGATGCTCCAAAAAAGCGGAAAACCGATTGTGCTGTGCGTGAACAAATGCGATACGATCGGTGAAATTCCGCCCGAATTTTACGAATTTTACAATCTCGGTCTCGGGGACCCCGTGGCGGTTTCCTCCGTGCATGGGCACGGCACGGGTGACCTTTTAGATGAAGTTTTAAAATACTTGCCCGAACAAACCGAGGACGAATTGGACGGCGAAACCGTTCGCGTGGCGGTCATCGGCAAACCGAATGTCGGCAAATCCTCTCTGATTAACGCCATTTCGGGCGAAACCCGCGCGATTGTCTCCGACATTGCGGGCACCACGCGTGACGCGACCGACACGATTGTCGAAAACCGGTTCGGCAATTTCGTATTTATTGATACCGCGGGGCTTCGCCGTAAAAGCAAGGTCGAAGACCAAATTGAAAAATATTCGGTCATTCGCGCCCGAATGGCAGTGGAGCGCGCCGATGTGTGCGTGATTATGATTGACGGCACCGAGGGCTTTACCGAGCAGGACTCCAAAGTCGCAGGTATTGCGCACGACCTCGGCAAGGCGTGTATTATCGCGGTCAATAAGTGGGACGCTGTGTCGAAAGACGGCAAAACGATGGACAAAGAGCGCAAAAAACTGATGAATGATTTTTCGTTTATGAGTTACGCGCCGATTATTTTCATTTCCGCCAAAACGGGACAGCGGCTTGACCGCCTGTTTGAACTGATTCAATTTGTCAACGAACAAAACACCATGCGGATTTCAACCGGGAAACTCAACGAGGTATTGGCAGATGCCACGACGCGCGTCCAGCCCCCCACAGACAAGGGCAGACGCTTGAAAATCTATTATATGACGCAGGCGTCCACACGCCCGCCGACATTCGTTTGCTTTGTCAACAGCAAGGATTTGTTCCATTACAGTTATCAGCGCTATATTGACAACCAAATCCGCGAAGTCTTCGGGCTTGAGGGCACGCCTACGCGCTTCATCATTCGCGAACGCGAGGGCAGAAACGGCAAAAAGGATACAAAATAATAAGAACAAAATACGAAACGGGGCTGTAAAAAAACGAAAGTTTTTTTACAGCCCCGTTTTGGGGGATAGGAAAAAATGCGCAGAATGAACAAGCCGAGCGCAGACAACGCGCTTGCGTTGTCTGCGGTTACCCGACGGCGTACAAAGGTACGCCGAGCGGCGAGGCTTGTTTATAGCATAAAGCAGTATTTATTGCATTTGACGATGATTTCAGGCGTTTTTGGATGGTTGTTTCTTTCCAAATCGAAAATTCGCCTTGTGTGATTGGGCTTTATGCGGTCTGCACTTTTTTTACATCCCCTTTTTTCTGTTTGTACTCTATTAGAGAATTGTTTTTTCTTGTTCCATTCGGTAGAATGAACAAAAAAAGAAAAGGTGTGTGGAATTATGAGAAAAGTTCTATCTGTTCTTTTGGCTATGCTGATGGTTATTGGGCTCGCAGCATGCGGGAAAGGAACAAATGAAACGGACAAAAATGCATTGCAGAATGGCTTGGCTGATTATACAGGCAGCGTGAAGTGGACAGATTCACTGTATGATTTCCAAATCAAATTAGACGGTACAGTCTACCAGTGCCCGATGACTTTATCTGATTTTATGAAGCAAGGTTGGACTTTTTCCGACAGAGAAGATAAGGATGTTCTGTTAGAGGCAGAGGCGTACGATTTTTGCCATATGACCTATAAAGGCGAAGTCGAGCTGATGGTTGAAGTTGTGAACTTTGCAAAAAGCGCATTGCCGATTACAGATACATACATCGGTGGCATAATCGTAAGCGACGCATGGTGGGAAGACGGCCAAAAAAGCGCGGAAATGGCAAAAGGCATTGTCTTGGGAACTTCCACGGAGGCGGATATTACTGCGGCATACGGCAGTCCGGTTGACACCTATGACGGTTCTTCCTATAAAGATTTAGAGTATGAAGTGGATATGAACAGTGGAATCACATTTGAAATTGATACGGAAACCGGAAAACTGAGCAAGGTGGAATTGGAAAATCTCGTCAAGCCGGAGAATTTTAAGGAAACCTCCGTCAGCGATGACAAACCGGCATATATAAAAGACTATCAGGCGCCCACCGAACTCGGCACGGATATGAAATCCGGTATTCTTGAAATTGACGGCGCATTATATCAAATGCCGATTCCCGTTACGGCGTTTATTGAAAACGGTTGGACATTGCAAACACAGCAATCCGATGCAACGGTTGCCGGTACCGGCAGAGGAGATTTGGTGATTTCCAAAAACGGAAAGAGCATGTCTTTGCGCGTAACAAATAATACGCCCAACGAGTTGCCGATTGAATACACCGTGGTGGAAGATATTTCTTTTTATGATGATGACATTCCCGCCAAACTGCCGAATGGGATTTATTACGGAATGCCCGTTGCTGAATTTGAAGCGGCAATAGCAAACACGGCGTATACAACAGATAACGAAAGCAGTTATGCAAAGTATTATCTATTTGCTACGAAAACTTATTCGGACGGTACTTTTGAAGAAGGGATTCGTATCGGCGTTGCGTATGATGAGCCGAATGCAGTCAGCAGTATATCCATTCGCATTTCCGCAAGCGAATAAATAGACTCCCGCTTCATCATTCGCGAACGCGAGGGCAGAAACGGCAAAAAGGATACAAAATAATAAGAACAAAATACGAAAAGGGGCTGTAAAAAACGAAAGTTTTTTTACAGCCCCTTTTCTGTGTTATGCATAATATTCAATGGTGCATTTGGCTTGAATATCGTTTAAATCCCGAATGTCAGCAATCGAACCGTCATTTTTGATGCGGATACAGCGTAACGAAGGCGGCGCCGCTTCACTGTTTACAATGGTTTTATCTACCCTGCACGATTCCGAAAATTGCAGGGTGGTCAAATACGGGTTGCCGCAAAATGCAATCCCCGAGAACACCAAGTGCGTATCTGCCGGTGTGACGAATACGGCGTCTTTTTTGCCGGGCGGATACCAAAATACGGAATAGTATTCCGTGCCGTTCGAGATAGTCGATGCTCTCTTGCAGTACAAGACGCCGTCTTTTGCATAATATTCTGTGTTACCGTCCGCAACGGAAAAAGAGGACAAATTTGTGCAACCCAAAAAGTTTACGCGTGTTGCATTGACGCTTGAAAACTTTTTGGGAAAGACGACGCTTTCCAAATACGGATTGTCTTGAAAAGCATAGCCGGCAATGGAGCGCGCGTATGCTATGGTGCACTGCTTGTCTGTTCTGCCGGGCGGATAGTATACAAGCGTATCAGATACATCCGCATAGACAGCGCCGCCGATGGTATACATACGGCCGTTGAAGGACAGGTTTGGATTTTGCCGTTCGGTAAAGGAGACACTGCTCAATTTCGGACAACCGGTAATCAATTTGTGAAAGGAATAGTAGTAGACGTTTTCGCCTGCCGCGTTCACCATGTATGCCCAGGTTGCATACGGAAAGGTAATCGAAGTTAAATTCGGTAAATTGGAAAAAACGGCTGTGTTATACGGCAAATAGAGCATCCCGGAGTCGTCCGATGTTCCCTCAAACTGTATTTTTTGAATTTTGCTGTTGCCTACAAACAGATTTTCCCCAAGATACGAAACATGCATGCCGTTTATGTAGGCGGGAACGGTGACAATACTGTCGTTGCCGGTGTATTTGGTGAGTTTTACCGCGCCGTTTTGCTCCGTCCATTCCCATGCGCCGCTGTCGGCAGGCGGTACTGCAATCGGCTCTTTGGGTTTTGCTTCGGTCGGTGCTTCGGTCGGGATGTTCGGTGCAGTCGGGGCGCTTTCCGTTTCGTCGGTTGTGTTATCACTGTATGCAGGAATGTCCGTGCCGTCGGTGTTGTCGCCTTGCGCGGCGGTTTCTTCGGGGTTTCCGAACAGTCTGTCCCAAAAGCCGCCGGACTGAGAAGTGCCTTCTTCCGTGCTTTCGCTCGGGTGAAAGAGTTTTTCCAAAAGACCCTGTGCCTCGGTGGTGATTTCCACGGTTTCGGTGATAATTTCACCTGCCGCGTCGGTTACAAATTCTCCGTTTTCTTGTGTGACGGGCACTTGCGTGGTTTGTAAGACGGCGGGCGTGGCGTTGCGGTTTGCGGATTGAACAGCCAAAAAACATATGCCGCAGGTTATCGCAAGCATCGCCGTACAGGCAAGTATGTGCGTCCGTTTTGCGCGCCGAAATAATGGCACTTTCACAACGGCTTTCTCTTTTTCGATGTCATGCGTATGTGCCTTTTTCGGTGCAGGGTCGTTTCCTGCGGCGGGTGGGGCAGATTTCGTTTGCGTTGAAAAGCAATGCAAACAAAAATCGGCTTCCCGCGGCAACGGTGCACCGCAATGTATACACTTTTTCTCCAAATACAGTCAAATCCTTTGTTGTAGAGTTTGAGAACCTTCTGTTATAACATAAGCCATTTCCCGCAATTTGTCAAGATTCGCCGAATTTTTACGCAATCCGATTTTTTGAGAATTCACACTCTGTTTACTTGCTATTTCTCCCCGTTTGTGGTAAAATTCTTCTACTATTGTTTTATACTATAATAAAGGAAAAAACTATGACGATTTTAGGCATTGACCCGGGGTATGCGATTGTCGGTTACGGGGTGCTCGATTACCGCAACAACCGCTTTTCCGTGGTGGATTACGGTGCGATTACAACGGATGCAGGCACGCCGTTTCACAGACGGCTCGAAATCATATATGACGATTTGTGCGCGTTGATGGAACGGCATAAACCCGACGCGATGGCGATTGAAAAACTGTTTTACAACACCAATGCCAAAACGGTGATTGATGTTGCCCAAGCGCGCGGTGTGACGATGCTTGCCGCCCAACAGCATGGGCTGGAAATTTTTGAATATACACCTTTGCAGGTCAAGCAAAGCGTGGTCGGCTACGGCAGAGCCGAGAAAAAACAGGTGCAGGAGATGACGCGCATCATTTTAAACCTCGACAAAGTGCCGAAGCCCGACGATACCGCCGATGCGCTCGCCATGGCCATCTGCCACGGGCATTCCAGCGGGTCATTGATGGGGAAACTCAAAAAAATGGGGGTTTAAATTTTGTTTTATTCAATTACCGGGCGTGTGGTGCACCGCGATACGCAGTCCGTCGCGTTGGAAACAGGCGGCGTTGCGTTTCAGTGCAGTACCACGCTTTCTACCTTAAAAACAATCGGGGAAAAGGGCAGTACCGCCACACTCTATACCTACCTGAATGTCCGTGAGGATGCACTCGATTTGTTTGGCTTTGCCACCGAGCAGGAATTGGAGTGCTTTAAATTGCTGATTTCCGTTTCGGGGGTCGGGCCAAAAGCGGCGCTTTCGATTTTGTCGGAATTAACGCCCGACAAATTGGCGCTTTGCCTTGCCACGGGTGACAGCAAATCCATTACCCGCGCACAGGGCGTCGGGCCGAAACTCGCCCAGCGTGTGGTGTTGGAGTTAAAGGATAAATTGGCAAAAGGCTTGGAAATGCCCGCCGACTCGCCCGAAATTCAAGCGGCAGGGCTTGCCGCCGCGGACGGCAATGCGTCGGAGGCGGTCAGCGCCCTCACCATGCTCGGCTATTCCCAAAGCGAGGCGGCGATGGCGGTTTCCAAATTAGACGGGGATTTGCCTGTGGAAGCATTGATTAAACAAGCGTTAAAACAACTGGCAAGGCAGGTGTAACCGATGGATTTTGAACAGGAAAACCGTATTGTTTCGCCCGAATTCAACGAGTCGGGCGACGGTGATTTGGAACTCTCTCTGCGTCCGAAAACCTTAAACGATTATATCGGGCAGGAAAAGGCGAAAGAGAATTTAAAAATCTATATCGAAGCGGCAAAAGCGCGCGGCGAACAATTAGACCATGTGTTGCTGTACGGCCCGCCGGGGCTTGGGAAAACCACGCTCGCGGGCATTATTGCCAATGAAATGAACGTGCAAATCCGCGTGACCTCGGGCCCCGCGATTGAAAAACCCGGTGATTTGGCGGCGCTGTTAACCAATTTGAGTGACGGCGATGTGCTGTTTATTGACGAAATCCACCGCCTTTCGCGCAGTGTCGAGGAAGTTTTGTACCCCGCTATGGAGGACAACGCGCTCGATATTATCATTGGCAAAGGCCCTTCGGCGCGTTCCATTCGTTTGGATTTGCCGAAATTTACGCTGGTCGGCGCGACCACACGCGCGGGGCAGTTGACCGCGCCTTTGCGTGACCGATTCGGTGTGATTTTGCGGTTGGAAATGTATTCCCCCGAGCAACTGTCGCAAATCGTCAAGCGCAGTGCGGGCATTTTAGGCATAGCCGTCGATGAAAACGGTGCGTTGGAAATTGCGTCGCGCTCGCGTGGTACACCGCGTATTGCCAACCGCCTGTTAAAGCGCGCACGCGATTTCGCCGAAGTGATGGCAAACGGCGTGATTACCGAAGATACGGCAAAAATCGCCCTCGGCAGAATGGAAATTGACGAATTGGGGCTTGACCAAATCGACCGCCTGCTGTTAACCACGATGATTCAAAATTACAACGGCGGGCCCGTGGGCTTGGAAACCATTGCCGCTACGATAGGCGAGGAATCCGTCACGATTGAAGATGTTTACGAGCCGTATTTGATGCAAATCGGCTTTCTTTCCAAAACCCCGCGCGGCAGAGTGGCGACCGCGCTCGCATACAAGCACCTTGGCTTTGCCATGCCGGGGCAGCAACAGTTAGAGTTGTAAAAGGAGAAAAAATAATGGGCAGATTATTCGGAACGGACGGCGCTCGCGGCGTCGCAAACAGTGAAATTACCTGTGAACTCGCTATGCAAATCGGGCGTGCGGCGGCCATGGTGCTGACCGAGAATTTAGACCATCGCCCGCGCGTGATGATTGGTATGGATACCCGCGCTTCGGGTGAAATGTTGGAGGCGGCACTCTCGGCGGGGCTTTGCTCTGTCGGGGCAGATGTGCTTTTGCTCGGCGTTGTACCCACCCCTGCCGTGGCATACCTTGTCAAAGCATACAATTATGATGCGGGCGTGATGATTTCCGCCTCGCATAACCCTTGCGAATACAACGGCATTAAGATTTTTCAGTCCACGGGCTACAAATTGCCCGACGCGCTGGAAAACGAAATCGAAGCCATTATTTTAGACGAAGCGAAAGTGCCGCCTGTGATGGTCGGCGGCGATGTCGGCAGAGTGACGCGTGCCGCAAACGCGGTAGAGGATTATATAAAGCACTTGCTTTCCACCACCGATGTACGCTGTGACGGGTTAAAAATTGCGCTCGACTGCGCCAACGGCTCCTCGAGCGTTTCCGCAAAGACGGTTTTTGAGGCGCTCGGCGCAGAATGTATTGTCATTGCCGACAATCCCGACGGCGTGAATATTAACAAAGACTGCGGATCTACGCATATGGGCGCGTTGCAGAAATGCGTTTTGGAAAACGGCTGTGATTTGGGCTTTGCCTTTGACGGCGACGCCGACCGTATGCTTGCCGTAGACCATACCGGGGCGATTGTGGACGGCGACCGCGCCATTGCACTGTGCGCGAAATATATGCAGAAAAACGGCACGCTCAAAAAAGATACCGCCGTGGTTACCGTGATGAGCAATATGGGCTTTTTCAAGTTCTGCGACGAAAACGGGATTCACTGTGAACGCACCAAGGTCGGCGACCGCTATGTGCTTGAAAATATGCTCGAAAACGGATACAGCATCGGCGGCGAGCAGTCGGGGCATATTATCTTTTTGGACTATGCCACCACGGGCGACGGGCAACTGTCCGCGATACAGGTGTTAAAGGTGCTCAAAAATACAGGCAAAACCTTAAAAGAATTGGCGGACGAAATGGAGATTTATCCGCAGGTGCTCATCAATGTGCGCGTGTCGAATTACGGCAGAGTGCGTTTTACAAGTGATTTAGAAATTAAAAATGCCATTGCCCGCGCGGAAGAAGAACTCGGCGACAGCGGGCGCGTGCTGGTGCGTGTTTCGGGCACGGAGCCGTTGGTGCGCGTGATGTTAGAGGGCAAGAATGAGCAAAAAATCCGTGAACTCGGCGAAACCATTGCCGAAGTGGTACGGGAAAGGTTAGTGTAATGCGTTTTTCACAGGATTGGACAGACTATGAACTGCTTGATTGCTCCTGCGGCGAACGGTTAGAGCGTTGGGGCAATGTGACCCTGATTCGCCCTGACCCGCAGGTGGTTTGGCAAACGCCGAAAACGCATCCGTTGTGGAAAAAAGCGGATGCGGTGTATCACCGTTCCAATACGGGCGGCGGGCAGTGGGAAGTGCGTAACCGCATTCCCGACCGTTGGGAAATCTCCTACCGCGATTTGACTTTCAATGTCAAAACGATGGGCTTTAAGCACACGGGCGTGTTCCCCGAACAGGCGGTGAATTGGGATTATGTGTCCGATTTGATAAACCGGCAAAACCGCCCCGTAAAAGTTTTAAATTTGTTTGCCTATACGGGCGCGGCGACGGTTTCCGCCCTCAAAGCAGGCGCGGAGGTTGTCCATGTGGACGCGTCAAAAGGCATGGTGCAGTGGGCGAAGGAAAACGCACTCTCGTCGGGCGTGATTGACCGCCCTGTGCGCTGGATTGTCGATGACTGTATCAAATTCGTACAACGCGAAATCCGCCGCGGCAATCGGTATGATATTTTGATTATGGATCCGCCCTCGTACGGTCGGGGCCCCGGCGGTGAGGTTTGGAAACTGGAAAACGAAGTGTATCACTTTGTGGAACTTTGCCGCGATGTGCTGTCGGACAATCCTTTGGCGGTGCTCATAAACTCCTATACCGCAGGGCTTTCTCCCGCCGTGATGCAATATATTTTGGGCGCACTGATTGTACCCAAATGCGGCGGCACGGTCGAAAGCGAAGAAATCGGTTTGCCCGTTACACAAACGGGGCTTCTGCTTCCTTGCGGTGCAACCGCGATTTGGAAACGCTGAAAATCTTTTGGTAAGGAAAACACTATGTCGGAAAATATCATCGAATTTCAAAATGTCTGTTATCGGTATGAAGCGAGCGAGGGGGAACAGCCCTTGCCGCTTTGTGTGGATCATGTAACACTCAACATAAAAAAGGGCGATTTTGTCGCAATTTTGGGGCATAACGGCTCCGGAAAATCCACCCTTGCCAAACTTTCCAACTCCATTTTAATTCCCGAAAGCGGTAGGGTGCTTGTGAACGGAATGGATACCGCCGACGAAGAACTTTCCTACGATATTCGCAGTACCGTCGGCGTGGTGTTCCAAAATCCCGACAACCAAATTGTCGCCTCTATTGTCGAGGAGGATGTCGCGTTCGGTCCTGAAAATTTAGGCGTCGAGCCCGCTGAAATCCGCCGCCGTGTCGATGATGCTTTAAAAGCGGTCGGTATGTACGATTACCGCCACCATGAGCCGCATAAACTTTCCGGCGGGCAAAAACAGCGCGTGGCGATTGCGGGGATGATTGCAATGCTGCCCGAATGTATCGTGTTAGACGAGCCGACCGCCATGTTAGATCCCAAAGGGCGCAAAGAAGTGCTCGAAACCATACGCAAATTAAACCGTGAGCGCGGCATTACGATTGTGTTTATCACGCATTTTATGGAAGAAGCCGCCACCGCCGACCGCGTGGTTGTGATGGATAACGCGAAAATCCTGCTGGACGGCACACCGAAAGAAGTGTTCCGCAAGGCGGATTTATTAAAGCAAGTTGGGCTCGATGTGCCGAAAGCCGCTTGCCTTGCGGCAGAACTGAAAAAAGAGGGCGTGCCAATGCCTGACGATATATTAACCGCTGCGGAATTTTCCGACGCCATACTCAATTTACTCGGGGAGAAGTCAAATGCCGATTCTTGAAACGCAAAATTTAACCTATGTCTACGGCGAGGGAACCCCGTTTCGCATTACCGCCGTGGAGGATGTCAATCTTTCCGTCGAAAAGGGCGAATTTGTCGGCATTATCGGGCATACGGGTTCGGGCAAAAGCACTTTGATACAGCATTTAAACGGGCTTTTAAAGCCGACTGCTGGTAAAATTCTGTTAAACGGCGAGGATATTCACAGCAGTAAAGAACGCACCCGCGCCGCGCGCTTTAAAGTCGGGCTTTGCTTTCAATACCCCGAATACCAACTGTTTGAAAGCACCGTGTACCGCGATATTGCGTTTGGTCCTAAAAATATGGGGCTTTCCGAAGCACAGGTAAAAGAGACGGTTTTGCGTGCCGCGGAGTTTGTCGGCATTCACAAGGATTGGCTGGAAAAATCCCCCTTTGATTTGTCGGGTGGTGAAAAACGCCGTGTGGCGATTGCGGGCGTGATGGCGATGGAGCCCGAAATCCTGATTTTGGACGAGCCCACCGCGGGCTTAGACCCACGCGGCAGAGCGCGCCTTTCCGATATGATTGAAAATTATCGCCTGACGACGGGCAAAACCGTGATTATCGTTTCGCACAGTATGGACGATGTTGCTGCGTTTGCTTCAAAAGTGATTGTCATGGATCACGGGCACACAGCGCTTGTCGGCACGGTCGGCGAGGTGTTTCGCCAAGTAGACCGCTTGCTGTCTATCGGGTTGGATGTGCCGCAAATCACGCGCATTTTCCTGAATTTAAAAGAACAGGGCTTACCCGTGCGCACCGATATTTACACCGTCGAAGCGGCGAAACGCGAACTTTTGCGCGTGTTGAAAGAACGGGGGGCTGTGCAATGATAAAAGACATTACCATCGGGCAGTATTTCCCCGGGCATTCCGTGGTGCACAAATTAGACCCGCGTTTAAAACTTGTTTTGACCTTTGTTTATATTCTGTTTATATTTTTCTGCAAAAATTTTGTATCGCTTGCCGTGATGGTGGTATATTTACTGCTGACGGTATTGCTGTCCACAATATCGGCGAAAATGCTTTTAAAAAGCCTGAAACCGATTGTCATTATTGTGGCAATTACCGCCGTGTTGCAGATTTTCTATAACAAAGACGGCTCGGTGCTTTTGGAACTCGGCAAATTTCAACTGACTTCGGGCGGCATCTACATGGCGGTGTTTACCACCGTGCGGATTGTCTCTTTGGTTGCGGCAAGTTCTATGCTGACCTACACCACTTCGCCAACGCTTTTAACCGATGCGATTGAACGGCTGTTTTCTCCATTAAAAGTGTTTAAAATCAATGTCCATTCCATTGCCATGATGATGACGATCGCTTTGCGCTTTATTCCGACGCTGATTGACGAGGTGGACAAGATTATGTCCGCCCAAAAAGCACGCGGTGCAGAGTTGGATACGGGCAATCTCATTCAACGCGGCAAGGCGCTTGTGCCCGTGTTTATCCCGTTGTTTGTCAATGCGTTTACGCGTGCTTACGATTTGGCGTTTGCCATGGAGTGCCGCTGTTACCGCGGCGGCGAGGGCAGAACACGGCTTCGGGTGATGAAATTGCTGGCGCGGGACTATTTGGCAACGGTGTTTACCGCCGTTTGTATGGCGGGGGTTTTGGTTGCCAACCATTTTTTTGCCGCGGTTATCTAATCTAAAAGGATTTTTTGCAGTATGAAA
This sequence comes from Ruminococcus sp., assembly GCA_004555265.1. Taxonomy (GTDB): domain Bacteria; phylum Bacillota; class Clostridia; order Oscillospirales; family Acutalibacteraceae; genus Fimenecus. The sequence continues at coordinate 46,388 of SFIQ01000014.1, forward strand.
AACTACTTACTGACTTTGGCTTTTGACGGCGCAAATTACCACGGCTGGCAGGTGCAGGATAATGCCGTCACCGTGCAGGAAACTTTGCAAAACGCCGTGGAGCAAATTCTCGGCGTGCGGGAAAATATCATCGGTTGCAGCCGCACGGACGCTTTCGTGCATGCAAATATGTTCTGTTGCAATCTACGCACCGAAAAAGAAATGGTACCCGAAAAACTGCAAACGGCGCTCAATGCCGTTTTGCCGCGGGATATTGCCGTACTGGAATGCGGCGAAGTGCCATACGATTTCCACGCGCGGTATGACTGCACGGGCAAAACCTATCAATATCGGATTTTAAACCGACCGGTGCGCGATCCGTTTTATGAAAACCGCGCCTACCATTATCCGTGGCATATACACGCGGACTTTTTACACGAACAGGCACAGCAGTTTTTGGGGGTACACGATTTTTCCGCATTTTGCGCGTCAAAAACCGCCGTGGAGGACAAAGTGCGCGAAATTCGCCGCATAGAAGTGCGTCGGGACGGAGATTTTGTGAAAATCACCGTCGAGGGCAACGGATTTCTCTACAATATGGTGCGCATTATGGTCGGCACGCTGCTGGAAATCAACAGCGGCAAACTTCCGCGGGATTGTATTCCCGCGATAATAGAAAGCAAAGACCGCAAAAGGGCAGGGGTAACCGCGCCCGCGCAGGGTTTATATTTACACAAGGTTTACTATGACAGATAAAACGGGGTGAGATTATGGCACAGCAAACCGGCACAAACCGAACGCAAAATACAGGGCAAAAAGCAAAAGAAAAAAAACGCAGTACCAAGGCGCAGACGCGTTCTTTGGCGGTGTTAAAGGCGGTTTGTATGATTGCCGTTCTGCTGATTTTGGTCGTGATTGCGGCATATCGTTTCGGCAATATCACCTTTTCCAGCGTCGGGGACTATTTTACCGCGCTGATTTCCGATACCAAAAACGGCGACGGTTATCCGTATTATTTTGAAAGCACCAATGTGGAGTCTGTGCAGGCGGTCGGCTCGGATTTGTTTGTCCTCGGCGATGACGCCACCTTTGTGCTCGACAATACCGCGCGAAAACTCGGCTACACACAACATGCCTTTTCCAATCCCGTTGCGTACAGCGCCGGCGGCAGAGTGTTGCTTTTGGATGTCGGAGAAACATCTTTACGCGTCTTGTCTAAAACAAAAGTATTATATGAAGAAAACTTCCCGCATAAGTTGTTAACGGGCGCTATCGGCAAAGACGGCACGGTGGCCATAGCCTCCCGCGGGGCAAGTTCGCAAAGTATGCTGACGGTTTACAACAAAAATCATAAGGAAGTTTTCGTTTGGAACTGTGCGGCGGAAAACATCATTGCCGTGGCGGTGTCCGACAACGGCAAGCGCGCGGCGGTCAGTGCCGTCGGGGCGGAAAACGGCGAGTTGTACTGCAAGGTGCATATTTTTGATTTTTCGTATTCGGAGCCGATTGCTTCGTTTACCTATGCCGATACCGTGTCGGGATTGCAGTTTTTAAGCGGAAATCGCCTGCTTGTGTACGGCAAAAATGTGTTTACGGTGGTGGACGGAGATAAACCGGTGTTGGAAGAGGATTTGTCTTTAAATACGCTGTCCCGCGTGTATTCGGACGACGACAGCCATTATACGGCGGCGGTGCTTTCCAAATACGGCAGCTCCGCATCGAAAATCATCAAGAGCTATGACCGCAAAGGCAAGCTTTTGTTTGAAACCGAGCTTCCCGAAAGCGTGAAAGGCGTTTCTTGCAACAGCACCTATGTTTCCGTGCTGACCGACAATTATGTATACAACTACAATCACAAAGGGGAATTGGTCGGAAAATCTGCTGTGGACGCCGATTGTTTAAAACCCTTCACAGACGGCAAATATACTTATGTGTATGCAATGAGCGGTATTCAATGCTACAAGACAACCGCATTTTCGGAACGTGTTTCGGAAATCGCGCAGTCTGAAACTGCATCGACGGAACTTGCCTGATTTTTGTTGTAAGTCTGTTGCGGATATGTTACAATAAAAACAGAAAACGGAGGTGTTCTTTACATATGGTTATTGATATTCTTTTAATTTGTATTTTCTTGGCGGCGGTTTTGGTTGCGGCGAAAAAAGGCATTGTTCGTACGGTGTTGGATATTGCCGCATTCGTGCTGACGGTGTTGTTGGCGGCGCAAATCGCCTCGCCGATTGCCAAAACATTGTATAGTTCATTTATGTCCGACCGTATTGAAGCCAAAATCGAAGAAACACTGACCACCGGCGAAGCGGCAACCAATACCAAAAAGGCGGCGGCTGTATTGGAAAGCGTGCCCGGATTTGTGAAAGGATATTTGGAAAAATCCGGCATCAACGCAGACACATTGGCACAAAAAATTGCAAGCGGGCAAGCGGGAAAGGATACGGCGTCGTATCTGGAAACCGAATTGGCACAGCCGATTTGTGAAGCGGTGCTGACGGGGATTTTGTTTCTGCTGTTTTGCGCGGTGCTCGGCGGTCTGTTGCAATGGGTGGCAGGCGGCATTGCAAAACTCTTTAAATTGCCGATTGTCAAAACGGCAAATGCCGCGTTGGGGGCTGTGTTCGGTGCCTTGAAAGGCGCAGTCCTTGTGTACATCACGGTTGCCCTGTTGGTCTTTCTCGCGCCGCGTGCCTCCGACGGCAAAATCCAGCAGGCGGTGCACGACTCCCAAGTTGTCACATTTACTGAGCAGTATTTACCCGAATCTATATTCGGGGAATGGATATGAGGTGTAACAAATGAAAGAGAATTTAAAAAGCTTGTTTTCCGGTTGCCTAACGGTACCGAATTTGCTGTCGCTGATTCGTATTCTGTTAATTCCCGTGTTCGGCGTGCTGTTTTACCAAGGGCATATCGGCTGGGCAGTCATTGTGTTGGTAATTTCGGGGCTTACCGACTTTTTCGACGGCAAAATCGCCCGCCGCTTTAACCAAATCAGCGAACTCGGGAAAATGCTCGACCCCGTGGCGGACAAATTAACGCAAATCACCATCGCCATTGTGATTTTTTTGGAATTTAACAAATCCACAAATCCCACAATGCAGTGGTTTAAATGGGTGTTCCTGTTTTTCCTGTTTAAAGAACTGCTCATGGTGATTATCGGTGCCATTATGCTTGCCTGTGGGCTGCGCCCTGTGGCGGCAGAAATCTACGGCAAGGTCGCCACCTTCGTATTCTATGCGGTGATGGTGTTGGTCATTGCCTTCGGGCCTGAAATCGGTGCACTGCGTACCTTGTTTGTGTTGCCCGATTGGCTGATGATTGCGTTGGTGATTTTGGCGGCAGTGCTTACTTTTGTTGCGCTGTTAAGCTATGCGCCGCCGACCTATAAGCAGTTTCAAGAGAAAAAAGCAGAAAAGAACGCAAAGAAAGAATCCGAGGAATAAGAACGAATGAACAAAAATATGCTGTGCAGCAGATGTCACAAAAACCCCGCGGTCTTTTTCATCTCAAAGGTGGAAGGGGATAAGACCACCAACGAGGGGCTTTGCATAAAATGTGCAATGGAATTGAACATCGGACCTGTCAAACAAATTATGGAACAGATGGGGATTACCGAGGATGAAATGGACGAAGTCTCTGAACAGATGGAGCAGATGATGGAAAATATGGACGGCGAGGACGGGTTCCAGCCCGGTGGGGCATTGCCGCTCTCTTTCCTGCAAGGGATGTTCCCGGGCATGCAAAATCCGAACAAAGACGACGCGGACGGCGATTTGATTGACCCGTCCGAGGTCTCCGTTGTCGATGCGCCGAAAAACGGCAGAACGAAGAAGAAACAAGGCAACAAAAACAAAAAACGCAAATATCTTTCGCTCTACTGCACGGATTTAACCGAACGCGCACGGGAAGGGAAGTTAGACCGTATTATCGGGCGCGAGCGCGAGATTTCCCGTACGGTGCAGATTTTGTGCCGCCGTACAAAAAATAATCCGTGCCTAATCGGTGAACCGGGCGTCGGGAAAACGGCGATTGCCGAGGGCTTAGCGCAAAAAATTGCCGAAGGCTCGGTGCCTGCAAAACTTGCCGATAAAGAAATCCATTTGCTTGATTTGACCGCTTTGGTCGCGGGCACGCAGTTTCGCGGGCAGTTTGAAAGCCGTATTAAGGGCTTGATTGAAGAGGTCAAATCCGAGGGCAATATTATCCTGTTTATCGACGAGGTGCACAATCTGGTCGGCACGGGCGACGCCGAGGGCACGATGAATGCCGCCAATATTATGAAGCCGGCGCTGTCCCGCGGGGAAATTCAAGTCATCGGCGCAACCACCTTTAACGAATACCGCAAAAATATTGAAAAGGACGCCGCGCTCGAACGCCGCTTCCAACCGGTTACCGTAGAGGAGCCTTCTGTTGAGGACGCATACGAAATGTTGCTCGGCATTAAAAAGTATTACGAGGATTACCACAAGGTGCAGATTTCCGACAACCTTGTGTATAAAGCTGTGGTGCTGTCCGAACGCTATATTACCGACCGCTTTTTGCCCGACAAGGCGATTGACCTTTTGGATGAAGCGTGCACCTGTGCAAATCTGCGCAACAAGGCCATCAGCGAGTACGAGCTGTTCTTAAAGCACAAAGCGGAACTGAAAGACGAGGAAGAGGCTTTGGTCTCGGCGGTCGAAACGGAAAATGACGATGCAAAGAAAAATGAAAACTATGCCGAATTGGCGCGTGTGCGCACGGAACTGATTTCTTGCGAGAGCAAAGAAGCGGATTTAAAAGAAAAAGCGAGTGACAACCGCGTGGTTGAGGCGGATTTGGCAAAGGTGATCAACCTTTGGACGGGCATTCCTACCACCAAAATCGTCGAGGGCGATGTCAAACGCCTGATCGGTATGGAGGATCGCTTGAAAGCGCATATCATCGGGCAGGATGAAGCCGTGGATTTGGTTGCCGCGGCCATTAAGCGCAGTCGTATGCAGTTGTCCGTGCAGAAACGCCCCGCGTCGTTCATTTTTGTCGGCCCGACGGGTGTCGGTAAAACGGAACTTGTGAAACAGCTTTCTTATGAACTGTTTGACACACCCGAAACGCTGATTCGGTTGGATATGTCCGAATTTATGGAGAAACATTCCGTTTCCCGTTTAATCGGCTCTCCGCCCGGATATGTCGGATATGACGAGGCAGGGCAGTTGACCGAAAAGGTCAGAAGAAAACCCTATTCCATCATTTTGTTTGATGAAATCGAGAAAGCGCACCCCGATGTGATGAATATTCTGTTGCAAATTCTCGACGAGGGCAAAACCAACGATGCGCACGGCAGAACGGTCAGTTTTGCCAATACCGTGATTATCATGACCTCCAATGCCGGCAGTGAGCGTAAAGCCGCCGCAATGGGCTTCGGCAAAGCGGCAGGGGAAGTCAAGCGCGAAATGGCTGTGAAAGCCCTGCGGGAATTCCTGCGCCCCGAGTTTATCGGCAGAGTAGACGAAATCGTTGTCTTTAATGAACTGACGGAAGAAAACTACTGTAAAATTGCCGAATTGATGCTCGGTGAATTGAAAACGGCGTTGCAGGATAAAGGCATTGCGTTTTCATATGATGCCGATGTGCCGCAGTTCTTGGTCGGCAAAATGGACGGGAATGTCCGCGGTGCGAGAGATTTGCGCAATGTCATACGGCGTAACGCCGAGGATAAGATTTCGTCGTATTTGGTCGAGCATTGCGATGAGCCGCTGCACACCGTGCACCTTGTGTGCAAAGACGACGGTTTGCAACTGTCGGTTTCCTGATATTTGTTGTTTTCGCACGGATTTTTCTCTGATGAAAAATCCGTGCTTTTTTGTGTGCGAGTTCCGAGACGACGAAAAAAGGTTTTCTTGTCAAAAAATGTGGTAAAAAAGCACAAATAATACTTTACGAACGGAATTTGTTGTGATAAAATATAACTGACCGTTTGATACCGCAAATTTAAAAACAGGGACGGATGAAATATGGATTTGGAAAAAGTCACAGATTTATCGTATGCAGAAAAAACCTTGCTCGGAAAATACCGTTTGTGTTCTGAACAAGAGAAGGCTGAAATCCGCGCACAAATACAAGACCTGCTTAAAAAAGACGAACAGCCTGACGCACAGGAAAATACACCGAACGCATAATCCTATGCGGAAAGTCCAATTTTCGGGACACAGTTGTTTGTTGTGATTTGTTAAGCGAGTGAAAAAAGAATATACTGTCTATACCATAAAGAGTGCGCGAGGGACAAGCCCGTTGACCGCACAGCAACCTGCGCGTGTTTTGCCGTTTCGGTGAACAGTACGCCTAAGCGTAAGGTGCTAATGCTTGTACGATGGTCAAGAACGCCCCCGCCCGTCGTGCATGACGGGCGGGGGCGCTTTTTATGACAATATGCAGAAAAGAAAAGGAGAACAGGATTATGCAAAATCGTTTAAAACAAGGCGCGAAACTTTGCACAAGCACCGGTACGGTTACTGTGCTTGCGTCGGATTTACCGGATGTATTGGCGGTGGAGACAAGCGACACAACGGTTTGTTTTTACCTTTCCCCGCGCATAGAGGGAAATGTTTTGCACAGCGTGCAAACGCTGTCTTTTACCGTGAAAAAAGCAGAATTTTTTGCGGTGTTGGAAACCGCTGTCCAAAACGGGCACATTTCCCCTGCGGATACGAATGCGCTTGTGGGTAGTTTGCGGGAAATCTACTATCGCGTGCCGACTGTGCTCGCGCATCTTGTGGTGCAGGCGTTTCAACAAGACAGGCTGCAAAAAGCCGCGTCAATCGGAGGAGACATATAAAGCCAGCGTATTTTCTTTGTCGCAAACGCCCAAATATATCTCTTTGGCATTGTGAAAGCCCTGCTTTTCCAGTTGCTTTTGCAGCCAAGTGACATCTAAGCCGAGTTTATGCAGGTTTTCGTCCAAAATGCGGCCGTCTAAAATGACTTCCGTAAATACGGTTTCCTGTTGCGGCTTTAATTCCATATCCTTCGGCGTGACGGGGCGCTCTGTGCTGACGGGCAAAATGGTCAGCGTGCCGTTATACTCAAAAACGGCGGTTTGTATGGCACTTAAATCAAAATATCCCGCATTGCGGCACAGCACCAAAAATTCGTTTAAATCCATTTTGGCTTTTTTCATATTTTTGCGGCTTAGTTTACCGTTATCCATAATCACGGTCGGCGCGCCGTTTAGATATTTTCGGACTTTCGGCACCTTGTTAATGAGCAGGCTGAGAAGCACCGAAATAACGCCGTAAATCACCAAGGCAATCAGCGGCTTCCACGGCTGTTCCAACTCCGTGGCAAGTTCCGCGGCGATAGAGCCGATGGTGATGCCCGTGATATAATCAAAGAAATTCAACTGTGCCATTTGCTTGTGCCCCATAATTTTGGTGATGAGAAACAGCGTGACGACCGACAGCAGCGAGGTTAAAATCACCTTCAATATTTCCATCAAAATCCCTCCCGAATTTCCTTGATAGTATGGCAAAAAATCCGAAAAATAACCGAAAAGAAAAACAGCTTTTCGCATAAGGTGAGGGGAGTCGAACACAATATGCCGAAAATTTGATATTACGGTGCATTTTCACTTTTTCACCGTTGTCGGGCGTCAGCCCGACTGCCGTCTCCGCCGCCATACTGCCGTATGGCAAGATTTTTAACGCAGTTCAAGCGGAAATATACCGTTTTAAACCATATCGGGTTCAACTCCCCTCACCTTATCAGAATAAACCCGTTTGTGTGCATCAAAAAAACAGCGCAAGAAGTATACGTTTTTCCGTCAGGTGCAATCTTTACACCGATTTTACAAAAACAGACTTTTTGACTTTACACCTCCTGTTTATGATGAAACTGTCGGAGGGCTAAACTCCGAACTTTCATAAACAAGGAGTAAAAAAATGAAAAAAAGCGTAGTTGTTACGGTAATTTCTATCACACTCGCGGTTATTTTGCTGTTTGCCGCGTGCGGGCAAAACGGGAAAACAGACGCAACAGGTGAAAATGCCCAAAAAGCGGCAGTCACCGGCACGGTTGCAACGGACGGCTCGACCTCAATGCAAAAGGTCATCGGTGCACTCGGTGAAGCCTTTATGGCGGAAAACAGCGGCGTAACCTTTACCTACAATCCTACGGGCTCGGGTACGGGCATTACCGCCGTGAAAGAGGGCAGATGCGACATCGGGCTTTCGAGCCGCGCCTTAAAGGAGGAAGAAAAGGCGGACGGACTTCAAGAAACCATATTGGCATTGGACGGTATTGCCGTGATTGTGCATCCGCAAAATCCCGTGTCCGACCTGACGGTTGAACAAATTGCCAAAATCTATACCGGCGAAATCACAAATTGGAAAGAGGTCGGCGGCGACGACGCCGAAATCGTGTTAATCGGCAGAGAAGCCGGCAGCGGTACAAGAGACGGCTTTGAGTCGATCACGAACACAAAGGAAGCGTGCAAATATCGGCAGGAGCTGACCTCCACAGGCGATGTGATTACCACCGTCAGCGGGAACCCCGCGGCAATCGGGTATGCGTCCTTAGCGTCGGTCAAGGATTCTGTAAAAGCCCTTTCCGTCAACGGCATTGTGCCGAGCGAAGCCACCGTAAAGGACGGCACCTATTCCATTCAGCGCCCGTTTGTCTTGGTGACAAGAACCGGCGAAGCACTGTCACCGGCGGCACGGGGCTGGGGCTCTCGATTGTCAAGCACGCCGTGCAATATTTAAACGGGCAAATCACTGTCGAAAGCCGTGCAAATGCGGGCGCGGTGTTTACAGTTGTTTTGTAAATAAAAAAAACGCCGCCGACAATTTGCAAAACGCAGATTGTCGGCGGCGTTCTGTTGTTCAGCTTTATGCAAAAATTGCCATACCGAGCGTGCCGAGCACCATCAGGCACAGCCCCAAAGCCGCTTTTTTGGTGAGCTTTTCGCGGAAAACAAAATAGGAGAAGGCAATCGAAACGAGAATGCTTAATTTGTCAATCGGCACAACAACGCTGACCACGCCGTTTTGAATGGCGTAATAATAGCAAAGCCACGAAGCCCCCGTGGCAAGCCCCGAAAGCAAAATAAAGACAAGCTCGCGTTTGTCGAGCGTTTTCACTTGACTTTGTTTCCCTTTTGCAAACACAATGATCCACGCCATACAAAGCACAACGAGCGTGCGCACCGCCGTACCGAGATTGGACTCCACATTTTCAATGCCGATTTTGGCAAGGATAGAGGTTGCGGCGGCAAACACGGCGGAAAGTACTGCATACAGCCGCCAACGCCCTTTTTCTTCAACTTTGTCCGTTTGCTTTTTTTCTACCATCAAAAAGATGCCGACGGCAAGCAACGCCGTGCCGACAAGTTTGATTACCAAATGATTGGTTTCTTGCAAAAGCAAAATCGCAAGCAGTACCGTAAGCACGGTGCTCGATTTGTCAATCGGCACAACTTTGTTGACATCGCCCAAAGACAGTGCCTTGAAATAGCAAATCCACGAAGCCCCCGTGGCAAGCCCCGACAGCACCAAAAACAGCAGGGATTTTGCGCTGATGGCACCAATGTCTCGAAAAGAACCGACAAGAAAGGTCATCAGCACGGAAAAAAGCAGTACCACAAAGGTACGGATTGCCGTTGCCACATCCGAATCGGTTTTTTGGATGCCGCATTTTGCGAGAATGGAAGTCAGCCCCGCGAAAACTGCCGATAAAACCGCCATAATTAACCACATATGTATCGCCTCAGGGTTCAGTATACCACTACGGCAGCGATATCGCAACAGGGGTTTGTCTGTTTTTTTCGTTTTCTCTCCGTTCTCGATTGTCAATCCGAAAGGACTCGTATATAATTACTTTTGTTACCCCGTGTGAAAAGTGAAACCAGAGGAAGGGCTGTTTGTTGGAACAAGATACTTTAAAACAAATCCGCAACAAAAATTTAGCGGATATTTTAGATGTTTTGCGCCGCAAGGGCGCGTGCAGTTTAACACAACTTGCCGAAAATACCGACGGCGGCTTAACCACTGTGACCAAATGTGTACAGCAGGCAATGGGGTACGGTATGATTTTTGAAGGCGAACCCGCCGATTCCACCGGCGGCAGAAAGCCGAAGCAATATGTGTTAAACGAAGCATATCAGTATTTTTTGTTTTTGATTGTTGACAAAACCCACACAAAATGGGGGAAATGCCGCCCTTTCGTGTTTTGGCTCAGCGACCCTGTGGTTATTGTAACCGCATTGCTTTTTGCCCCCGTTAATTTCGGGCAAAAGGGCAACTTTATATATGCGATCATCGCATATCTTTTATTCTACACCGTTTATACAGCACTTGATATCCCTATCAGGGCTCTGTTCCCCTTGTTTTCCCCGAAGATAAGGTGCGCGTTAAGGCTGTTTCTTTCAGCAACATTCTCGGCTCTCTCGGTTCGGTTTTACCGTCGATTTTGTTCTTCACAGTGGCAGGCCTCTGGGGCAGAGGGCAGCAGAAAGAAGGCTATTTCTTCTCCGCCTTGATTTTTGCAATTCTGGCGGGTATTCCCATGTTCCTCTCGGCGTTCGGATTTAAAGAGAAAGTATATATCCCCCCGAGAAAAGAAAGTTATTTGGAAGGCTTAAAGGTCGTTTTCAAAGATAAAAAGCTTATGTGCCTTGTGATTGCGGCTTTCGTATCTTCTCTTACCAACCTCGGTCGCCCGCACCGTGCCAAACCCCGTCATTTCAATATGATTATGGTGGGGGAGTTTGTCTTTTTCAGGCGTAAATATCACGCCGCCGTCTGCAAGGCGGTAATAGATTTTACCTGCGTCTTTGCCGCTGAAAATTCCCCAGGTTGGGAAGATAAGCGGCTTTCTGTATAGCCGTTTCATAGAGTTTCTTCCTTTTCGGGTGCAATTACAAAATCAAATCGGGCGTTGTCCGCATACCACAGGGGGAAATTCGTGCCCCAAACATTATCATACAGCACATAGGAAATGCCGTCTTTCTCTATATCCTCAATTTTGTTGTCGTATTCCAAAATCTTGCCTTTGCCTATGGAAATCAGCGGTGCGTGCAGGCTGACAAAATCACATTTGCCGTCGGCGGTATGCAAAACGCTCTTTTCCACAGCGTGCAAATTGCGACCGCCCATAGAGGCTGTTGTGCGGTAGTCGATTTCCGCACCGATTTTTTGCAAACGGAAATTGTCACCGGTACAAGCGGGGCAAAGGTGCAAAAAGATTGCCTCGGTTAAACGGTTGGCGTCTTTACCCGTCCACAGGAGTGAAAAATGCAGTCCCTCTGCCAAAAGCGTATAAATAATCTGCACGTTCCGCGGTGCGCCCAGTTCTTCACAAAGCTTTCGGTCACATTGCAGGTTTACAAAGACCTTTGCGCCGTCCGCCGTTTCACAAACCCTGTTGTCGGTCATTTTGTAGAAGAACCGCCCTGTGGGATATTTTCCCTCGGCGTACTTTAACAACGGTCTGTCGAAATCGGGATACGCCCAGCCGCCGTTTTGCTTCATATTCCGTGCATAGTGGGTAAACCAAAAATCATAATCCGCTTTGCTGTAAGAATGATATTGCAAAATCGGCTCGTTGTTTTGCTTGATAATTTCCGTATTGCCATGCGTGAAACGCCCTATACCGCCGTACTCGTTGAGTGCCAGCGTGTATTCCCCGAACGAAATCGGGCTTTCATATTTTTCTGTACCGTTTACGGCGTCTGCACGGGTGCCGCACATTGTAATGCCGTCAATCGTTATGTTTTCAGCATTGTCAAAGGTGAATAAATTCTCGGTTTCCAAATAAATGCAAGAAAAACAACGCAAAAAGGACTTTCCGAAAAGGATTCGGAAAAGTCCTTTTTTACTTGTTTATATGGTTTCACAATGTAGGGCGAGGGCTTGCTCCCGCCGTCAATTAACAGGTAACCATGCGGCGGGGGCAGACAGTGCCCTACGCTCGTATTACATTTCGTGCGTGTAGGGAACGGTCTTGACCGTTCCGTCAATTTGTATCAAAATCCGCTGCCGGTCACAAAATCTTATTCCACCGTTTTGACCGTAAATGTATAAGCAAGCGGTTTTGTATATCCAAACGGAATCAAATACTCCTTTGCAGGTGCGGGGCCGCAGCTTGCAGAGCCCGTGCCGCGCACAAAGCCGTCCACCGTAACATTGGTTGTGTCCGTGTCGGGCAAATCCTCAATATGTGCGGCTTTGATTAACTGATTTAATGTAAAGTGGTTTGCGTTAAAGTTCAGCGCCTTGTCTGCCGCCGTAAAACAAAGACCTTTGCCGTTGTCGTCTTGCAAAATGCCGTACCGCGTATCCCCACGGTTGCCCGAATCCTGGGGCTTAATGTATTTGTGGGGCATATCGGTAACTGTGGTTTCGTAAATACCGATTGGTGCGTGCTCCTGAAAGTCGCCGTAGTTTTCCAAAGGCCCTCTGCCGTAGTAGGTGACCTTTTCAAAGGCTTTCGGCATTTCCAAATGCACACCGAAGCGGGGGAGTTGTAACGGCATGGGGCAAACGGCGAAAAGTTTGGGCGATACAGTCATTTCGCCATTCTTTGCGAAACGGTAATCCACGGTTGCCGTTGCCAAAAGGAAGATGCCTCTGGTGATAAATTTATACGATGTGCGTACAAATTTGCCCTGATTATCCGATTTAACCTTACAGCCTGTAAAGTGTACCTTTGCGGTTTCCAAACCGATAACATCCCAATACCCCTTTATGTATTGGTCGTTGTCCAACCGTCCTCGGTAAATGTGGGGTACAAAGCCGTAAAGACCGTCCAAGGGTTTCTTGTTTATATATTCAACGTCGTCTTTTTTGTAACTGACAAGTCCTTTTTTGCAGTCAAATTTTGCCTTGCCGCCCTTGAACGCAATCTCAATTTTACCGTCGTCCTTTTCAATTTTTGCATATTCCCTGATTGTTGCGGCGGGGATTGCGGCGGTTGCGCAAATAAGCTGTTCTGTCGCAATTTCTCTGCCGTCCTCTTTGCTTGTGTAAATAAGGTCAACAAAAATATCCTTACCCGAAGCCTTTACTGTCTCTGCATGCAGCGTAATTATCTTTGTTTCCTGTGGCTGTAATACGAAATCCAAAGCACCGTTTTCCGTCTCTTTGCCGTCTGTCAAAATGCGGTAAGATACGGCAATATCGTCCGACGCCTTGAAATAGCGGGTGTTTATAAACTCGATTTTGCCGCCGCCCAAATACTTTGCACGAACGGGGCGGTAACACACCTTCATTTCCAAAGCACCGCTTGACGGCGCACGGTTGGGGTAGAAAAGCCCGTCCACACAGAAGTTACCGTCGTGTATCGGCTCGTTGTGGTCGCCGCCGTAGGTCCATTTGTATTTTGCGTTTTCGTCATAAACGCTGTGGTCAGCCCATTCCCAAATACAGCCGCCCATAAATTGCTCCGAAGCATAGAACAACTGCATATACTCTTCCAATCCACCGGGGCCGTTGCCCATGGCGTGGGCATATTCGCATTGAAAGAAGGGCTTGCCCTTGTATTTTTTACCTGCGGTGCCCTTTATGATTTTGCGCATAAGACGGGGTCTGCCGTACATTCTGGATACAACATCATACGCCCAGCGCTTACTGCGGTTCACGCCCTCGTAATGAACGGGAACTTCGGGGTTTTCCTTATGTAAAAAGTCATAGCAAACGTCCTGGCACTTGTATCCGCCGGATTCGTTGCCCAGACTCCACATGGTTATGCAAATGTGGTTCTTATCACGCTCGTACATACGCACAACACGGTCAAGGTAGTGGGAAGCCCATTTCATATCATTACTTAAACGGTTGGGGTTGTATGTACTGTGTGGGATGGCGTAAAACCCGTGCGTTTCAATATCTGCCTCGTCAACGGTATACAGTCCGTATAGGTCGCACATGGTCAAAAATACCGGATCGGGGGGATAGTGCGAGGTGCGCACGGCGTTGCAGTTGTATTCTTTCATCAACTGCACATCTTTTTCCAAATCGTCAAGAGACATAGCATAGCCCTTGGTCATATGCGTATCGTGGTGATTCACGCCGAACAATTTAACAGGCTTTCCGTTCAAACGGAACACTTCGCCGTCAATGTGCACATCTTTAAAGCCGATGTAAGTGCGTACCGCCTCTGCCTCGGTACCGTTTTCCGTAAGCGTGAGCAGAACTTCATAAACATTCGGGATTTCCGCCGACCACTCTTGCACGGTCAGCGCAGAAACGGTTGTTTCCGTCTGCGGCAAAAGGTCGGTTTCAAACAGGATGCCGTCTGCATTTTTTGCGGCAATATGTAATTTTGCGCCGTCTGCAAATGCGCCGTCAATGCGGATATGTAAATCATATGTACCGTCTGCATTCTTCTGCGGACGGAACAGAAAATCGGAGATATAACTCGCACCCTGAGAAGTAATATATACATCACGGAAAATGCCGTTTTCTCGGAACATATCCTGACATTCCAAGTATGTGCCGTTGCTCCATTTGTAGTTGACGACGACAATTTCGTTTTCACCGTCTGTTACAAACGGTGTAATGTCAAATTCCGCTGTGTTGTGCGACCCCTCGGAATATCCCACATATTTGCCGTTGATATAGAGCGCCATTGCACCTGCTACGCCTAAAAAGGTGATTAACTTGCGCGCGCTTTCCGTCAGAACAATAGCCTGTTCTCTGCCAGGTGGAGGGAACATTTACCTTATCAAATTGCACCGAAGCGGTGTCAAACACCTCGGGAATTTTACTTAAACGGTCAAAATAGGCAAAATCCCACTCTCCGCTGAGCATAAGCACTCTGTCGGAGGTGTAGCGTTCGGTTTTATAGTCGCTTACATGGATCTTTTCCGCTGTGGAAAAGGGAATAAAGTAACTGCGCGCAGGCAGTTTGTTTTCTTCAAACACGCTGAAATCGGTGTGTAATTTGCGGTGAACGGAGTATTGCACAATAAGCCCTCACTTTTCCTATATTCTATACAGTATCATACCAAAAACAGGCAAGCCTTGTCAATTTTCTGCCGCGGTATTTCGAGCGAAAGTTTGATTGTTTTTGAATATCACGCCGCATTTCTTGACGAAAACACCGATACTACATATAATACTATATATTTGTTGACCGAACGGTCAACAATAGTGTAATACAGATACAAAGCACAAGTTAAGAGCACAACGGGATTTTTCTGAAATGGTCAATACTGTTCATGAATTTGCCGCCGTCATTGTCGCAAAAAACGCTTTGAATGGGCAGGCGAGTGCAACACGAAACAAGCATAATTCGGTTTAAAAAGATAACCCGCAGTCTCTTATGAAACTGCGGGCTTTTGCTGTTATAAACTTTCAAATATGCGCCAGGAAACAACTTGTATGCCTTTCTTTTCTGCCATTTCTAAAAGGTCACCGCTTTTTAAAAGTTCAAATTCCCAAACGCGTTTTTGCCATTCGTGATCGTGGTTTTCGGCAGGGTAGGCGGGGTGCAAAAACATTTCCGTCACGCCGTCTATGCAGTTTTCCACCGCGTCGAGATAATAGCGGCGCAACCCTTCGTAATCCCCGATTTTTTCCACGGAATACGGATTGGAAACCACATCATCGGGCATTTTCACGCCCTGTTTTTCTCCAAGCAAGACTAAATGCTTTTGAAATGCGAGCACCGCACGGGGAAGTTTTCGTCCCAACTGCCGTTCTAAAAAATACGGTGTTTTCGGAAAACGGTAGGGGAGATTGTGACGACTGCAAAAGGCGTACGCGTCACGGTAAAACCGCCGCCCGTTAATGCCGTACAGCGTGGCGCAATGGTTGTCGGCATGGTCAACCGCACAGCCGTTTTTGACGGCGAAATCGTATTGTGCCTCCAATTCGGCGGCAATGTCACGGTGTCTTGCGTGCAGGGCTATATCTTTTTGACTTGTATAAAGCCCTTTGTCGTCCGAAAGGGATTTCGCGCCGCTGACACTCTGCCAGCGGTGCTCGGCATTGTCGGAATTCACGGTCAAATGTATCCCGACCGTAATATTTTCCTTTGCCGCCAAGGTTGCCGCTTCGCTTGCGCTGTCTGCCACCGCCATGAAAGAGGTTGAGGTAATCAGCCCCGCTTTGTAAACTTCGCGTATGGCTTTGGTCTGTTCTTCATTATAGCCGAAATCATCGGCGTTCAAAATTAAATATTTATTCTTTTTCATTTTCTTGTGCCTTGTTGTTTTCGTCCTTGAAATGCAGGAACAGCGAAATAATTGCCGCAATCAAAACCGCCGCGCCGGGGAAGACAATCAGCAAAAATCTGGAGGCAAGGTCGGGATTGGGGCCGGGATTGTCACCGCTTTCAAAGCCGAATACGGTTGCGGCTATGTAAAAGGCGAGGGAAGTAAACAGACCGTTTAAGCGGTTCATTACGCCGATACAACTGGAAATAATTGCTTCCCGCTTTACACCGTATTTTTGATAATCTTCGTCCATAATTTTTGCACCGATGCAGTCCATTGTGGTCAGGCATCCGGCAACGCCGAAGCCCACAATGCCCGCAATGCACATCGCGGGGACTAAGCGGTTAATAAAGAACAGCGGTGCAACGCCCACAGCCATAATAAAGAAAGAAGTGCGCCAAACCTTCATAATCGAAACGCGTTTGGTAATCTTGCTCCAAATCAAAACGCCGACGAGGGCAACCGCAAAGACCGCCGCCATCAAAAGTGTTGTTTTGCCGCTGTCGAGTTTCAGCGAGTATTTGACATAAAAAGCAATGGCTTGCGAAATCAGGGAAAAAGCAGCAGAATAAAACGCACCCGTCAGCCCGAATATCCAAAACTTTTTATTGGTAATGAGGGCTTTGATACTGCCCCAAATTTTCGGTGTTTCCGTGGACCAACTTTCGGGGTCCTCATGACAGCCGAAGGTGCAGTACAGAATGACCGCCAACGCCAACACGCCGTATATCACAGCCGTTAAGCGATACCCGATTTTTTCTGTAATCATGGGCGTCAGCGCAATGCTGATCACCATTGCCACAAGTTGAAATGCTTGGCGAATGGCGTTGGTTTTTGCGCGCTCGTGGTCGCTGTGGAACAGTTCGGGAAAAAGTGCGCCGTAGTTTGCGTTCATTAAGGAATCCAGCGTACCTGTCAGTATATACATCAGCAGGAAATAGACAAACAGTGCAGTTTGACTTTCTCCTATAAACGACGGCACATTGAAAAAGGCGACAAAGCACAAAATCAACAGCGGCACGCCGATAACGAGCCACGGACGGCGGCGTCCCCAACGGGTACGGGTTTTATCGGATAAAAAGCCGTAAACGGGGTTGTCAATGGCGTCCACAAAAGTGTAAATCAGCAAAACCAAAGAATACTGCTTCATCGGCAGCCCCAGCATATCTACATAAAAGATTGCCGCGTAGGTTTTAAACATATTGATGGGAATTGAAGTGCCGAACATACCAATGCCGTACCGAAACGGTGAAGTT
Organism: Ruminococcus sp.; assembly: GCA_004555265.1. Classification (GTDB taxonomy): domain Bacteria; phylum Bacillota; class Clostridia; order Oscillospirales; family Acutalibacteraceae; genus Fimenecus. The sequence continues at coordinate 63,824 of SFIQ01000014.1, forward strand.
TTGCGCAATTTGCTTTGCGTTTGGTTCGTTTCCATAAATTCTCCCTCTCTTTTTCAAATGTATAAAAAATATAGCATAATTTTTGCACATTTGCAACAGTTCCTTTGACATATTATAAAAAATATTGTATGATTATACCAAACGCGAGAGGTGAATTTTTTATGCAGACAAAAACCATCCGTTTGGAAAAGAAATTTACACCGGAAGACTGTAAAAAATGCTTTTATATTGATTTTGAAGTCCCCGAAAATGTGGAGGAACTGCGCATACGCCATACCTGGACGCCGAAAGAAGAAGGCAACCTGGATTTCGGGCTTGTGGGTGCGGACGGCAGGCAAATCGGTGCGTCGGGCAATGTGCGGCAAGATGTAATCATCAGCGAAAAGTACGCAACGCCGGGCTATGACCGCTGTACGCCTGTTGCGGGTCAGTGGAAAATCATTGTGGGGCTCGACCGTGTCGGGAACGGTGTGTGCGCGGCGTATGAAATCCTGTTCCGTTTCAAAGAAAAACGGTGGCTCAAAGGCGATACCCATTCCCATACCTATAACAGCGACGGCAAATATTCGCCCGAAGAACTGATCGAAAAGGCAAACAAAAAGGGGCTTGACTATCTTATCATTACCGACCACAACAACAGCGTTGCGGCGTATCATGACTACAACAACCGCGATATGCTCGTTTTAAAAGGCACGGAATTGACCTCGTTTTTGGGACATATCAACTTTTGGGGCGTAAAACAGGCGTTCACCAAGCCCTATTGCGTCAACAGTTTCGAGGATTTTTTGCCGCTGTATGCACAAGCAAAGCAAAACGGTGCGGTGATTTCCTTAAACCACCCCGAATGTAAAAACTGCGGCTGGCATCTTCCACGGGAGGGCTTTACCTACGATTGTGTGGAGATTTGGAACGGCCCACAGCGTATCGACAATATGACCGCAATCGCTTGGTGGCACGGGGAACTGTTAAAAGGCAAACACCTTGCCGCCGTCGGCGGGAGCGACTACCACAAGGATTATTTGGTAACGGATTTGCTTGCCCGCCCGACCACCTATGTGTGCGCAGAGTCCTGCACTGCGGCTGACATTTTGAAAGCCCTGAAACAAGGCAACGCCTTTGTCACCGAAAGCGTCAACGGTCCAAAACTGTTTTTGACCTGCGGGCAGGCTATCCAAGGCGATACCGTGGAATTCGCGCCCAAAACAACGGTACATATCAAAGCCGAGGGCTTAAAGCGCAAAGACCGTATTGTGGTTTACGGCAACGATACAATTTTGTATGCATATACCGCAAAAGCAGGGGAGAAAGCCCACGAAGCGGATATTTCGGTCAAAGAAAAAGGCTTTGTCCGTGCCGAAATCCTGACGCAGTA
>SFIQ01000045.1 GCA_004555265.1 Ruminococcus sp.
CGATTAAGACCAAATCTGCACACGATAAACTGCAAAGCATCAAAAATGCTTGGAGTAAAGATGAGATTTGTCGTCTTGAGATGGCAGCCGGGCTTTCGCAAGGCAACAGCGAAAGTGACAAATATCGCTTTAATACTGCATTTTTGACGGGTTCGGATTATTACCGTTACCCTAAGAAAACAATTCAGTGAATTGTTTTTAGCCGAAAGCGCGAGGCGGGTACTGAAATTCGGCAGAATTTCGGTCGCCGAAGCGGGCAGTATGCAAGGCGAAGCCGCCGCAGACGGTCGAATCCTTTTACCGCTGCCAAAAAAGAAACAAGCGCCAACCGGCGCTTGTCTCTTTTTTTATTCCATCTCCTGATGCTTTTTCAACGCCTTTTCCAACCGGATTGGCTCGCTCGCCGCTTGACGGGCGCGCAATGTGTGTCACCGTCGGTGCGGGATATGAACATCAAATCGAATAGGTCGCGCCTTCCTCGGCGCTGAGGATTCCGGTTGCTTCCAAATCTGCTTTTGGATTGTACGCCGCGGACTGATGTGTTGCAATAATTTTCGTTTCGGGATATTGCTTTGCAAGTCGAATGGCATCCTCCACGGTCATATGCGGGCCGTTAAATCCCTTTGGCTTACTGCAATCGGCAAGAACAAGGTCGCTTGCCGCAAAGCATTTCAAAACATTTGGATTAAACAGGGTGTCTCCCGTGTAGCAAAGGGTTTTCTCCCCTTTTATCAAAATTGCATAATCCGTAACTGTGTGTTGCATGGGTAAAAAGCGCAGTTCCGTTGTGCCAATATTTATCACCGTGTTTTCGTCAATGTCTACCACATTGAAATTCGGGTGGTCAAAAAGAATTTTATACCACGGCGTGTCCTCCCGGTGCGTGTAAATATTGACCGTTTGCGATACCTCCTCCAACAAATACCGAAACACAAGCAGGTCGCTTGTGTGGTCGTAGTGCAGGTGAGAAATATAGATGTGTTTGATTTTGGCGATGTCGATCTTTGCCATAAGCCTGGACAGCGTTCCGCAGCCCATATCCAAAACGATGCAGTCGTCACCGTTTTTCACAAGGTAGCCGCTCGAACAACCGGTTCCGGCCTTGCCGTAAGGGCCGTATTTGCCTAAAACAGTCAGTTCCATTTTTTATACCAATCCTTGTTCATACGCTTTTTCAAGTTCGGGCTTCACATTCCCTTTGCGCAAATTCAGTTCCAGAATGGCCTTTGTTTTGGCGTAATTCCGAGTCATAAAATCACCCGCAATGATATTTGCCCTTTCAAGGTAGCGGGGTGTGTTTGCAATGCCGTTGATGATGGTGTCAAAATGTTTGACTAAATCCTCGTCTAATTTGGCAGGGGTGGTTACACCGATTTCCGTGCCGAGGTTCGGGGTTTGCTGTGTTTGAAACCAATAAAGCCCGTCGGTGTTGTAATCATCAAAAAACCGCAAGGTTTCGTTTGCAAATTTTTCTGCCTTGGCACCGTTCACTTGCTTTTCCCACGGTAAAATCTGTTCACAGTTTTTGCTGAATTTGTACGCCGCATTTTCATGAATTAAAATATATCTTTTGCCGCTTCTTCGGATGTCGCCTACGGTCACTTGGCTGATGTGTTCAAAATCACAAAATGCATATTTTTCGGGTTGAATATATTTTTCCAACAGGGCATCCACCTTGTTTTTGTCCGCCTTGTAGGTTAATGTAATCGGGCCGAATTTCTGCGGATAATACTCGCGTATGTCCAAAAGCATGAACTCGCCGGGGTACATATCCAAAGCCCTTTTGATGTCTTTGAGTGCATTTTCAAACAAATCCCCTTTGGTAATGCCGTGGGCTAAAACAATTTCTCCCTTTCTGTTTGTGTTCAGCCGCAGGCAAAATTGCCGAATACCGTGCTCAAACTGCACAAACAGATTGTCCTTTTGGCATTCCGCCATGGCGCGCATGCCGTAACTGCCTGCATTGTGTGCGCCGGGAATCACAAGCCTTGTCAAAGGTACATCGTCTTTGATGAACGACATCCAATTTGTGTAAATCATATTTCCTCCTATGTATTTTCTATCCGTTTCAGTATATAAAAATATCGAAACAGGTTACTTCCATCCAACCAAACAGATTGGTTCCGCCCATACTTGTAAGCACAATACGGTTTTGGATTGCACAATTTCCGATTTTCCACGGCGTAAAAAGCCGTTGCAACTTTTCGTCCGTATTGCTTACTCTCTCTTATGATAATCTGTAATTAGATTATAGCCATCCTCACAAGTTATTTCAATAATATTGTTGTATTTTTGCAAATTCTTGCAAAAAAATCGTCCTATGCAAAGGGTTAATTCCATTTTGCGAAAAATTCGCATTGTAAACGGTTGCATAAATTGGGGGTGTCTTTCCAACCGTAGGGGCGAACTGTGTTCGCCCGCCTGATTGTCATTCTGAGCCGATAGGCGAAGAATCTCATATTGGATCTTTTTATTTTGTGCTATTGGAGATCCTTCGCTTCGCTCAGGATGACAAATACAAACCCCAATTTTTTGAGGTGTTTCACTTGAAACGCATTGTGCTATACGAACAAGTGGTCTGCGTCTGCGAAAAGCTGCCGAATACGGTTGCCGGTCTTGATTTTAGCATTGACAGAACCTTCAAAATATGGTTTTCTATTTGTATACACCAAACCTTGAAGTCGCACGGGAGGAACCTTATGAAGACGATGCGCGGAAAGCGACGGACGGGGAAAAGACCGTTTTATTTGATGCGGGCACCTATTTCATAGACAGCGCAAAATGCGAACAAAAAATGCTGTATATCACAAATACCGTCGGGGACGCGGAGTTCGCAGACGGTGAAACACCGCACAAAAATGCCGTGCCGTTCTATTTGGAGGGGATTTCCGACCTCACCGTAGACGGCGGCGACGCGGTTTTTGTGATCGACGGTAAGGTGACGAACATCGCAGTGGAAGACTGCAGAAATATTACGCTGAAAAATATGGAAATCCGCCACAGCCACCCCGATATGCACGAATTGCAGGTTTTGCACCGCGGGCTGTTTCATGTTGATTTTGCGCTGGACCGCGACACGCAGTACACGGTGGAAAACGGGAAACTGTATTTTTATGGACAAGATTACCGCATCCGCGCGGACAAAAACGCCGTAAACGCTTGGTGGATTGGGCTTATCCGCAAAGCGACGCCCGACAAAGTCAAGCGTGTGCATCACCCGCTGTTTGGTGTGCGCAAAATTGAGGACTTGGGGAACGGCAAGGTGCGTGCGCATTTTTTGAACACCTCGCGCTTTCAATCGGGGGACTGCTTTTATGTGTATGATGTTCGCCGACAGTTTGCGGGGATTTTTGTCAACCGCACGGAGAATATCCGTCTGCAAAACATCAAACAGCGGTTTAATTATTCGCTTGCGCTCGTCGCGCAGGATTGCGAAAATATCACCGTAGACCGTGTGGAATTCGCGCCCGAGCAGGGGAGCGCGCGCAAGCTTGCTTCCGTTGCCGATTTTATGCAGATTTGTATGTGTCGCGGTAAGGTGCGCGTGACGGACTGCTTTTTTGACGGCGCGGGGGATGACTGCTTAAATGTGCATGGGCACCACTTTAAAATCACAAACAAAGAGGGGAACACCCTGACCGTTCGCTTTATGCACCCGCAGTCGCACGGCTTTAATCCGTTGCGCGTCGGCGATACGGTTGCGTTTATCGACACGGATACGCTTTTGGAAGCGGGGCAAACCGTGATTACGCAGTCCGAAATGCTTGATGAATACGAAATCCGTTTGCAGGTGCAAAATGCAGAAAAAGCCGTGGTCGGTGCCGTCGTGGAAGATGTCAGCGCGTGCCCCGATTTGGATTTTAGCAACAACGAAATGACGCGCATTATCACGCGCGGCTTGCTGATTACCACCCGCGGCAAGGTGCACATTGCAAACAATCATTTTGTCAGCACCACCATGAGTGGAATTTTGCTGTCGGACGACGCGAAAAGCTGGTATGAAAGCGGGATGTGCCGCGATGTGACCATACAGCAAAACACTTTTGATTACAGCGGCGGGACACCGATTTTAATTCTGCCTGAAAACCGCCGACATGCAGGCGCGGTGCATAAAAATATCAAAATTCTCGGCAATACGTTCGGGAAGTATGCGGGGGTTTGCATCAAAGCCAAGTCCACCGACGGGATTTTGATACAGGATAACCGCTTTGGCACAAAAAAGTATTTGCAAACAGAAAACTGCACCGATGTGACGGCGCAGTGAGGGAACACAAGGGGCTGTAAAAAAACGAAAGTTTTTTTACAGCCCCTTGTTGGGGATAGGAAAAAATGCGCAGAATGAACAAGCCGAGCGCAGACAACGCGTTTGCGTTGTCTGCGGTTACCCGACGGCGTACAAAGGTACGCCGGGCGAGGCTTGTTTATAGCATAAAGCAGTATTTTATTGCATATGGCGATGATTTAAGGCGTTTTTGGACGGTTGTTTCTTTCCAAATCAAAAATACGCCTTGTGTGATTGGGCTTTATGCGGTCTGCACTTTTTTTACATCCCCCGAAGCGAATAAGAATTTGCGCCGCTTTGGCAAGGACGGGATTTTTTATGACCTCTTTAAAACTGCCGATTAACGAATCACAAATCTTATAGGTCGACGGCGTCGAAGTCGGTGTGATGGTAACGCGGTCGTTGCGCTTAAACAGAAAGTTTAATTCTCGCTTGCCGATGGTTTCAATCGGGCGGATGGAGATTTTCAAATTCACATCGTCGAGCCACACCGCGTTTGCACAAACCTTAAAGGTGATTTGCCCCAACGTCATGGTGCCGTAGCGGTAATGGCCGTCCATACCGCAGTCAACGGTGTTGTTTTCGTCACCCTCGTCCCAGGTGATGGCGCACTCGTGCTCTTTAAAGCGGAAACGGATATTGTCGATATTGCCCGCGCGGTCGGACATCATAAAGGTCACCGCAAGCGGGAGCATACTCATCGGGAACCCGATAAGGTTTAAGAAAATCTTTTTGCGCACCTTAATGGTTCTGCCGTCGATTTTCGGCTCCAACATCGAACGCGGCGAAACCGCGGGGCGCTCAATTAAAGAGGTTTCAAACTTCGGCGGGGCTTCCTTTTCGGTGTTTTCATTCACAAACGCATAGGGGAAGAACTTCCAAATCGCGTCGCGTGCCTGCTGTTCAATCGGCACAGCCGCCGTCGTGACAATACAGGCGTCATAATCGGGCAGTACAATGGCAAACTGCGAAAACATACCGTCCGCACGGTAGGAATTCGGAATGCCGCCGTTCATCCAAAAGCAGTAGCCGTACCCTTGCCGCATATCCAAATCCTGACAAGGCTGTGTAACACCCTCGGGCAGTTGGTTTGCGGTTGCCTCTTTGACCCAAGCGGCGGGAATGACGCGTTTGCCGCGGTATTTGCCGTCATGTAAGTAGCAGTCGGCGAATTTCGCCAAATCCTCGGTGGTAATGTAAAGCCCCCAGCCGCCGGCCTCCACACCGTTTTGGTCGGTTTCCCAAAACGGGATTTCTATCCCCAACGGTGCAAACAAACGCGGCGTTAAGTATTCAATCACGCTCATGTTCGTGACGCGGTGCAAAATGGCGCACAGCATATAGATGTTTTCATTGACATACAAAAATTGCGTACCCGGCTCAAACACCCACGGGGAGTTGATGAAGTCGGCAATCCAATCGATTTTGCCTTTGTCTTCGAGCATATCGGTCTGTTTGCCGGAGGTCATGGTAATCAGTGTGCGCACGGTCATTTTGTCAAAATAGGGGTGCGGCGTTTTCGGCGGATAATCCGGGAAAAAGTCCACCACCTTGTCGTCCAGCGACAAAAGCCCCTCCGAAACGGCAAAGCCGATTGCCGTAGCGGTAAAACTTTTGCTGACGGAATACATGGTGTGCTTTGTGTGCGCGTCAAACGGCTCATTGTACCATTCCACGGCCACCTTGCCGTGCCGCAGAACCATCAAACTGTGAAATTCCAATTCTTCCCGCTGAATGTATTCAATGAACTGCTCCACAACATCCGCATAAACGCCGACCGCTTCCGGCGAAGCGGCGCGCGGTAAATCTGTCTTTTTTGTCGGCAAAAGAAACACACCCTTTCAAGCAATTTGTTTTTACCGAAGCAGTATAGCATAAATTTTCAAAAAAAGCAACGATTTGCACAAAAAAAGGCAGGTAAAACGCCTGCCTTTCGGGAAAATGGACAAGTTTATATGGCGTTGTCCATTACAGGATTTCGACTGTCCAGCCGAATTTATCCGGCAGATTGCCCCATTGTATGCCCGTGAGTACATCATACAGATGCTGTGTGACCGCACCGATTTCGCCGTTGTTAATGATGAATTTTTCATCTTTATAGCAAAGCTCGCCAATCGGGGACACGACGGCCGCTGTGCCGCAGCCCCAGGCTTCCTCCAATGTGCCGTTGCGCAGGGCTTCGCCAAGCTCGTCTACGCTCAAAAGGCGCTCGTTTACGGTGTACCCTTCGCTTTTTAAAACCTCAATGCAGGATTTTCGGGTAATACCCGGCAGAATGGAGCCCGTAAGCTTCGGTGTGACGATTTCACCGTTAATTTTAAACATGACATTCATCGCGCCGACTTCTTCAATGTATTTGCGCTCTACGCCGTCCAGCCACAAAACTTGCGAATAGCCTTTTTCCTCTGCGCGTTGCCCTGCACGGTTACTTGCGGCGTAGTTGCCGCCGCATTTTGCATAACCGGTACCGCCGCGTACGGCACGGACATCTTCCGATTCAATCATAATTTTTACGGGATTGATGCCCTCTTTGTAATAACTGCCCACGGGGGAGGCGATGATTGCAAAAACCGCGTTGTGCACGGCGTGTACGCCCAAAGATTCGTCATTGCCGAACATAAACGGGCGCAAATAGAGCGAGGTGCCGGGCGAGGACGGCGTCCAATCCTGCTCGGTACGCACAAAGGTGGTGAGAATTTCCATCGCGTCTGCTTCGGGAAGTTGCGGCAGGCAAAGGCGCTCTGCCGAACTGTTCAGGCGGCGAATGTTCTCAATCGGGCGGAAAAGCTGTACTTTTCCGTCTGCACGGCGATACGCCTTTAAGCCTTCAAAGATTTCCGAGCCGTAATGCAGCACGGTTGAAGCCGGATGAATCGACAAATTGCCGAACGGCACGATGCGCGCATTGTGCCAGCCGATATCCGCCGAATAGTCCATAAGAAACATATGGTCCGTAAATATCTGCCCGAAGCCCAGCTTGCTTTCATCGGTCGTTTATTTGTCTGTTTTGTAATTGGGAACAAGCTCTTTTAAGAAGACCTTGCAGTCCGCCGGCGACAGCGTGGCAATCTGCGCAATGTGCTCCATGAGCAAATCGTCGTCAAAATCATACGGCGCCGTCACAAAGATTTTGTCGTTCTGCGTTTTGTGCATACCTTCCTTTTCCGACGGCAAAATCAATTCTTCGTATAACTTTTCTCCCGGGCGAAGACCTGTAAACTGAATGTCAATGTCCACATACGGTTCATAGCCCGACAGCTTGATGAGCTTTTCGGCAAGCGTCACGATTTTGACGGGCTCGCCCATATCGAGCACAAAAATCTCGCCGCCTTTGGCAAGTCCGCCCGCCTGCACCACCAACTGCGCCGCCTCGGGAATGGTCATAAAGTAGCGGGTAATATCGGGGTGGGTGACGGTCAAAGGTCCGCCGTTTTCAAGCTGTTCTTTAAACAACGGAATGACGCTGCCGTTGGAGCCTAACACATTGCCGAAGCGTACCGCGGCGAATTTGGTGTTTTCGGAAATTTTGGAAAAATGCTGTACCACCAATTCACAGCAACGCTTGGTTGCCCCCATCACATTGGTGGGGTTGACCGCCTTGTCGGTCGAAAGCAACACAAAATTGCGCACGCCGAATTCGTCGGCTATCTTTGCGGTGTTGTATGTACCGAGAATATTATTTTTAATGGCTTCGTAGGGGCTGTCTTCCATTAAGGGCACATGCTTGTGTGCCGCGGCGTGGAACACGCTTGTCGGGTGAAATTCCGCAAACACTTCCCGAAGCCGTGCTTCTTCGCGCACGGAGCCGATACGGATTTCAATTTGCGGCGTACCGAAATATTGCCGGTCTAACGAATTTTTCAGCGCGTAGGCGTTGTTTTCATAAATATCAAAAATCACAACTTTGGCGGGCGCGTATTTGGCAATCTGTCGGCAAAGTTCCGACCCGATAGAACCGCCACCGCCCGTGACCAAAACGACCTCGTCGGTCACATATTTACACACATCGGGGTTTAATTCCACCGGCGGGCGGGAAAGCAAGTCCAAAATATCCACTTGCCGCGCCGCTTTGAGCGCGGATTTGTGCTCGCCCGTAAATTCGTGGTGTTCGGTTGCCATTTTCACGGTGCAACCCGTATCCACAAGTTTTTCAAGCAAATCGCGCTTGCGCGCCTCATCGATTTCGGTGATGCAGAAATAAATGACATCGATTTCATATTTTTGCACGGCTTCCGCGACTTGGTCGCAGGTGCCGACCACAGGCGTACCGACAATCGACATACCGATTTTTTGCGCGTTATCGTCCAAAATGGCCACCGGAACACCGAGACGGTAATCCGTCAACTGTAACTCCGTAATCAGCGCGTTGCCGATATTTCCCGCGCCGACCACCAAAATGCGTTTCGGCGCAACGCCGCCTTCCGGTTTGCCGTTGTGCCGCCGCCCTTCCTTCACAAGCATCCGTGCCGAGCGATAAAACAACCGCAACAGCAGGCATAATACCATAATCAGAATACAGGAATCCACATATACGGAAAGCGGAAGTACATTGAAATACAACGGAATATTGTGCCCACCGTGTTGCAGAAAACGGCAAATTTTCATACCGATAAAGTCAAATGCCCAAGTGCCGCAGGTTGCAAAAATCGCCGACAGGCTGAACCGAAGAATATCGTAAAGACCGGCGTATCGCCACAAGGTGTGATAGACTTTAAACAACACATTGCAACCGAGATAGCACAGGATGACAAACGGCACGCGCAAACAAAGGCGCATGGCAAGCCCCAAATCCAGTTTAAAATTCCAATGTAGAAACACCGTTGCAAAATAGATAACGGTTACAATCAAACAGTCTGCCGCAACCAATAAAACGGTGCGTTTCCCGAGTTTCTGCTTTTGCTTCAACATATTAGCCCCCGATTTTTTACCGCCGCAAACTATGCGGGTATATACGGTTATACTTGACTAAGTATTTTACTCTTTTCTTTTTTGTATGTCAATAAATTCCGATGTAGAAAAAAACGGAAATCTCCCCGAAAATCCGCACATATCGGTTGAAAGTCTGTGAAAAAAATGCTAAAATAACTCTATTATTCATTTCTGCGGGCAGAAAGGGGGCGGCAATATGCGCCGGAAGCAATGGTGTTTGTCTGCGTGTGATAAAGATGCGGCGGCACAGCTTGCCGAAAGCGGCGGGCTGGACCCGTTTTTGGCATTGCTTTTAACCGCCCGCGGGCTGACCGACGAAGTCGAGGCGGAAGCGTTCCTGTCTGCGGAGATACAGGACTTTGACCCGTTCTCGCTTGCCGATATGGAAAAAGCGGTGGAGCGCATTGCCGCCGCGATGGAGAATTTTGAACGCATTGCCGTTTTCGGGGATTACGACGCCGACGGCGTGACCTCGACGGCGCTTTTGTATTCGTATTTGGTGTCGCAGGGGGCAAATGTTGAGTACCGCATTCCCGACCGTATGCGCGAGGGCTACGGTATTTCGTGTGCGGCGGTGCAGGAACTCGCCGCAAGCGGCGTCAGTTTGATTGTGACGGTCGATAACGGCATTGCGGCACTGCAAGAAGTTGCGCTTGCCAAAGAACTCGGGGTGGATGTGGTCGTTACCGACCACCATACACCGGGCGAACAGTTGCCCGATGCGGTGGCTGTCGTCAATCCGCACCGCAAAGACTGCCCGTCCGAATTTAAAGCGTTTGCGGGCGTGGGTGTGGCGTTCCAACTCGTTTGTGCGTTGGAGGGCGACTGTGATTCGGTTCTGCATTCCTACGCCGATTTGCTTGCTGTTGGGACGCTTGCCGATGTGGTTCCCTTAATCGGGGAAAACCGCGCGTTCGTGAAAAAAGGCATTCGCCGCATAAACGCCGGTGCGCGACCGGGTATAGAGGCGTTAAAAGCCGTGGCAGGGGTAGCGGACCGCCCCCTGACCGCCTCCAATGTGGCGTTTACCTTGGCGCCGCGCATTAACGCCGCCGGGCGTATCGGCAGCGCCGAAACCGCGTTGCAACTGTTGCTTTGCGACAACGAGCAGGACGCAATAGAACTTGCTAACGAAACGGATATTTTAAATAAACAGCGGCAGGCGATTGAAACGAAAATTTCCGCCGAGGCAATCGGGCAAATCGAAGAAAACCCCGCCGTGAAATATGCAAGTGTTTTGGTCGTATCGGGAGAGGGGTGGCACCCCGGCGTTATCGGGATTGTCGCTGCGCGTCTGACTTCCCAATACGGCAAGCCCGCCGTGGTCATTGCCACCGACGGGGAGACGGGCAAGGGCTCTTGCCGCAGTATTCCGGGCTTTTCCGTGTATGACGCGTTGCAATCGTGCGAAATGCTGTTGACGCATTTCGGCGGGCACCCGGGTGCGGCGGGCTTGGGCATTGCCACCGAAAACATTCCTGCGCTTCGAGACGCCTTGGACGCTTACGCCAAAACCGCAGGCTTGCCGTTCGCACAGGTGCATTTGGATTGCAAGCTGAACCCCGCTTATATCAATTTGACTTTGCTCAACAGTCTCTCGGCATTAGAGCCGTGCGGTTGTGACAATCCCGTGCCGACCTTCGGGCTTTATAAACTGACCTTGTGCGCCGTCAAACCGGTCGGCGAGGGCAAACATCTGCGCTTAACCCTCAAAAAAGGTGCGGCGGAGATTTCGGCAATGCTGTTTTCCACTTCGCTCGGCGAATTTCCGTACCGCATCGGCGACACGGTGGATTTGGCGGTGCAGATTGAAAAAAATGTGTTCCGCGGTGAGATAAAACCGTCCGTACATATTAAAGAAATGCGTTTTTCGGACACGGACGAGGAAAACTATTTGAAAAGTATGCGCCTGTACGAAAAATACCGCCACGGCGATACACTGAATGAAAAGGAAATTTCGTTTTTAACGCCGTCGCGCGCGTTTTTGCTCGGCGTTTACAAATTTATGAAAACCGCGGGGAAATTTCCGTTTGATATGGAAGTGTTCTGCAAGCGAAGCGGCTGTCCGTACAAAAACGCCGCAACGGCAGCGGTCAGCTTTGATGTGCTGACGGAACTGCAACTGCTCACACAAGATGAAAATGGCGCATATCTTTATGCGGAATCCACGCAAAAAGCGGATTTGTCCGCGTCAAACATTCTCAAAACGCTTGCCGAGAAAGGAGCGTAACCGATGGAAGAGCAGGAGTTAACCCCCAAAGAAGAATACGCCCTTTTAAAAGAGCGGTTGCAAAAAGAAAAAAGCTTTACAAAAGCCGAAATTGCCGAAATCGACAAGGCTTATGCCCTTGCCGAGGAGGTGCACAGCGCCCAGCTGCGCTATTCGGGGCAACCGTATATTATTCACCCGATTGCCGTTGCCAACATTTTGGTGGATTTCGGTATGGATGCGCAGTCCATTGAGGCGGCGTTGTTGCACGACACGGTGGAGGACACCGACGTCACCTTGGAGCAGTTGAAACGCGAATTCGGCGACGAGGTTGCCGCGCTTGTGGACGGCGTGACGAAACTCGGCAAAGTGCCGCTTGCCACCAAAGAGGAATTTCAGGCGGAGAATATCCGAAAAATGCTGCTCGCAATGTATCAGGATATTCGCGTCATCATTATTAAACTTGCCGACCGCCTGCACAATATGCGCACATTGGATTTTATGGCGCCGCAGAAAAAGCGCGATATAGCGCTCGAAACCTTGGAAATTTACGCGCCGATTGCGCACCGACTCGGTATCCGCGCCGCCAAAGAGGAACTCGAAGATTTGGCAATCCGCTTTTTAGACCCGATTGCCTATGCCGATATTGAAAAATCCCTCGACCAAATGACGAAATCGCGCCTCGAATTTTTGGAGGAGACGAAAGAAAAAATCCGCGAGCGCATCTCTACTGTCGTGAAAAATCCGCAAATTGACGGGCGCATCAAAAGCGTACACGGCATATACCGCAAAATGTATATGCAAAACAAAAATTTTGACCAGATTTACGATATTTACGCTATCCGCATTATTGTGGACAGCGTGATTGACTGCTACAACTGCTTGGGTGTCATTCACGATATGTTCCGCCCCATGCCCGGTCGGTTTAAGGACTATATTTCCACCCCGAAGCCGAATATGTATCAGTCTTTGCACACCACGGTGTTGGGGCGTGACGGCATTCCGTTTGAGGTGCAAATCCGCACCTGGGAAATGCACCGTACCGCAGAATTCGGTATCGCGGCGCACTGGAAATACAAGTTGGGCTTAAAAGGCAAATCCAATTTGGACGAACGCCTTGCGTGGATTCGCCAAATGCTTGACGACCAAAAAGAGTCGGGCGATGTGCAGGAATTGGTGCGCGCGATTAAAAGCGATCTAATCCCCGAGGATGTGTTTGTCTTTACCCCGCGCGGCGATGTGATCAATTTGCCGAGCGGCGCCACGGTGATTGACTTTGCCTATGCCATTCACACCGCCGTCGGCAACAAAATGGTCGGCGCAAAGGTGGACGGGCGCATTGTGCCGATTGATTATCAGGTCAAAACCGG
>SFIQ01000046.1 GCA_004555265.1 Ruminococcus sp.
ATTATGAGAATGGGGACGGAGAGGATTGTAGAAACCGGCGATATAGGAAAGCAAACTTTGTTTGAGTTGCTCCACAGTTTGAAAAGAACGCCTGTCCAGCTCCTCTTTCTTCAAGTATTTGAAGAAACACTCCATAACGGCATTGTCATAAGGATGTCCTTTGGCAGAAAAAGATTGGACCATATGCAGCCTGTCCAGCTCCTTGCGAAAATCGGAGGAAGTAAATTGAGAACCTCTGTCTGTGTGGAACATGATGCCTGTTGACACGCCTCGATATTGTACGGCATCACGAAGCGTATCTATGGCAAGGAAACGGTCAATTTTACTGCCAACTCGACAGGCAATCACCTTACGGGCATATAAATCCAAAATGGCGCAAATATAGTAAAAGCGTTTTCCGACGCGAACATAGGTAAAGTCGCAAACCCAAACCAGGTTCGGTGCTTTTTGGTCAAACTGCTGTGCAAGTAAATTACTGCAAAGCCCATTCTCTTTTATTTTAGGAGCAGGTTCGGGTGGTTTCACTGTACTCATTTTAGGGAGGTGCATCTGTTTCATCAGGCGGTACACTCGACCCTCGCTGATGGATATGCAATAATCACGCGCAAGGCAGATTTGAATCTTACGGGCACCGAGACGCTTGTCAGATGCAGCATAGATTTCTAAAATCTTTCGCTTAATCTCTACATTCTCTTGCTGTCGGTTAGAAGGTTTTCGGTTAAGAAACTGATAATAAGTACTCCGATTGACATGCAGAACTCGGCAGAGAATGGAGATACGATGCTGACCGGACAGTACCCGAATGGCTTCTAATCTCTGTCTGAGTGTGGCGTGAAGATTGCAATGGCTTTTTTTAAGATCAAGTTCTCCTCTTCCAGCTCAGCGTTGCGGCGTTGGAGCGCCTTGACTTGTTGGGCGGTAAGCAGCGTGTCATCATCCACTTGTACCTGTGAATATTTTCTAACCCAGTTTGAAAGAGCGGAAGAGGATACACCGTATTCTTTTTGAATTTCAGAATAGGTCTTACCGGACTGGTAAAGCGTGACAATGGTTTTTTTGAACTCCTCACTGTACTTTTTGGGACTGCTTTTGTTGGACATTGTGTGTCATCCTTTCAGTATTTTTTACTTGTCTTTTATTTTATCACACTTGTCCACTTTTTTAGTATACATCCAAAGAACCTTTCAGGCGGCAAAGATTGCGGTAGAGGAAAAGTTAAAAAGCACCTGTAAAACTATGCCCAAAAACGGCAAGGACCGATATCTTTACTTCGGAGAAAAGTTTTTTGAAAGCATACAAAAAGATAGGAAAGAGTTTGTTCGGTCGAAGAACTATCTGTACAGTTTCTTGCGAATACTGTGGGAAACGAACCGGCAATATTCGGAAGGGGTAAACAGCAAAACACAAAAATTCGGTAAAGATCCATGGATTTGTGTGAGCCATGAGGATATTGCAGAGATAATGGATTGCTCGTGTGTTGAAAAAGCAATCGGTATACTTCAAGCATTAGAGGAGTTGGGGTATTTGCAGTATAATGGCGTGTTTGACTTGTGCATCATAATTAAAAAATTCTATGCGCAAGATAAATATGGTACCTATACTTTTCAAAAAGGATATGTTTGTTTGGACAAAGCCATTTTTGAAGATTATTTTCTTCGAGCAAAGTGTAAGAGTTCAAAATTAGATTTGCTTCTGTATCTGTACGCAAATGCGGAATATTGCGGCAGGGAGGAATATCGAAAAAGAATCCGATGTGTGTATACGGTTGCTTTCGGCTATCGATATGACAACATGCGAAAACACCGGCAAAAGCGATATGACATAAGCGAAAAAGAACTTGCACCTTTTCTGAATATTCGCGAAAATACACTTTGCGAACAATTAAAGGGTCTGCAAAAACTGCATTATATTTATATGCGCGAAAATGGTAGCCGATATAACCGAGGTATCTTTATTACGCTTTGTAACTTTGACGCCTATAAATTCAAAAAATATGGCGAAAAAGGAGAAGGTGTGCATGAAAAAGCACATCAAGAATTGCGTGATTGCTTAAAAATAAGAGTTTTATCCGAAACAAAGGCGAAAGCCACGAAGGATAACTTTTTGAATAGAGCAGAAACCGTAGAGGTGACGACGAAAAAATTGAAGAGCGCCGCTTAGACAAAGACAGAACGAAGGGCGCGCAGGTACAATACCGGTGCCCTTCGTAGTTGCGCGAATCGACTCTTCATGCCCAGTTATAGATATATTTAAAAAATCAAAAAAATTTTAAAAAAACTATTGACAAGAACAGAAATTTATGATATGTTAAATATATAAATAATTATTAAAAAATATACAACAAATACTGATAACAGGCTTGTGCTTAAAGTTTGGCACGGGCTATTTTTATACCTAAAAATAGCAAAAGCGCATAGAGTCATATCTTTTCCGATTTGGGAAAGTATGGCTCTTTTTTTATTGGTTTTGTTGTGTATGATACATTTTAAAGTAAAGGAGGTGATCTCTATGGTACATCAAATCAAATACATCTCACAATACGATATGCTGTATATGCATACTTCCCTTATTCCGGCAAACCGGAAAGCGAAGAACGCGACGGAATATCTTGAAAGCTTGCGTGCGGCTGCTGCAAAATATGATTTGCCGGCGCATTATCGGGAATGCACAATATTTTTCGTTTGTCATTACGCGCGTGCCGCGACTCGCTATATCGACAATGACAATCTTTCCATCAAACTGGCTACCGATGTCCTCCAGCGGCATTATCTTGAATCGGATAACTCGTCTTTGGTGACAACGGTATGTATCAGTGAACATTCTATAAACGGTGCGGAATATTCCGAAATTTTCATGGTTCCGTTTCGTTTTTCAAGACAGACGATTTTTCATTTAATGGAGCGTGAAACAGATGAATATTATTAAAAATTCTCGCGCGTATTACATTTTACGCTGTTTGTATTTTTACAATCAAATGGGATATGCGCAATTAAAGCGTATTTTCGGCGCAGAATCCTTTGAATGCACAAAGGATGCCATGCAAAAATTGGTTCGAGCCGGATATGTGGAAAAAATTCAAAAGCAAGGAATAAACTCTTTTGCATTGACGCAAAACGGGTATCATATTTGTCAGCGCTATTTTCCCCCGGATGCTTTTTGCAAACCTGTGAGAAGTGCGAGCACGCTGGACCGCGTCAACAGAGTAAATTACGAGAGACTTATTTTCTACCAATTTCGCAATCGGCTGAAAGACAAAACCCCAGTTAACGATGTATATGCCATGTATTTTGCGCCGGACGAAAAAGAAAAGCTGGCTTCTCATGAACCGTTGGCTTTACAACAGGTGCAGGGAAGTACAATGTCCTTTGTACTGATTACAAAAAGTCAGGAAAACAGATGGACAATGTATTGCTTTTTCTTTTTGTACGATAAAAACAAGGTTTTTAACGAAACCACAGAAAAAAATATGATGTGGTATATGCAAAAACGGTATGCAGATTCCCTCCGTGCACTAGGGATTACAATGCCCGAAATGCAATGCAAAGCCGTTTTCGTCGCGGACAGTTACGGGTTAATTGCCGAAATCGTCAGAAAGTCTTGGCAGACAAAACAGCAGAGACAGCATCAATACGAATTCAACGGCTATATTCGTACGCGGGGTGCCATCGTGGAAAATACATTTGGATTTTCACCGCTGAATTTACACTTTTTAGTAAACGACGGGGACTATTCCCGCCTGCTTGACAGAATTGTGCAACTGTTAGACGATGACGGGACGCTTTCGTTTCGATTAAATCAAACGCATTGCGGTTGTTGTGTTTTGCCCGAAGGCTCGTTTCACCAATACGAGACGGCTTATGCACTGCTCGTATCGGAAAACAGCCGCGGAAAGAACTTTATGAATACCAAAATCTTTCTTGCAGACGACCAAATCCCGTATATCACATATATACGAGACAGGTATATGCCGCAAGAGAGAAAGGCGCGTTTCAAAGACTTTCCTTTGTGGAACACAGACGAAAGTCCAATTTGTCCCGCGTAGTTTTTGTTGCCGATTTTTGCAGAAAAAGGGCAAAAAACAAAAGAATTTGCCTATATATGTATGTAACCAACACCGACAGATAAAAAAATGAAAGGAGGCATGAAAAATGCCGAAAAGAGTTACACCTGATTACAGTTATTTGCAAAGGAACGCGAACGGCGAGCCTGAAATTGTTTGCGACGGTCAGCCGCTTTGCAACCCGTTCGTAACGGAGTACGGACATACTGTCTATACCTGTTTTTTAACGGTAAAGGATTATATGGAATTGGTAAAGTGCTCGGAGCAATCCGCACGGCGTACTTTTGCACAGAAAGACTTCCCCTCTTTTGCGTTCGGAAAAACGCTTTTGGTGGAAGTCCACGCGCTGATGGAATATATGCAACAGGCACACAGCCGCAAGGAAGAGGTTTTGTAAGCGCCGAATGTGATAGACGCACGGTTCGGATTTGACAGTACGCGGAAAAGAGTATTTGACAAACTGTGTGAGCCCGTGACTTGTTCTTCGGGAAAAGTCATCAATATTTGCTTTTTGACGGTGAACGATGTGGCGGCGTTGACAGGGCTTGGACGGTCAACCGTCTATGCACTGTTTCACCGAACGGATTTTCCGACAACCTATATGGCAAGGAAAATGGTTGTGGAAATCCACGCTTTCGTTGACTTTTTTTCAAAACCCCACAAGCCGCATCAAGAAGCGGCGTAAACCTCTAAGAAAGGAGACCGGCTATGAAACGTGATACGCACAAAAACGAAAAAGACAAAAAAGGCAGTACCGCGCGAAGAGAACGCGGGCAAGGCAGTCTGTATTTCAACAAAAGTTTGCATAAATGGCAAGGCAAACTCACGATTGCATATAAAACATATACCGTCAGCGATGCGGATTACGATATTTGCTCGAAAAAACTGGATGAATTGGTGCGTGCAAAGGCTGAGTGCACCGACATGGATCTATATCAGAGCACGGTGATTGACCTGATGAAATCCACCAATTACCATAAATACAGAAACGGCGAAATCATCTATTCCACCTATCAAAGAAACTGCTATTCCATAGAGGTCATACGAAAATGCGCCGAGGCTGTCGGTTCTCCGATAGCGACGCGCCCGATTTGGAGGTTGACGGAAAATGATTTCCGAAGATTTTTGCCGTCATTACGAAATTACAGCCAATCCGTCATTGATAAAGCATTTATTCTGCTGAAAGCCGCCTTAAATCAGGCGGTATACAACGGCGCGTTGAAAAAGAACTTCCTTTGCAAAGAAAGCGGCATCAAAAAGCCAAGGAGCTATGTACCCACGAAAAAAGTGCGTGCATTATCCATTGCAGAGCAAAAAGCGCTTGTCGAGGAGCTGATGCACGAACTGAAAGACCCCTCTTATGCGAATCGAAACTTTTGCACGCAACTGCTGATAGAGTTGTATACCGGTATGCGTATGGGTGAAATCAACGCATTGACACTGCAAGATGTTGATATGCAGAATATGGTGATTCACATCAACAAAACCGTAACCAACGGTCAAAATTATGCGCCGGTTGTCGGGGAGACAACAAAAACAGAAAACGGGACAAGAGATATTGTGCTAAGCAAAAACTGCT